>JACCWK010000013.1 GCA_013697655.1 Nitrosospira sp.
TGTGGTAGGTGCCAACCAACAAGATGCATAAAATCGGAAAATAGATGACGTCTATCATCCTGGACATCTTTACTGCTTCCGGCGGCATCTTGGCCGCCTTTAAAATTTCATCTGTTCTGCTCATCGCGCCCTCCCCTCAAGTATGTCATACGATCTTTAAACATGAATAATATGTGCTGCCGTTGCGATGCTGCGTTTGTTGCTCAACCGCTGCGGGGCGCCATGGCTGCGGCGTCCGTTTGCGGTGCCCTATGCGTTCCCTTGGCGCTGCGCTGCTGCCTGTGTTTCTGTTCGGATACCTCTGAGAGATCTCTGCCGGCTCTGGTTGGGGTCACCGTTACGAGTCCACCCCACCACCTGGCTTGCAGGGGAGGGGTGGTCTTGAGACGGGGTTCAGAGTTTCAGCCGAATCCTCATGTTTCGCCAATAACCGGTTACGGTACGATCCGGTTGTTGAGGATGACTTTGCTCTGGTTGTTCCAGATGACGTCCGTCAGGTTGGAGTAGCGGGTGATGATCTGCGCTGCGATGCCCCCAGCGAACAGTCCCGACCAGCCCAGTATCACGAAGCCCCAGTGCAGCGGTGCGCTGAACAGTTCTTCCATGAACCAGAAGGCATGACCCCATTCGTTCAAGCCTACGTTCGGCAGGATCATGAGCGGGCCCGCGATGGCCATCACCAGCGGAAACGAGGTGCCCCGTGCATACAGCGGCAAACGCGTCATGGCATACAGGTAGCTGGCCACGCCACACACGATGTACATCGGGAAGGAGCCATAAAATACTACCACATGGCTCGGGGTGAAGCTGGTGTCACGGATGATGACCTGGTGCCACGATGCATCCTGCTCGGTGAAGAAGCTGCCGCCCCAGTACACGCCGAACAGGTACACGCCCAGCCACATCATCCAGTAAAAGTAACGCTTGATTTCCAGCTTCGGGTCCAGGTTGTCCAGGTTGGTGTCCCGTGTCTTCCAGATCCAGCCCCATGTGATCAGCGCAAAGATCGGCATCACTACCATGTGCACCCGCCACAATCCCATCCATACCTTCTCAAACTCCGGTTCCATCGAGTCCATGCCGTGCGAGTAGGCAAAGGTCCGCTGAAACCAGATCCAGAATATTGCTACCCCAAGCATGGTCAACAGACCAAACTTGTACCACTTCGAGTCGTACCACAGCGACATGTCGTAATCGCGACCACTCGACCCCGCGTGGCTGCTTGTTCCCAGTGTTGTTGCCATTTTAGTTACCTCCTGTTTTATCTCTAATCTATTCCTGAAAATTCTGACCGATAAAGATACAACAATTGTTACGAGTTGGTTGAGACGAAATACCCGCCGATGGAACGAAATCTTCTATACTTCGTTAGATGTACCAAACTTGAAAAAAATTCAATCTATCGACGGACTATGTCTCACGATAAAAGTATAATAGTTTAATTGAAAAACGCAACCTAAATTTATAAGTAGACCCCGATGACCAAACCGGACCAGATCAGGCGTTCCTCATGCCCAGTCAGTTGTGCGCTTGATGTATTGGGCGATAGGTGGACTCTGCTCGTCATTCGTGACATTATTTTCAAGCACAAGCGGTATTTTAGAGATTTCCTGACCTCACCGGAAAAAATCGCTTCCAATATCCTTTCTGATCGGCTAAAGAAATTGGAGCAATGCGACATCGTTCTACGGCGATCCGACCCGGTGAACGCGCGCAGGATTATTTACACGCCCACCGAAAAAGGTCTGGATCTGATGCCTGCAATACTTGAACTCTTACGCTGGGGTGTAAAACATGATCCCGCAAGTGACGCGCACGAGGGCCTCATTCAACGGCTGGAGCAAGATCGGGCGGGTCTCATGGCCGAAATACGATCGTCGCTACCCGCTATATAGCCGGCTGGTCGAATGAGGTGTCCCCCAGCCCCTTAAATGGCATGTTTGTACCAGGCAATAATAACGCATTCATCCACGATATATTTTTCAGCGCAAATGCAATCAGTCTGGAAGAGCGACTTCAGTATAGACATGGACACGCCAAAAAGCACCCGCAACTATTACTTTGAAGACTTGAGCGTAGGGCAGCACTTTGAAACCGATACGCACACCGTCAGTGAAGATGAGATCAAAGCCTTTGCCGCCGCTTTCGATCCACAGCCCTTCCACCTGGATGAGCAACTCGCGCGCGATACCTTGTTTGGAGGCCTGGCCGCAAGTGGCTGGCATACCGCTGCGATCACGATGCGGTTGTTGGTAGATCTCGGTATTCCCACTGGTGGTCTTATCGGCATGGGAGGCGAGATTGCCTGGCCGCGACCCACCCGTCCCGGCGATACTCTGCGCGTCGCCAGTGAAGTACTCGAAGTTACGCCACCACGCTCGCATACTGACCGGGGCACGGTTTTGATCCGCAATAGAATCCGCAACCAGCATGACGAGGTCGTGCAGGAGTTCACTGGCAGGTTGATCGTCCGCAGAAGACCCATGACCGAGTAACCCGATGTCACATCCTCTTTCGAGTTGCCAGACCGGTAGCAAACCACTTTACTCATTCCCAGCTGCGGAGCTACCTGACCGGCAGTGAAAGGAGTTATAGTCAAATGTTGTGTATGGGGGCACATGATCAGGCGGCGACTCTTTGATGATTTTCCATTCCTGTAATGACACCGTTTTTGAACTGAACGCGTGCAATAATTTTAGCGATCAGCTCAG
>JACCWK010000034.1 GCA_013697655.1 Nitrosospira sp.
CTCATATATAAACTCTCTTGATGTTGAGTGATACGTTTTCCTGGCAAGAGTGAGCTCCCAATAAAATTGAAACTCACCGTTGTCCTACGTATCGGTCAACCGGTCAAGATAGTTGTCGCCGACCGGACAGGGTAATTGTCGCCGAACAATTCGCCCAAGGATTGGTAATGCGCGGGCAAAATTGACATATCTTTTTGCCGTCCTTCCAACCCTCTGCTGATTACTACCCAACCTCTTCTGAATAAAGACAAGCTTCCACCCGTCACCAGTTGTACGGGCATAAGTGTGACTTTTTCCTAGCCGATCACAATATTCCTCTTCACCACTCGAAAGTACCGGGCATCAATATGCTGCGGAAAAGGCTCGTTGATGGGCATCAGGAGTCCATGCTCGCGCAGGAATTTGAATAACATGTCTGCCCTATCTCAAGCTCCTTGACGACCTCCTGCATCGTATAACTTAGTCTGAAGCATTGCCCATCCCGCTCCCCCGTCGATGAGATTTCCTCGTAAATGTAAAAGGAATGCACCGTATTTTGTACGCAAACGAACAGATAAAACTTAGGAAAAGAACAATAATAAAAATGGATGATGGCAAACCAAACTAGGAGAAGCAAAATGAGCATTGGAACGATTCTTGTAATTTTGCTGGTGCTTGCGCTTGTGGGTGTGATTCCGACATGGGGTCACAGCAGCAACTGGGGATATGGGCCAACCGGTGGTATCGGATTTGTACTGGTGGTGGTTCTGATTCTAGTTCTGTTGGGCCATATATAGTTTCCGAGGAGTATAGACGCAAGGCGCATTGTTCACATCTAAACATGCGCATGGTGTCCTGCTGACAGAATCATGGTGATCGAGTTTGTACGAGCCAATAACAAATAGATTCCATCGCCGCATGGCTGTCACTTCAGTCAAATCTCGGTCTTAGCCGTAACACGGTTGCTGCATACAAGCACGCATTAAAAGACTACACAATGCAGCTCGGGTTCCTCCACGCTTCATCCGAGCTGCTGGATCCAGTTTTTAGTGTGGTAGTTTGGCAGCGAGCACGTCTACCTGATCGATCTGCGGGGGTTCGGCGAGTAATTCGGCGGCATTGGCCATCAGCGCCGCTGCGATCGGGCCGGCCAAATGTGCCGAGCGTCCCGCTTCGTCCGCGAAGGCATCGAAGATACCGAAAGTCGCGGGCCCCAGCCGTAGTGCGAACCAGACCGGCGTGGTGGTTTCCTGATTCGCCAGGGCGAGGGCGCTTTCAAGGAAGCTGGCGACGGCAGTTTCCTTCCCGGGCTTCGCTTGCAAGCGTACTAACAGGGCAACTTTTACCATGGTGATTTCTCCTTTCTGAAGTTGAACTACGAGAGGCAGACTCTAATGGTGATATCGATTCCTGCCAAGTGGCAAGATTGACAATTATGGTATAATTCCTGCCATGCGTATCTATATCTTTGCCCTCGCTGAAGTTTTTGACACCGGTCTATCCACCGTCCTCGACACCTTTAGTATCGCCAACGATCTGGCGGGGTCCGCCGGGACTCCTTCGATTCATTTTGAGATAACTGTCGTGGGTGTTCGCCGCCGGGTACACACCAACCAGGGGCTGTCGGTACCGGTGGTATCGGCGGCGCGGCTTTCGCGCCCGGATATTGTGCTGATTCCTGCGCTTGGCGCAAAAATGCCCGAAACGCTGCAAGTGGCGCTTGAACGACGCGACGTGGCGGATGCAGGGGAGTTGTTGCGACAATGGTCTAATGGTGGAGCTCTGGTAAGTGCCGCCTGCACCGGAACCTTTGTTCTTGCAAATACATCGCTGCTCGACGGACAGAGCGCCACGACCTCGTGGTGGCTTGCCCCCCTGTTCCGCGAGCGTTATCCCCGCGTCAGGCTGGAAGAATCGCGCATGGTCGTGGGTTCATCCCGTTTTGTCACGGCGGGGGCAGCACTGGCACATATTGATCTGGCGCTATGGCTGATAAGGCGCAGCAGCCCGTCACTGGCAGCATTGACAGCGCGTTATCTTGTGATCGATCCGCGCCCATCGCAGGCGTTTTTCATGATTCCTGACCACCTCATGCATACGGATCCGCTGATCGAGCGGTTTGAACAGTGGGCACGCAACCGGCTAACCGAGGGTTTCTCGCTTGGTGCAGCAGCAAACGCAGCCGGTACCAGTGAGAGAACCCTCGCACGTCGACTGAAGACCATACTGGGCAAGACTCCGCTTTCCTATTTTCAGGATCTTCGTGTCGAGCGCGCAGTACACCTGCTGCAAACAAGCAGTGACAGCATTGATCTGATTGCCGCCCAGGTTGGCTATGCAA
>JACCWK010000075.1 GCA_013697655.1 Nitrosospira sp.
GAGTATCTCAATGAGTTCTGTTACCGCTTCAACCGGCGGGAATGGGAAGCAGAGTTGCCATTACGCCTCCTCAACGCTTGCCTGACGCATACTCAGATAAAACTGAAAATGGTTTAGAGGCATAAATATTTATGATGATCATTCGTCACCTTCATATCTCTCTTTATTACGAGACAACCGTGCTCAAGTATCTCATCAGTCAATCAAGAACCTTGTTAATAGGTGCCTCGTTTGCAAGCGTGGTGCATGGCGCTTGCAGTGTATTCCTGCTGGCCCAGATCAGTTCCGCACTGACGGCGGAAGCGCCAGACCGCGGAGAAATGGCGCTAATTTTTGCGGGAACCGCGGTTGCGGTAATGCTCAGCTATATGGTTGCGAATATTTTATTTGAACGTCTGGGCCAGCGCGCTCATGCTGAATTACGCAGCTTTATCGCGAAGCGCGTGATAGCTTCCGACTATCGGCATCTTGAGGTGATTGGCGCCGCACGCGTACAGTCCGCACTATCCGAGCATTGCACGCATGTCGCTGAATTTTTTGTAAGCTTCCCCGTGATACTGACGAATGCGGTGATCGTCATCGGATGTCTGATTTATATGGCGCTGCTTTCCTGGCAGGTATTCCTGCTCGCAGTTATTGTCATCGGGTTGGGCTCTTTCGGCTACCATCTTGCGCATTTGCGTGCCATACGGCATTTGGATGTTGCCGCTCAAGAGCAGGACAGGTTGTTTGCCTACTTTCGTTCCCTGACGGATGGGGCAAAGGAGTTGCGCCTGAATCGTGATAAACGGGTCGCATTTTATGATAACGTGCTTGGAAACTCGATTGAGATCGTCCGCCGTGAACGGACTTTCGGAATGTCCCTGTTTATCGGGTCGGCAAGTTGGGGTAATTTCTTGATCTATGCTTTTATAGGCATGGTATTGTTTGTACTGGTGGGTGACGTGCCTAATCGGGCCCTAGTAATGACGGGCTTCGCACTTGTGTTTGTGTATATGGTGGGTCCGCTCGAAGCGCTCCTGCTGAACATTCCGCGAGCTAACCTGGCGCAGGTGTCCGCCGATCGGATCGACGAGATTACACGGACCATGGCAGCTTCGGAAATACAAACGGATGGGCTTTCTCCGCCCTCCTTGCACTGCATTACGCTTCAAGGCGTATTGCACCGTTATTATCAAGAACAAAGCGACGAATTGTTTACCATGGGTCCGATTGACCTGGAGTTCCGTCCGGGACAGATCACCTTTCTGGTCGGCGGTAACGGCAGCGGCAAGACTACCTTGGCTAAGTTGCTGGTCGGACTTTACCCGCCGGAGGAAGGGCAAATAATCTTCAACGGCAATGTAGTGGATGATACGAACCGGGATCGTTATAGGCAGCTATTTTCGACAATTTTTTCGGATTTTCATCTTTTCGAGCGCCTCCTCGAGACAGGTGGTGTCGATCTGGATAGTGAAGGCAATCGACTCCTGGCCAAGTTGCATTTGCAAAACAAAGTTAAAGTCAAGGATGGCGCTTTCACTACACTTGAATTGTCACAAGGGCAGCGCAAGCGCCTGGCGCTGGTGGTGGCCTATCTGGAGAACCGGCCATTTTTTATGTTTGATGAATGGGCGGCGGATCAGGACCCGGTATTCAAGGAAGTATTTTATCGTGAGGTACTTCCTGAGCTACGCGCCATGGGCAAGGCCGTATTGGTGATTTCGCACGATGATCGCTACTTCCACCTTGCCGATCGCCTGATACGCATGGAGAGCGGATGCCTGATCGTTAATAGCCCAGCGCCGATGAAAGACCGCCCGGCGCCCGCAAAACCAACGGTAGCCTTTAACAGCGCGGTTTGATGCAATGAAACAGAGTTTTACCCTGCAATGGCCAATGTAATCGAACTCCAGAAAACGCGTGCAAACAGACTTTGGGTCGGACGTAATTTTTTGGTCCTGATGCATCGCTGGGCAGGTCTTTTCCTGGCTGTATTCCTGTTCATCTCCGGACTGACCGGCGCTATAATTTCATGGGACCATGAACTGGATGAGTGGCTCAATCCGCAGTTATTTGAAGCGCGCGGACAAGGAACGCCGCTCCCACCATTGAATGTTGCCGAAAAGATGGAAGCGGCCGATCCCCGGTTGTTGATAACCTGGGTTCCGCTGGCGGTGGAATCCGGGCATAACGTCGGTCTTGGCGTCCGTCCACGTCTCGACCCGATCTCAGGCAAGCCTTTCGAGTTAGATTTTAACCAGATTGCACTCGATCCTGTGAATGGAGAAATACGAGGGAAGCGAATGTGGGGCGAGATTTCACTTAGCCGTGAAAATTTACTTCCATTCCTGTACAAGTTGCATTACAGCATGTATATCCCCGATGGGTTTGGTGTCGAGTTTGGGATCCTGTTTATGGGAATTCTTGCCATTGTCTGGGCTCTGGACTGCTTCATTGCATTGTGGATTTCTTTTCCCAAAGCGAGTGCATGGCGCAAGTCTTTCCTTTTTCGGTGGCGCCAGGGGAGGAGCAAGCTCAACTTTGATTTGCATCGTTCCAGCGGGGTGTGGGTGTGGGGATTTTTGCTGATTCTGTCCATAACGGCGGTATCGATGAATCTCAATTTACAGGTCATGCGGCCGCTGGTATCTCTATTCTCCACACTTACTCCGAGTCCTTTCATTACGCGGGCGCCCAGCCCTCCTGAGCAGCCAATAGAACCAACGATTGATCGGCGCAGCATTGTTCAACTCGCCAGTGCGGAAGCCGAAAAGCGTGGATGGACTGCGCCGCCCGGGGGTATTTTTTATGACCCCGATTTTGGTATTTACGGTGTAACATTTTATGAGGCGGGGCACGATCACGGCGATATGGGTTTAGGCAACCCCTCGCTTTATTTTGATGGTCGAGATGGATCACCTGCTGGAGACACGGTTCCAGGCACCGGTAGCGCGGGTGACATTTTCATGCAAGCCCAGTTTCCCTTGCACTCCGGACGGATCCTCGGTCTGCCTGGGCGTATTTTTATTTCCGCAATGGGGTTGCTGGTAGCGACGCTGTCCGTTACGGGAATTATTATCTGGCAGAAAAAACGCTGGGCACGAATGAAATCTCTTGCAAGGATTGAGTAAACAGCGTTCCTGCATCCCATATGTGATGCGAAACCTCAGCATAGTTTTCCAGGATATATGGTTAGGTTGGGAGTATGCCCACCGTTAGGTGGGTTCAGGTCCTGTGTCCCAGTTTCACCACATCGTCAGATCGGAATGAATGGTTCAAAACATTGGCAGGTCCAGGGCAGGTCTGGGTATTGTAATTCTCACTCATGTACCGCCCTAATCAATCTGTTAGGGGTGGGGAGACATGTTGTCCTTCCACTCTACGCTCTGAAGCCCCATCTCGCCCTGAATATGCCACTCGTAAAAAGGCATGGCGCGAACAACACGGATAAACATCGCGTCTGGTGACCCAGCAATTAATGTTTTCTCTATCCATTTTTAGGAAAGTATTTTCCTAAGCTCTAATCTGAAGGGCTTGCTTCTTCCACGCAAGAAAATTTCTATTACAGTAGCCATGCGCGCCCAGCCAGCACGCTCGAACGCCCCTAAAGAGGATACGTTTGACCGCCAAATGCGCGCATACACATACTTGAACCCTCTACGATACATATCTTGCGTGGCGAATTCTATAAGGCTTTTCCCGATGCCACGCCCACGCGTCGCTGGAAGAACAAAGAGCTGTACCAGCTTGGCTTCCTGATCTGCGAGCGGCCAGAAGTTTCTTTTGCTGTAGCCTTCACCGTACCAGAAAAAAATTAAGCCAACAATCCGCGAATCTTCAATGCAAGTATACGCATGAGCACACTGCCCGTGATACCACGTCTGTTCAATAATCATCTCATCCTGGGAGCTGTCAATTTCGTTCTTTTCGATGGGCTGGAATCGAAATACCGCAGGTAGCGGTGCTCTCCCATTTTTGCAGTCCCGCCCATAGATGTGGTAGAAGGAGTAGTCTCGGAAAAAAAGTTGAGCAAATGTTTTGAGGTATCTTGTCATAGACATAAAATAGCTTCCGGACCGCATCGTTTGTTTACACCCGACTAAAGTCCGGGCTGATCCAATTGTCGCCAAGGTACCCGTCTCTGAACATTATCTTTATCCATTCCGCTTTAGTGTATATCTTAGGGCCTGTTAACACAATCTAAGTCCTTCGACGATCAAGGCGAAATGGATGAAGCCAATGAACATCACATCCAGTTTCTCGAAGCGCGAGAAGATGCGCCGGAATCCCTTCAGTCTTCTGAACAGTCGCTCAATCTCGTT
>JACCWK010000084.1 GCA_013697655.1 Nitrosospira sp.
GATTCCCGCTCTTCTGGCGTCAAATCGATTTCGGATGCAACTCGCATTTCTCACTCCAGGAATGTCGTCCTTTCATTAGAGTGCAATCTACAATATAGGTTCCCTCAAGAATGACTCACTACACTAGCAACTGGTTGAGGAATTCCTGCAATATAGCCACTTTGTTCGGCAAAAGCTGACGTGACCATGGCTACGCGATGGCATAAACCCCCATTGGAGCAGACTACACCATGACAACGCCGGAAGAGTTTGTATTCCTGTTCGATGTGGACAACACGCTGCTGGACAATGACCGCGTGATTGAGGATCTGAAGCATCATCTTGTACATGAGTTCGGTCGCGAGAGTAGCGATCTGTACTGGACCATATTCGAATCATTGCGAGCCGAACTGGGCTATGCCGATTATCTGGGAGCCCTGCAGCGATATCGCATCAGCAACATCAATAATCCGGAGCTGCTGCTCATGTCCGGATTTCTGCTGGAATACCCCTTTGCCGACCGTCTTTATGCCAATGCAATCGACGCGCTCTCGTACGTTCGCCGCTGGGGGCAGCCGGTTATCCTGTCGGATGGCGACGTCGTGTTCCAGCCACGCAAGATCCAGCGCTCGGGATTGTGGGAAGCGGTCGAAGGCCGGGTACTGATCTACATTCACAAGGAAAAAATGCTGCAGGCCGTGGAGGCACGATATCCTGCCCGCCACTATGTGCTGGTGGATGACAAGCTGCGTATCCTTGCTTCGATGAAAAGTAACATGGGGGCGCGCTTGACTACCGTCTTCCCTCGGCAGGGTCATTACGCCCACGATCCCGCTAATGTTGCTTTATATCCGCCGGCCGATATCACCCTCGAGCGCATTGGGGATCTGATCCATTGCGATTTCAGTTGACTGCTCAAGTAACTCACCGGAATTCGGACCAATGCGGCGTTGGTGATCCCAGACGAATTCTCGCCCATATACCTGGTATGCCTGGTATCCCCGCTATCCATTTGGCTTACCGCACCGGAGTGGGGTTGTACCGCTGGCTATCCATTTGATGCCTCTGCCATTTGCCCTGACGCTGCCTCACCCGCTCCTGGGAATCAACCTCCTGCACCTGTGCATTTCTCCTCTCGACCCGCTCTTTTCGCGCTTTCCTGCCAGCCCGGCGTCTTTCCTCCGTAGCTTTCTGCTGCGGATCCCAAGGTCTCGCCTCCCATGGCTTTGTCTGACTATCCTCCTTCCCCTGCTCCCATGGCCTGACCTCCCACGGCCTTGTCTGACTATTCTGGCTATTTGCCTGTCCCTGCTGCTTTCCCCGCTGTCTCGCCCGGCTATTCTCCTTTCCCTGCTGCTGCCCTCCTTGTTTCAACTGATCCTTTTCCGGCGCCGGCTTCCGCGCAAAGATATCCTCATATGCCAGGGCCGGCTGCAAACCCAGTACAGCCATGATAGCGAATGCTGTCCAGAATGTTTTCATAGTCATGCTCCTCTGCTATTGATGTTCACTCCGTTTAAATCCCGATATCCGCGCCGGCAACGCCGGGGATGGCTTTGTTTATTTAAAATTTACTTGTCAGCAACGGCAGTTGTTGTATCCGGAGGATACGTGATCTTCAGGCCCTCCGTTCTGGCCCAGGGCGTCATCGCGTGCAGCTTGCGCCCTTTGGTACTGATAATGTCTTCCACCCGCACGCCGCGAAGCGTAAGCGCGTCGGCGATCAATGAACGATGGCAACGCCACGGAACCGCTTCGGCGCACATCAGCGCACAGCGATCGTACGAGGCAATACCCATGACATCCTGCACATTCACGGTGAATTCCGGGGTTTGCATATAATCAGCATAGCCGCGAAAAGAAGCATTGCGCCAGCCACCGTTGACTGAATCCTTATGGGCGTGGCGCAATCCGCCGAGCCCGGGCATATGCGTGTAATTGATGCCAGCGGCCCGCAAGGAGTCTGGTAAGGTTTCTTTGTTGAATTGAGGATTTTGCCGTGAACGCGGAACGGTGCGCACATCCAGGACATGGGTAACCTCATTTATTTTCAGCAGGCTGACAAACTCATCCAGTGGATGGGTTGAGTGCCCGATTGTGCATATCAGAGGTTCAGGTGCTGACTGTTTTTCCGTCATGACGTTTTGTACTTCTCTCGTCCCGCTGTTGCCTGTAGTCGTGCTATGGCGCTGTCGTTGCGGGAGGAGTTGCCACGCATCCGAAACGCGAGGCATTGAGCTGCACGTCGGCACGTCCCCAAGCCTCTTTTAAACGTGCCTCGATCAGTGTTGCCTGCTCGTCTTTTTTTTGCGCACGCAGCGCCTGCAGAAGCCCAAAAAGAGCCCATCCGTTGTTGCGATTTCGTCGTAAATCCTCCCAGTACACTGTTTCCGCTTCAACGGGACGACCCGATTCCAACAGGACAGCCCCTAACGTAAGCCGTGGAGGAGACTGCCATTCCGACGGTTCCGTATAAGCCAGGGAATCTTCAAGGCGAACCGCTCGCTCAAGGTGTGCGATGGCGGAGTCGAACTGTCCGCGAGCCACCGCGATTTCGCCTGCAAGCACTTCGGGACCCACACTCAACACGTCGCGCGCGGTATTTAACGACATAAGCGGCCAATCCAGCGATCCATCCTTAATGATCCGGCGTAGCGCTTCCAGTTCCTGCTCGGCCCGCTGCAACTGCCTAGTCGCGGTAAACGCCAGACCGCGAACATAATGCCACCCGCCCTTCAGAAACGCGTTTGTGGAGGGTGGCGCCGGCTCCTGCAGAATCTCATTCCACTTCCCGAACCTTGCGTAAGCCCAGTACGGTACTACACGGAATACCCCCGTCCCCGGCACCGCCTCCAGCGCCGCATCATCTATCGTACCGGCCACCTTTCGTGCCGATTCGATCGCAAGCCGGCTTTGCCCGTCCATCGTAGCGGCAAACCAGAGAAAGTGAATGTTATGGGGAGTGTACATTATGGGGTACATGCCCTGTGCATGGCGGTGCGAGAGATAATCCTCGTCAGCTGCCATGGCAAGCTGATTACTTTTTATCGCGTCGGCGTAGCGGCCCACCCGCTGATAGATGTGCGACGGCATGTGTACCGCATGCCCGGCCGCGGGCATGAGCGTAAGCAGGTTATCTGCCGCCTTTTCCGCCCACTCGGGAGTGTTCGTCGCCTCCACGAGATGGATGTAGAAATGCACTGCGCCTGGATGTTTCGGATTACGTTGCATTACAGACTCGGTAAGCGCCACGATTTCAGCGGTTCCCTCGCGCGGATAACCATCCCGCATCCAGTAACCCCAGGAGTTGAGGTCCATCACGGATTCCACATAAAACATAGCGATGTCGAGATCGTCCGGAAAGCGCGCATGGACATCCCGCATAGCATCTGCGTAGGCTTTGTCATTCATCTTGCGCTGCTCGGGCTTGCCGGTGTAGCGCTTTTCCAGCGCACTGATGAGCGCCCGTTCCCGCAACGACGCCCTGGCCATGAGCGAAGCGGCTTTCTGCACAAGCTGCATTGCCGTCATTTCGTCCTTCGATTCCATCATTGCATTGATGTTGGGACCAAGCACGAGGGCCTGACCCCAATACGCCATCGCAAGGGAGGGATCGAGCCGTGCGGCTTCCCGGAATGCGCGGCCTGCTTCGGCATGATTAAATGCGTAGGACAGGTTTATTCCCTGGTTGATGAACTGCTGCGCCAGTTTATTCCGCGTGCTGACCGGAAATGCATGAGGACCAAGGTTCAGCAGTCTGGGTGCGACTTGACCATCCCGATCTGCCTGACTTGCCGGATTCGACTGCGCGTAATGTTTGTGAGCGGTCTCGGATACCGTAGATGCCGGCATGCTCACCCCGGGATCCGCAAATATAGCAGTCGCTGCGATGCTGCAGGTCGCTGCTGCAACTGCCAGCGTCATGAAATGAAATGAACGGAGCTGCATGGGACATTCTCTCCAATGTGGTGCCTCAAGAGGCATTGTTACATAACAGGTTCAAACTAATAAGACAGATAGAGGTAGATGGATTGCGTCAGCTAAGCGCGCTATAACGTAATTATTCATAGGCACGGCGAGTAACGCCCCATTGCAACGATTCATTTATTTTTACGCAATTACCGCAAATGGCGCAGTTGTGCCAGCCGCGCCAGACCGAAATGGATAAAAGCCAGCGCTGCCAGAACCGGCGCGAACAAATTTAGAAACGGTATAAATTGTACCAGACCGGTCAGCAATCCCAGCCCCCATAGCGAGGGCCGGCAAGCGGAAAATATGGCATGTATTTCTTCGCGGTTGGCATGCTCTGCCAGCGCGTCGTAACGGAACAGGCGCTGGTTCAGATATGCCACGGCGACAAACGGGATGACGACGCCGGCACCCACCAGCCATAATGGAAGAGAAATCACCCATATGGCAATAAAGATCACGATAGCAACCAGGGCATTGAGCGTACTACCGACAAAACCACCGCCGTTCTCGCGTTTAAGTTGCGGATAATCGCGATCGGCCACCAGATGAATCAAAGCGGGCATGGCGAACAAGGCGGTAATTACCAGGGCAGTGACAAAAACCAGCGGCACAAAAAGAATCAGATGGGCAACTCCCTGAATCCCATACGCAACCCACCTCGGTTCCACGCCTTCGAGCCAACTTTGAATGCCAATCGCCGTGAGACCGCTTGCGATCCATCCTGAGAAAGTGCTCCAGAAAGCCACGCCCAGAATCAGCCACAGCAAGGCTGCTGCCAGGATTGGCCATATTACGATCCACAAGACCTGAAACCGGAATAAATCGCGAAAGGCGCGCGAAAGCGCGTCCAGTACAGTAATCATGCATTCTCCTTCGGAAATCTTCTTGAATCACCGAATTCCACTTTTACATTGCGCGTCTGCTTCGTAGGCAAACGAGTTGTACCACGTGGTCCGCTCCCAGATTTCGTTGCACGTCTCGCCGCAGACCTTGCGCTCGAATCCGCACATACCACCAAGCATGAAGTGGGCTGTGTAGGCGCCTGCGCCCTCTCCACCTTTGAGCTCGATGACAACACGTCTCTTTTGTTCGAAAACGTTCAGTTGATAAGTATTGGTAAAATCTTTATAGAACTTCTCGGGAATGACAAATTTGTTGCCGTTGATGGAGACAAGAAAAACCTCGGTGACGAACCGTGGAACGCCCCCATCCATACCCCATGTGCCCGCATCGACTTCGCGGCATTCACCGCTTTTGCATGCACGTTCCTTAAAGGTGACCGCAACTTTTTTTCCGGATGGCAGCACAGCTACTTTCTCATGCACGAATGAAATCGCTTCCGTTTGCGCAAGCGTGTCAAGGTGTAAGGTAACAGCAAAACCGATGAGCAGTATTTTTAAGAGGCTTGACATTGTCGGAGGATGCCCTACGCTATTTCGATGAAGATCTTTTCGGTCTCCGATGCCGTCTTCAATTTATTAAAAAGCCGTACAAAAGCCAGTTTACTCTGCCCTATGAATCCTGCATCTTTCGTCTCACCCACCAGTATGCATCCCTCTGTATCTGCGGCTGTATTTCCGGGATGTATCCGCACCCCCTCAAAATTGGGCACATTCAGAAAAAGCGGAAGCATGCGACCAAATCGCTGTGAAAAGTTAATAATGACTTCATAGCGTCCCGTAGGGATGGCCGTCTTCCCCTTGATCTTGACTGGCCTGACTTTATCTTCCAGAGTGTAGCATTCAAACTGATCGTCAACGTATAGCTTACCGATCGTACTAGTCTCTGAAAAATCTGTCCTTTCTACCCGTAGTTCCATTTCAGTTCTCCTTTTTATAAAACGGGAAATATTTTATTGGGCAATATTTAACCCGTTTTAAAGATAACCCTATTAAATCGGCAGCGAGTGATGCCGCCCCTATTTTGTTTCTGCCCATTTCAAGGCTCGTTGCCCTTTATATACTTCCTGTTCCAGTCCAGACCCAACGATGAATAAGATTAGCGCGGGCATTTTTCCAGCATTGCTTCCCGCGTAGGGCTTTGCCCCGCAGTCTTGAAATATTCATAATCTTTACCGGTTAATAAAGTGGACCCCTCAGTCAAGACAATATCAAGCCGAGTTTAAGAGGGTAGCCGATCACATGCAGCGGAACGGCGCTGCCCCGGTTTTGCTTCTGTTTCTGAGCGAGATTTCTTTCGCTCACTGAAGTTATCCACGATGCGTGCTCCACCGCCGCGCGCTGTCCGGTAGAC
>JACCWK010000088.1 GCA_013697655.1 Nitrosospira sp.
CCGCCATCAAGGAATACATCGCCATGCATAACCAATCCCCCGCACCTTTCGTCTGGACTGCCAAGGCTAATGACATCCTGCAAAAAGTCATCCGCGCCAATCGCCACTTAAGTTCCAAACAGAATGACTCACTACACTAGCTACCCAGTCTACTATAAGGGGGTACTACTAAAAATAAACAAATATGTACATAGTTGTAAATATCTGTTTTTATTGGTGAGTCCTGATGGACTCGAACGCTTGATCTCGGGATTAAGAGTTTGTATGGGAAATAGTTTAGTGTGCTGAGTACTATATCGATGCGTGTATTGAGAAATTACTTATAGCACACAAGATTGGATAGTCGCTGTCTACATAGTGTCTACACAAATAAAATGGCTTACCGATAATTATCCGTAAGCCATTGAGTTTATTGGTGCCGACACCAAGAGTCGAACTCGGGACCTTCTGATTACAAATCAGCTGCTCTACCAACTGAGCTATGCCGGCGCGGGGACAATTATAGAGATTGGGAGGCGAGGGAGCAAACTTGTGGAGTGCTGCACCAGCAGCCGAAGAATTATTTGATGACCTGAAAGCGGCGCTTTTCACCAACAAGGGGTGAGGAGGTTTGCGATGTTGGTTGTGATTTGCTCATTTCTTCAATACCAGCTTCTGTCCGTGCCATATTGGCTTCATCCTCACGCGGAAAGAGAATACCCTGCGAGGTTTCCTTAGCGAATATTCCCTGGACTGCATAAACCGGGACTGAGATCTCGCGGGAGATACTATTAAAACGTGCGGAAAACTGTATCACGTCATTGCCCAAGGTAAGGTGATGTGCTGCATCGTGGCTGATGTTGAGGATGATTTCGCCGTTTTGCACAAATTCACTCGGCACACGAGTTTCTGCATCCACTTTGACCGATAGATAGGGCGTATAGCTACTATCGGAGCACCATTCATAAATAGCGCGAATCAAATAGGATTTAGTGGAAAGCTCTTTCATTTGCGCATCGCTTTTTCGGAAGCGGTAAGGGCGTCAATGAATGCGGGCCTGCTGAAGAGGCGCTCGGCAAATTTTAATAAGGGTGCAGCCTGTTTAGGTAGTTGAATGCCGTAGTGATCCAACCGCCAAAGCAGCGGTGCAATCGCTACATCAAGCATGGAAAATTCGTCTCCCAGCATATATTTTTGTTTAACGAATACCGGCGCAATTACGGTCAGATTATCGCGGATCGTCGCGCGCGCCTTATCAGAAATTTTCTGATTGCTATGTTCGACCGAGTCGATATGGCAGAAAAGTTCCTGCTCGAAGCGATAGAGAAACAGCCTCGCCCGGGCCCGCATCACCGGATCCGCAGGCATTAGCTGCGGATGTGGAAAGCGGTCGTCAATATATTCATTAATGATATTGGACTCGTACAGAATAAGATCCCGCTCTACCAGAACCGGAACGCGGCTATAGGGAGTCATTACCGCGAGATCTTCTGGTTTGTTGTGAAGATCCACATCAATAATCTGAAAATCCATCCCCTTCTCGTACAGCACGATCCGACAGCGGTGGCTGAACGGGCAGGTAGTGGCTGAGTACAACGTCATCATAACTTGTTAATTTTCGGCATAAGTGAGCCTAACATTCGTGGTGGTTGAGAAATAATCAATGGATATCCTTCCAGAATTCAAGTTTCAAGGCGTAGGTCAGCCCGAGCATGCCAAACAGGAAAAGCATCACAATAATTCCTATCTGCACCCGCTTTGTGGCGGCAGGTTCACCCAGATAAACCAGGTAATTTACAAGATCGGCAACATACAGGTCATATTCTGTTTTTGAAAGTGTGCCGGGCGTGTCCAGTTTCAGTTCTTTCACTTCATGTTTGCCCCCGTGACCGTCATCGACAGTTTTTACCGCGAGCGATTGCTTCCCCTGTAACTGGTAGAGCGCATGAGGCATGGCAACCTTATCAAACGCCAGATTATTCCAGCCCGTAGCCGTCGATTCATCTCGATAAAACTTGCGAAGATATGTATAGAGCCAGTCTGCGCCGCGAGAGCGGGCGATCACCGTTAGATCAGGCGGAGCTACGCCAAGCCATTGTTTAGCTTCCTTTTTTTTCATGGCGGTTGTCATGAGTTCACCCACTTTCTGCCCGGTGAATATTAGATTATCGCTGATTTGATTTTCACTAAGACCTAGATCCCGCAGCCGATTGTAGCGCATGTACTCCGCGCTGTGACAAGTCAGGCAGTAGTTCACAAAAGTCTGTGCGCCGCGTTGAAGAGACAGTTTGTCGGTAGGCCGGATCGGCGCCTGGTCTAATTTTATTTCCGGACCACTGGCAAATGCTACAAGCGGAACCATGCATAAAATAAATAAAATATCCTTTATTTTTCTCATTCTTTCACTCTTGTCGGTTCAGGCTTGGTTTTATCTATTTTGCTGTACCACGGCATAAGAACGAAAAAGGCGAAGTAGATTACCGTGAATATTTGCGCCAGCAGCGTATATAAAGGCGTGGGCGATTTCGTACCGAGCCAGCCAAGTACAAAGACGCTAATGACGAAAAGTGTAAGAGCTATCTTGAAATATGGCCCCTTGTACCGGATCGATTTGACGGGACTGCGGTCCAGCC
Source organism: Nitrosospira sp. (assembly GCA_013697655.1). Taxonomy (GTDB): domain Bacteria; phylum Pseudomonadota; class Gammaproteobacteria; order Burkholderiales; family Nitrosomonadaceae; genus Nitrosospira. The sequence continues at coordinate 2,613 of JACCWK010000088.1, forward strand.
AGGGCAACAAGGCAAAGATGGCTACAGATCCGCCCATCAGGACGATGCCCCAGAGTTTGGCGTCTACCCAGAGAAAGTTGACAGTAACAGCTCTCAGCATTGAGTAGTACGGAGTGAAATACCATACCGGCGCGATATGGTCCGGCGTTTGCAGCGTATTCGCCGGGACAAAATTATTGTACTCAAGGAAATAGCCGCCCATTTCCGGCGCAAAGAATATGATGCCGCAGAACACGATCAGAAATCCCACCACTCCGAAAATATCCTTCACCGTGTAGTAGGGGTGAAACGGTATGCCGTCCACGGGAATATGCGTGACCGGGTCCTTGTTCTTTTTGATTTCAATGCCATCCGGATTGTTCGATCCGACCTCATGCAATGCCACGATATGGACGAATACCAACGTCACCAGCAAGACCGGCAGCGTGACGACGTGATAGGCGAAAAATCGGTTAAGCGCTGCGTCGGAAAGCATGAAGTCGCCCAGAATCCAGTTCGACAGGGTCTGCCCGATAACCGGAATCGCCCCTACCATGCTCACGATCACCTGCGCGCCCCAGTATGACATTTGTCCCCATGGCAGGATGTATCCGGTAAATGCGAGCATCATGAGGATGAAGAAAATCCCCATGCCGATCAACCACAGGAGTTCCCGCGGCTTACGATAGGACCCGTACATCATTCCGCGGAACATGTGCAGATAGACCACTACAAAGAACATGGATGCGCCGGTGGAGTGCATATAGCGGATCAGCCAACCGAAGTCCACGTCCCGCATGATGTATTCCACCGATGCGAAGGCCATGCTGGCGTCCGGCTTGTAGTTCATGGTAAGGAAAATGCCGGTGAGAAGCTGATTCACCAGCACGAGCATGGCAAGCGAGCCGAAGTAATACCAGAAATTAAAATTCTTCGGCGCGTAGTATTCGGCGAGATGATATTTCCAGGTGGAAGTCAAAGGAAAACGCGCGTCCACCCATTCCAACATGGATTCCAGTCGCTTGCTCATTTATGCGGACTCCTTACGATCAGACCCGATCAGCAACATGGTGTCGCTCAGGTATATGTGGGGAGGAACGACCAGATTTGTAGGGGCCGGAAGGTGCTTGTAGACGCGCCCAGCCAAGTCGAACTTGGAGCCGTGGCACGGACAGAAGAATCCGCCCAGCCAATCGGGACCCAGATCCGCGGGAGCGACATCTTTTCTAAATACAGGAGAGCATCCCAAGTGAGTGCAAACACCCTCGGCCACCAGAATTGCCGGCTTGATGGAGCGTGTTTCATTTTGGGCATAGGGTGGCTGCTGGGGTTTTTCAGATTTAGGATCAACCACCTGATCGTCAAGTTTCTTCAGTGTAGCCAGCATTTCGGGAGTACGGTCCAATATCCATACCACCTTGCCACGCCATTCCACCAACAGCAGCATGCCTGGCTCAAGTTTGCTGATATCAACCTCAACCGGCGCTCCCGCCGCTTTGGCGCGTTCGCTAGGCATCATGCTCAGCACAAATGGTGTCGCCACGGCAGCGCTTGCGATGCTGCCCGCTATTGAGGTGGCAGTTATGAGAAAGCGTCTCCGGCTATTCATTTCTTTTTTTTTGTCAATATCTGCCATATTTGCAGTTCCGTTTTTCAGGGCGTAAGTTCAAAAAAAACTCGTTAAAAAACTTAACCATTTTATCATAATATATATTGAGAAATAAAGACTGTTGATTAAACCTGTTGATTGGACGAAGAAATTGTGAAACGCAGCCTTGTCGCCGATAATACGCCGACAAACAATCCGACTTTGCGATCATTTTCTCGGCAGGCAAAGTGTGTTTGCGTAATATTATTTATTCGCCTGATGATATCGTCCGCGATTTCTTCGTTTTAATCTATAATGTTTTTACAATTGAGAGCATCCTGTTAGGGCACCTCTACATAGACCGCCCTCCAAGGGGTTTTCAGCCAGCGATAGCGATGGGGGGATAGTTTTGTCATGACGAATAGACTATGCCATTAGGTAGCTGGATGGGAGCATCGCAGGCGCTATTTGAATTCAAGATTATGAAACAGCCCATCGTTAACTGCCCGCATTGCGGCAAGATCATTGTCTGGAGCGCCGCAAATCGTTATCGTCCGTTTTGTTCGGAGCGTTGTAAAATGATAGATCTGGGGCAGTGGGCTACAGAATCTTACCGCATTCCAGAGGATGAGAAGCAGGACGACGACGTGCTAAAAGATGAGAATAGCTGATGGCATCGCATACTTGCATTTTGTCATTTCCCCCGAAAGATTTTCCTATGTAATACCCCGCATAATGGCGATACCATGACCGCCATGGTCCCAAGCCGTGGCTATATCGTCTTGGTGCAAGCCGCCAAGTGCATATACCGGAATCGAACATTCGCGGATGAATGCAGCAAATTTTCGCCAACCCAATGTTTGGGAATGAGGATGACTCAATGTAGGCAGCACCGGCGCAAGCACTGCAAAATCCATCCCTAACTGCTCGGCTTGAAACAGTTCTTCCACATTGTGACAGGATGCGCCACACCACTCGATATCAGGAAGTTTCATAAGATTCATTAATTGGGTTGATGGGAAATGTACCCCATCCGCGCCCACCTCGCGGCATAGTTCAGCATTGCCATTTATCAGTACCCTGGCCCCGTGATGATGAGCAAGTGCAACCATTTCACCCGCAAAGGCCTGCAGGGCTTTCTCCGTCATTTTCTTTTCACGTACCTGCACCAGCCGCAACCCTTCTTGCAATGCGCGCTCCATCCGTATCAATGAAACTTTCACTCCCGATTCCGCGGCATTGGTGATTCCATAAACCGCCGGCAGATCAAGTGCTCTCAATATCGGTGCATTTGCAGGCAGCATTGGTTCAACGCTGATATCGTGTGTGAATTGCCACGACAATTCCTGATTTTCGTAAGGATGCGCCTCACCGTACCATTTCACAACGCGATAAAAGCTGAGACGCACCGTGGCGTGAGTATAGGTAAACGTTCGGGTAATCCAGGGATAGGCATGCTGAATATATATGCCCAGCTCTTCCAGCAATTCGCGCCTGAGCGCATGCAATAATGGTTCGCCGGGTTCCACCTTACCTCCGGGAAACTCCCAATAGCCCGCATAAGGCTTGCCGTCGGGCCTCCGAGCGAGAAGAAAGCTGCCATCGGGCCGAGTGATGACCGCAGCAGCAACTTCAACGATATGAGAAGGGTCAAACATGGCGTGTTGGCATGTTGCAGTTAAAGAAGCTGTCTTATATCGGATGTATGCTGTGACAACATGCGTGCCTCCCCCCTCAGTTTCCGGTTGGAAATATCCGAGTGGTGCGACTGAAAAGAGTGGTTTCGAAGACGCTGCCGTTGATTTTACAATTCCGTGACATTCCCTGCTTTTTGTCTCCCCGCCCAGTCACGCGCAAACTGCCATGCCACGCGCCCACTTCGGGAACCGCGGCCCAGCGCGAACCGCAGGGCCGCTTCGCGTAACGAAGGCGCCATTTCGTGTATGCCGAAGTAAGCCAGCCACTGGCCGACAATTTCCAGGTATTGATCTTGATCGAAGGGATAGAAGGATAACCATAGACCGAAACGTTCCGATAATGATATTTTCTCCTCGACTGCTTCGCTTGGGTGGATTTCCCCCTCCATATGCCTGGTATCCAGATTATCCCGCATCGATTCCGGCATCAGATGACGGCGGTTGGAGGTGGCGTAGACTAGAACATTCTCCGAAGCCGCAGCGATTGAACCATCGAGTACCACCTTCAATGCTTTATAGCCAGGCTCATCCGATTCAAACGAAAGGTCATCGCAATAAAGGATGAAACGCTCCGGACGCCGATAGATTTGTTCGACGATATCATGCAAGTCGGTAAGGTCATGCTTTTCTACTTCGATTAAACGTAACCCCGTAGCCGCATACCTATTCAGCATTGCTTTCACAAGCGACGACTTGCCTGTTCCCCGGGCGCCCGTGAGCAGTACATTATTCGCAGGATAGCCGTGTACGAATTGATGGGTGTTTTGGTCTATGAGTTTTTTTTGCCCTTCGATACCTCGCAACGCGTCGAGGGTAATGCGATGAAGATGGGTGACAGGTTGTATGAATCCGGTACGGCCAAATTTTCGCCAACGGAATGCCAAAGCTGTATCCCATGGGATGGCAGGTTGGTCAGTGGATAGCAGGCCCTCCAGACGGGAAAGCAACATCTCGGTGCGACTGTATAGCGTGTCCCAGTTGTTCATGAGCATGAATAGTCAATTTGAATTATAACTAACTGAGAAGAATAAATTATGTCGATTCACCTGCGGTACCGGCATCCTGACAATACAATTTGGTTCAGCAAACAATTTTTAAACCGATTCAAAAGGCCAGGATTTCTCACGACGGCATCCAGGCGATCCTAAAGCTCGAACCTGATCCTTATGGTATATTACGTGTGTTATCGTACGGAACTATTTTGTAGAAAATACGATAATTTAAAATGTTACGTAAGTATTCGCAAGGGTACCGGTTTTTTCGAAGCGTAACAGATTGTTTAACGCAGATCTTAAAATAGACTTTTCTAATGAGTTACCACAATCGGCAAACGCAGGCTTTTCCGCAAGCTTGTTATCAAAAATCAACTAAAAACATTTAGGAGAAAATATCATGAATAATCTGCCCAGTAAAAAATCAATTATGTCTCTCGCTCTTGGATCGGCTGTTGCCGTTGCTCTCGGTGGGGCATCCATCGCATCCGCTAGCGAGAGTCCTTTCGCCGTGCTATCTCTTGGCAAAGGCTATATGGTGGCCGAGTCTCACTATGGTCAAAAGACAGATGATGGATATGGAGACAAGAAAGGTTACGACAAGAAGTCGGGCGAGGGCCGGTGTGGAACAAAGTCAGGCGAGGGGCGGTGTGGAATGGCTATGGCCGATACCGACAAAGATGGCAGGGTCAGTAGAGAAGAACATGCTCGCCATTGCGACATGATGTTCGATAAGATGGACGCCAATAAGGACGGATATATCGATAAAGATGAAGCGAGCAAGATGAAAAAGAAGCATAGCCATGGACATAAATCCGGCGACCGTTCTGGATCTGGTGATGGATATGGTCCGAGCGATCGCGATTTGCAACATATGAAACCCATGGGCGAATAATAATCCTTATCGTCTGTTGCCCGGTTCCATCCGCGCGCAGTGAGACCCAAAAGGTCTGATAGGGGTTAGGCACTTGCGCGCCTCAGGCGCGCGCAAGTGCTATCATTTATACGTAGGGCGTAAGGCGGGGGCGTGGGATTTGGACACGCTAGTATCTGCTTTTTGCTATGGAGCTTCTTGCAAAACTCCCGGGTGATCTGAGAGTAGGCATTGTTATTACTAATCAGGAGACCTGAAGAGTAGTTTTGTTAAATTTCCTGACTCGTTTTGTTCAGGAACCCTGTTTTCGACCTCATCGACACGAGAGGTCCCCTGCTGAACTTGGCAACACACCAGAGAGCTGAATAACGGTCCTCTAAATCTACGTCAGCAGGCGCATCAACTGATCGGTGGAGAGTGCCAGAACACCGAACATCAAATGCGACATCACC
>JACCWK010000089.1 GCA_013697655.1 Nitrosospira sp.
AGTATCTCAATGAGTTCTGTTACCGCTTCAACCGGCGGGAATGGGAAGCAGAGTTGCCATTACGCCTCCTCAACGCTTGCCTGACGCATACTCAGATAAAACTGAAAATGGTTTAGAGGCATATTAATGAATAACCTTTTCCTCCGGCTCGACGCTTACTACCTTCTTTTTCCTTATCGGCACCGCCTTGGATTTGATGTCCCTGGATTTGACAGTTTTCTTGTTATGTTCGCTAGCCAGCTTCTTTACAGAAAGATTATAGTTGGCCCATAGAGTATCAAGCTCCTGTGCGTGGCGCTCAAGCATCAACGTATAGTCATCCTGATGCTGGTCGCGAAGAGCATTCTTGGAGCGAAGATAAATTTTGTGACGTCGTTGTGCTGCGGTATTTTTTATCATGACTCACAATAACCCGTATTTAACATGAATAATACGCGGTCAATTTCCCTGTATAAGGTCTGCAGGCAATCAGAGATACGCAAAGTGTTATTAGCTGTGGTATCCCTTAGAGCGCATGCAAGAGGAATAAGCAGACTTGTATTGCGCGTCATGTGATTTGGTTTCATTAAGACCGTAAAGACTTCCATCTGCCGCGCCGGTTAAACCGCCGATAGCAGCTCCCTTTCCCGCGCCACTTCCTCCTCCCGCGATGGCGCCGCTGGCGGCGCCTACTTCAGCACCAATAGCAGCACCCAGCGTGGCGTTCGTAAGGACCTCCTCAGTTTTGCTATTTACATGGTCATTTGCATACTTATTGCATGTTGCCATGATGGACTGAGAAGGCCGCGCCGCAGTCGGCCGGTACTCTACCGACGCGACCTTCGCGGCCAATGCCATCTTCTTCTGGGCTACTGGTGCTTGTGTCTCACTGGTTTGCGCCGTTGAGGAATCAGGCAATCCAGTGTTTGAATCTCACCCTGCTAGCAATGTGGCCCCCACGGTTGCGCCAACCAACAGTATTCCGACCGTCGCGAGCATCAATGGGGTTAAGGAGCTGCTTCGACATTATCATTTTCCTTGAAAGTGTTTCATAGCTTCTGATCCTCGACTTTAGCGTTATTTGGAATTGCGACGTTGATTGCCTTGGCTTGCTTGACCCTTACCATGACCGCGACGCTGTTTTCGCAGGGCCGCTCGATCCTGCTCCTTGGTTGCACCGGAAGACCACTGGGTGTTTGAGTTCTCGTTTGCTTTCTGGCTCTTGTGACCAAAGACGGCAGCACCGCGCTTCTCCGTCCCACCTCCGCCCACGCCTCGATGCCCTTCGCCACCTTCGCGTGCCAGCACCGGGTTGCCAAAACCTAGAGCGATGCTCGCTAACAATATTACCAAGCCGACTTTACGCACGTTCTGGCTCCCTAGAGTTATTTGTAAACATTTCAGAGGTTGTACTACGCAGCAATCTTACCTACTTCGACAGCCATGGCCATTGGACTGAAGTACACCTTTCATGGGCTCCGCTAAGCATGAGGTCGTACAGGAAGAGATCAATCTCCAATCGTCCACATTAATCAAATATTTAGAGTAGCTCTATCGAACTATCATTGCCCATAATTGCTGATACTGAAAAAACATTCCGAGGACTTCAAACGTGCTTTGGTAAGGCTTGATATCGACGATGCCGATAATGATCTTTTTCTGAGTCTCGATACAGCACAATAAACGTCTTATCCGGGGTTGGTGGGCGCGGCAAAAATTCGTTTTTTTGCGTTTTTTCGACTATAAATAAAATTGGTAGCAGTCGAACGAAAAATGGGGGGAGCTATGGCAAGAATTGATGAAATCAAGTCGTTGTGTGACCGGCTCGCACCTTTGGGATGGCGGGAGTTGCTGCGGAATGCAACTGAGGATAAGCTGGATATTTCCCAATCAACGTCCGCTGCGTTGCGACGGGAGCTGACCAAGACTCTCCCGGGAATTGACCGTATGTTGCCGGGATTTGAAGATTTCGCAGCGGATGGCACCAAAGCAGTGGCGCCAGGACAGCCTGCCTCGAGCCTGCTCTACCATGCACTGGCCAGCCCCATGATTACCCGTGATCACGAAGGTCGACCACTCCAGGGTTTTGCAACCCCGGTCGAGCTCGACCTCCTTGAAAATTTTATCTTTAGTCTTGTACCTTTATCGCTGACGAAATTCCTGAAGGATAACGGCGGAGTCTCCAAGGTGGCGGTGGCGGTGTTCTCCTGCGAATACCGCCCGGCTTCGGATACAGTCGATGGCCGCCACGCCGATCTTACTTTTTCACGTACCGGCATCGCCCGCGTGGGCACGGCCCGGCCGCGTTATCATGCCGACGTACGCGGTTTCTGGCCTGAGGATGAAGATAACGCAAACGGCGTGCGCGTGTTGCCGGCACGCTTCACGGCATGGCTGGCCGTAAGAAAGCCGGGTGGCGACACGCGTGTGTCGCCTATACTCGAAAGCAGCGGAGGACGAACCAGCGACGAGGCGGGAAGGGATTTCCTGGTTCCCGTCCATAAGCTCTTCCCCGGCGATGATTGCCTTGAGGGACTCGTTCTCGACCCGCAGTTCACTGCACGCCTGTTCAACGTGAAAATCCAGCGAATTCACAAAGCCCTCGGAGCGGATCCGCTTCCTGAAAGTTTTCCTTACGTTATTCGGGATGGAGAAATAGCGGATTGGTCCACGGACCCGGAGCTTGGACCCGGCTGGCTTGTTCCTACCATACGCCCAAGCCTGGTGGAGCCTGCGATGGTGGATGGCAAGCCGCTTACGTTCAGGGTTACCCCGGATTTCGTAGATGTTTTTGCTGCTTTTGAGCCGTCTGCGGCAGGAGGGGGCCGTGGCGCTGCGCCGGAATATGTTCATGCGCGCACACAAGTGAAGGGGAATATGTTCATCGATCTCAACGATAAAATGGATGTCGTCGCCGCGATGAAGAAAGAGCCCTATGATGCATTGCACTACGTCGATTTTTCCGGAGAGGGCTGGATCGAGGCGAATATCCCAGCTCTGGCCAATCGGAATATCCCATCTGTTGCGGCCTACGCACTGGTCTGCGCACCGGATTTCTTTCCCGCCTGCGGGCAGTTCGAAGTGTCTGAATGGAGTCGAAGCAAAGATATTCCTGCCCAGTTTCGTGGAAGCCTTTGGTTCATTGAACCCACTCCACTGAGCGAAACCCGCCTTCCGGCTAATCTTCAGCTACAGGGCAACCCCTTCACGGCCGATGACACTACCATTACCGCCGTCGTCGGAATGGGGACACCCAACGGTCTACCTGCTGTATGGCCGAAGCAGCCCGACGTGTTGAGAGCATCGTCCTTGCCGGATGACGCTGCCGGTGTCTTTGCGCCCGGATGGGATGTTGGGAGGGATCAACAACCGGGTGGGGACGGCGTTGAGCATCTTGCGAGCTACGCTTTGGGTAGCCCCTTCCCGGAAGATGCAAAACTCTGTGCTGCGCTTAGCACCTTCTGGCCAGCGGTGGCGCCCGATGTTTTTCGCACCTTTGCTACGCCGATCGGCAACACCGGGGGAACCGTGGCTCCGCTCACCGACGAGGAGATCGGCCAGTCCGGTTCCTTGCCATGGGACGGCGTTCCGGGTCCCCGTGTCGTTACACACAATAACCTGCCTCACGTCGAGATCGCATCATTCCTGAATGCCGATTATGTGCGGCAAGTGATGCAGAACAGATTGAGCATCCGGCTGACCGCGCAGATCAGCACTGAAGATTATCAGGCACGCATACTGGCTGTGAGCCGTGCCTATAGCGTTGTCGGCAATCTGAGCGATATCAAGGAAACCCGGATGGAATGGCTGGTGCTTTCCTTTCGGGTAATTACTTCTGGAGATGTAGAGTTGCAGCAGGCTCAAAGCGAAGCTCATACAATTATGCGTGGGCAGGTTTACCGGATGGAGTTATGCCAAAGTCCTCCCGTTGCCGCACGCGAGAAAATAAGTGCCCATCTGCATCGCTTTCCGTTGCACGATGTGTGTTTCTTCTTTGCCAGCCCCGATTCGAAGGAAGTGCTGGTCAAACGTGAGAACGATCTGCGCTGGGCGAGCGCTTCCAGTGAAAGATGAGTTCTACAGAACCCCAGCTCTGCGGTAGTTGCACGCCTGGATGCACGTCGATATTTTGATAATAGGCGCCGGCCCGGCCGGCTGCGCGGCCGCAATCTCTGCGCGACAGGTCGGCTTGAGAGTCATGTTGCTCGAGGCTCGCGCCGATACCTGCCGCGCGCCGGGTGAGACCCTGCACCCCGGTATCGAGCCAATACTGAAGAAACTCGGAGTCTGGCACGACATCGCAGCGGCTGGCTTTTATCGGCATCGTGGTGTCTGGCGTGAAACCGATGGCATTCGCATCTTTGCGCCATACGGTTCGGGCAACGACGGCGAGTGGCTCGGTTTCCAGGCGGACCGCCGCACCCTTCACGGCATCCTGCAACGTGCCGCGGGCGAGGCGGGCGCAATATTCATGCCTGCCGCGATACCAAGCGGCGTCATCCGGCAAGATGGCCGCCGGGGCAGGATTGCAGGGATTATCTATAAAGGGTCCGAGATCCGGGCCCGATGGGTGTTTGATGCGACTGGCCGGCGGGCGTGGCTGGCGCGTATGCTGGAGCTTCGGGCAGATTGTCCGGGACCCCCGCTGCGGGTCCGATTTGGCTGGAAGAATGGCAGGGATCAATGCCTGCAGGGGCAGCCATTGTTTCAACAGCATATAAGTGGCTGGGAATGGCACGCACCGCTTGGCGATGGTACGACTGCGTGGGCAATACTGGACCATCCGTTCGAGCGCACGACACGCGAGCGGAGCAACTCTACTGCGGCAAGCATGTCAGGCAGGGGGGGAGGAAGGGGTGGCGATATGACCTGGCGTCTCCATGAACCCGTTGCGGGGCCGGGCTATTTTCTTCTGGGTGATGCCGCTGCATTGCTTGATCCAGCCTCGTCCAACGGGGTTCTGCGCGCATTAATGAGCGGCATGCTCGCCGCGGATCTCGCTGCTCGCATGTTTCGCGGCGGAGATGAAGATTCTGCGGTGCAAGCTTACATACACTGGATATCGGAATTGTTTTACCGCCAAACAAGCAGTTTGCTGGAAACCTATCCCGCTTCACCAAAGAAAAGACCCTCCGCGTGAAGAACAATGCCGATCCCGTCGCACTGCGTTAACTCCTCTCTGTGTCAAGCTCAGTAGCCTGCGGTGGATTTCATGTGCTTTACGAACCCCACTGCCGGGAGGCGGGCATCGGGAATGTCTCAAATACGTATAATTACCAGTTGCCGGAGACTCATCCGAGACTTCGTTCAAAAGGGCTTGAAAATATCAACGGGAGCAACGAGAGGGCAATATCATTAACACTATAGAGAAAACCTGGTTTCGCCATAAAGAGGGCTTGCTTCCGGGCATTTCAGCTCTGCTTTATTGTCACCTTGGTTATTTCGCCGGGGCCGCGCTTATCCTATCCCTGAGTCCGCTCCTCATGACCATGCCGTGTGCTCGCAATGGCACACGGCATGGTGATCACTTCCTATTTGATTCACGACGGCGGGCATAATGGGACCGTGTCATAATTCGGAATTTAAAGTACGTTAAGCCCGAGCGACAGGCGATTACGCCGCGCCGGCAGCGCGAAGTGCCTTCTCCCCTTGCAGCGACGCGATCAGCGGGCAGGAGACATTTCCCTTCGTTGCATGGCAGGCACACACCAAATCGGACAGCGCGGCCTCCATGCGCGCCAAGTTCGCCTGTTTCTCACGTACATCCTTGAGCTTGTGCTCGGCCAGGCTGCTGGCTTCCTCGCAATGGGTGCCATCCTCCAGGCGCAGCAGCTCGGCAATCTCGTCCAAGCTGAACCCCAGCCGCTGGGCTGACTTCACGAAGCGCACCCGCGTCACATCCGTCTCGCCATAACGGCGAATGCTGCCGTAAGGCTTGTCCGGCTCCGGCAACAAGCCCTTGCGTTGATAGAACCGGATGGTCTCCACATTGACCCCAGCCGCCTTGGCGAAGATGCCGAGGGTCAGGTTTTCCAGACTGTTTTCCATATCGCTTGACTCCGTACATAACTACGGAAGTAAGCTTACGCTATCCACCAAAAATTCGAAAGGACAAGCGTATGTCTGAACCACAAAACGGGCGCGGTGCCCTCTTCACAGGCGGGCTGGCCGCCATCCTTGCTTCTACCTGCTGCCTGGGACCGCTGGTTCTGGTCGGACTCGGTTTTAGCGGGGCCTGGATCGGCAACCTGACCGTGTTGGAACCCTACCGACCGATCTTCATCGGTGCGGCACTGGTGGCGTTGTTTTTTGCCTGGCGGCGTATTTTCCGCCCGGCGGAAGCCTGCAAACCGGGCGAGGTCTGCGCTATCCCCCAGGTGCGCGGCATTTACAAGCTCATCTTCTGGGTAGTGGCCCTGCTGGTCCTTGTCGCACTCGGATTCCCTTACGTCCTTCCCTTGTTCTACTAACCAGGAGTTCACCATGAAAAAACTGTTTGCCATCCTCGCGCTTGCTGCCGTTGCCGCCCCGATTTGGGCTGCCACTCAGACCGTCACGCTGTCGGTGCCGGGCATGACCTGTGCCGCCTGTCCGATCACCGTCAAGAAAGCGCTCTCCAAGGTCGAGGGCGTGAGCAAGACCGACGTGACATTCGAGAAACGCCAAGCCGTCGTTACCTTTGACGATAGCAAGACCACCATCCAGAAACTGACCACGGCCACCGAGGATGCGGGTTATCCGTCCAGCGTCAAACGTTAAGCCGCTGAACCGGATTCGGGAGCGACATCATGGGATTGATTACGCGCATCGCTGACAAGACCGGCGCACTCGGCAGCATCGTTTCGGCGATGGGCTGTGCGGCCTGTTTTCCGGCCCTCGCCAGTTTCGGAGCGGCCATCGAGCTGGGCTTCCTGCCGTTGTTCGTCGTACTCGCTTTCATGACGAATACGCTGGGCTGGCTGAATCATCGGCAATGGCATCGAAGCCTGCTTGGCATGGTCGGGCCAGCCATCGTGTTCGCGGCGACGGTCTGGTTTCTGGGTAATTGGTGGACGGCGGATCTGCTCTATGTCGGCCTGGCCTTCATGGTCGGGGTGTCGATCTGGGATTTCGTCTCGCCAGCGCATCGCCGTTGCGGGCCGGACGGCTGTGAGCTACCGGCCAAACACGGCTGACGGCATGGGCCGTTGCCGAAACGAAAAAAGGAACGTCATATGACCCAATTGAAAATTGCCGGCATGACCTGCGATTCATGCGCGGCGCACGTCAAAGAAGCGTTGGAGAAGGTACCGGGCGTGCGCTCGGCGGTTGTGTCCTACCCGCAGGGCACGGCGCAACTCGCCTTTGAATCTGGCACGCAGTTGGATACGCTCACGGCCGCCGTGGCCGGACTCGGCTATCGGGCCACACTCGCCGATGCGCCACCGACTGAAAAGCAGGCTGACCTGCTCGACAAGGCGCTGGGATGGCTGGGCGGCAAAGATAAATCCGGCGGCAGTGAAAATGCACTGCATATCGCCGTCATCGGCAGCGGCGGAGCCGCGATGGCAGCAGCGCTCAAAGCCGTTGAGCAAGGTGCGCGCGTCACGCTCATCGAGCGCGGCACCATCGGCGGCACCTGCGTCAACGTTGGCTGCGTGCCATCGAAGATCATGATCCGCGCCGCGCACATCGCCCATTTGCGCCGGGAAAGTCCGTTCGATGGCGGCATCGCGGCGACCGAGCCGGCGATTGACCGCGCACAACTGCTGGCACAGCAGCAGGCGCGCGTCGATGAGCTGCGTCACGCCAAGTACGAAGGCATCCTGGACGGCAATCCAGCCATCACCGTGCTGCACGGCGGCGCCCATTTCAAGGACGACCACACCCTGATCGTCAGTCTGAACGAAGGCCGCGAGCACACGGTGGCGTTCGACCGCTGCCTGATCGCCACCGGAGCCAGTCCTGCCGTGCCGCCGATCCCGGGCCTGAAAGAGACACCCTACTGGACCTCGACCGAAGCCTTGGTGAGTGCTTCGGTTCCGCCCCGGCTGGTGGTCATCGGCTCGTCGGTGGTGGCTGTGGAGCTGGCACAGGCATTCGCCAGGCTGGGCAGCAAGGTCACGATCCTGGCGCGCAGCACGCTGTTCTTGCGGGAAGACCCGGCCATCGGCAAAGCCGTCACGGCCGCGTTCCGCGCCGAAAGCATCGAGGTGCTGGAACATACCCAGGCCAGCCAGGTCGCCCATGCGGACGGTGAATTCGTGGTTACTACCGTCCACGGCGAAGTGCGCAGCGACAAGTTGCTGGTCGCCACTGGCCGCGCACCCAACACGCGCAGCCTGGCACTGGCTGCGGCGGGCGTTGCTGTCAATACGCAAGGGGCCATCGTCATCGACAAGGCGATGCGCACCAGCAGACCGCATATCTATGCCGCTGGCGACTGCACCGACCAGCCGCAATTCGTCTATGTGGCGGCGGCGGCCGGCACGCGCGCGGCGGTCAACATGACCGGCGGTGAAGCGGTGCTCGACCTTACCAGTATGCCGGCGGTGGTGTTCACCGACCCACAGGTAGCGACGGTCGGCTACAGCGAGGCGGAAGCGCGCCATGACGGCATCGAAACCGACAGCCGCACGCTGACGCTCGACAACGTGCCGCGTGCGCTCGCCAACTTTGACACATGCGGCTTTATCAAGCTGGTTGCTGACGCCGGCAGCGGGCGGCTGATCGGTGTGCAGGCCGTGGCCCCGGAAGCGGGAGAGTTGATCCAGACGGCGGTGCTGGCGATTCGCAACCGCATGACGGTACAGGAACTGGCTGACCAGTTGTTCCCCTACCTGACGATGGTCGAGGGGCTGAAGCTGTGCGCGCAGACCTTTACCAAGGACGTGAAACAGCTTTCTTGCTGCGCGGGATAACTACGGAGTTGACCGATGGACGACTACACAATCTCCAAGCTGGCCTTTGATGCCGGTGTCAGCGTTCGTATCGTGCGCGCTGCATTCGAGACAGGTATCGGCTTGCGTGAGCTTACGCGGCTTTGTCATGCGCTGGTCGGTGGAGCCGGTGACGCTGACGAGTGCCTGGCGCACCTACGCCTGTTGATTTCGTCGCGCCTCGAAACCTTGGCTTGTGGATCGACAGCTTGCGCGGATGGGTGGCCTGGCATGCCCACAAGCTGAAGCGGAGAGCTACCATGCAGAGCGACGACGCCAGCGGCGTCGCCACCTGTCCCTCGCTGGCTTGGCGCGCAATCTGGACGACTTGCGCCGCTTGGTGCAGAAGCTGACCAAGTGCGGCGTGCGCATCCAGTTCGTCAAGGAAAACCTGACCTTCACCGGCGAGGACTCGCCGATGGCGAACCTGATGCTGTCGGTGATGGGCGCATTCGCCGAGTTCGAGCGGGCCTTGATTCGCGAGCGGCAGCGCGAAGGGATCGCGCTGGCCAAACAGCGCGGGGTCTACCCGGGACGCAAAAAATCACTGAACAGCGAACAAATTGCCGAATTGAAGCAGCGAGTCGCGGCAGGCGAGCAGAAAACATTGGTCGCCCGCGACTTCGGTATCAGCCGTGAAACCTTGTATCAGTACCTGAAAGAAGCCTGACGATGCCGCGCCGGTCCATTCGGTCATCTACCGAGCGCGATCGCCTGCTCGCACTGCCCGATTCCAAGGATGAGTTGATACGTCACTACACGTTTAACGAACCGAACTGTCAATTATTCACCAGCACAGGGGATCAGCGAACCGGTTGGGCTTTGCCGGGCGGCTCTGCTACATGCCGCTACCCCAGCGTAACACTTGCTGCGGAAGCTGAACCATTCAGATCATTAATAAGACCTCTGCACTACCGCCCTAACCAAGCAGCCTGATGTGTGGCAACCGGATGAATGGATCGCTGGCTCAGTTTTCCCGGCAATTTGTCTTGGCCAAGCGGCATACCGGCGGGTTTTAAGCTTTTATAGCCCCTTTTTAGGCCTCCTGCGCCGTTACTGGACGCACTGCTCCCGGCAGTGTTGTCTGCCGCGTTGAAGTTGTTGCATTCAATGTGATCTTGTTAGCTGCTTTGAGCAAGTTCATGCACATTGCCTTGAGCATGAACTGGGCATTTACCTTATGCATCCCCAGGTAGCGGCTCCGGCCCATGGCGAATAGCCGTTTGGCGGTGCCAAAGCTTTGCTCGACAATGTGGCGGGTTTTACTGATGATCGTGTTGGCTTTGATCTGGCGTGCCGTCACTGGCTTGTTCTTGTACGCCCGGTGCATGATCGCGCTTTTGATCCGCTGCGCTCTGAGCTTTCCGCAATTGCCGGCGCTGGCATAACCTTTGTCAGCATATTGACTAACGGCTCGATCGGCTCCTGTCCGCCGCCCCGGCCAGCTTCGCTTTTGTAGAGTCCAACCCCCCGTTGCGCACGCAGTCCTTGCCAGTCAATCAGCGCAGGCGCTTTCAGCATGGCGCTGTCGCGTCTGATGCGCGCGTCCATTTCCATCGATCCAATACTCATCTGCATCTGATTCGCTCCCTGGGCACGTTTCTCACGCCCCAATTATAATTCATCCGCATATAATCAAGTCAGTTGTGCAGAGGTCTTGGAATTGTTTTACCGCCAAACAAGCAGTTTGCTGGAAACCTATCCCGCTTCACAAAAGACAAGACCCTCCGCGTGAAGAACAATGCCGATCCCGTCGCGCTGCGTTAACTCCTCTCTGCGTCAAGCTCAGAAGGCTGCGCTGAATTTCATGTTCTTCACGAATCCGGCCGCCGGGAGGCGGGCATCGGGAATGTCTCAAATACTGAAATGGAATAGTCCAGGAAAAGCTCGATTCTTCGCTCGAGATCGGGAGACATCGTGATTTGTTTGGAGCGGAGGTCTTCCTGATTTACGTGCTCGATGAGCAGGCCATGATCGATTGCGATCTGAACATATTTGATGGCGGTGCGCTGACTCACGTTTGGCATAAGCTGATACAGCTCGGACTTCTGAAAGGTGTGGCGCGGGATACCGTTGAGCCGCTGCCACATCTGCGTAAAGAGATCATAATAGTTCAAATCATGGAAAAGATTATCTCCCAGAACATCTACCCAGTATTGATCGGTACTGTTGAGTAGCTGAATGAACTGACGGCGCCTTGCGTTCGTATAGTCAGATCCGCTCATTTCTTGAATGGCCCTCTTCGTTGAGTTTTGTGTCGTTCGCGAGAACCCAGATTATAATTATACCCCTATTTTACTTGCAATTTTGCATGTATAATTACCTGTAGTCGGAGTCTTATCCGAGACTTCTTTCCGGACGGCTTGAAAAAATCAACGGGGAACTGCGGGAGGGCCATATGATTAACACAATAGAGAAAGCCTGGTTTCGCCATAAGGGAGGCTTGCTTCCGGGCATTTCAGCCCAACTTTATTGTCACCTTGGTTATTTCGGCGGGGCCGCACTAATTCTATCCCTGAGTCCGCGCCTTATGACCATCGGTGTGCTCGCCATGGCGCACGGCATGGTGATCGCCTCCTATTTGATTCACGACTGCGGGCATAACGCCATGTTCAAATTACCGCAGCACAATGCCCTGCTGGGAAGTGCGCTGAACTGGCTGACCGGCGGCTGTTATGGGACTTATGCTGATCTGCGCGCCCGTCACATGAAGCACCACGTGAATAATGCTGATGTGGTGACATTCGACTATCGAGGGCATCTGGCGCGCCATCCTCTGTTGCGCAAAATCGTGGAAGCGTTGGAATGGCTATATATCCCGGCGGTGGAGTTGTTCATGCATGGCGTGCTCATGCTCGCTCCTTTCATCCTTCAGGAAAAGAAGACTATGCGGTTGCGGACGATAAAAATAGCCGTGATCCGATTTGGCCTGCTGCTGGCGATATTCGTTTATTCGCCAATGGCATATCTGTGCTATCTGCTGGCATATCTCGTCTTTTTGACGGTTTTGCGCTTCATGGACGCGCTTCAGCACAACTATGACACGGTATTGGTACGGGATGGCGCCCCTTATGTGATAAAGCACAGGGGTGACCGCGACTACGAGGGCTCACATACGTTCAGCAACCTTATCTCGGCCAGGCATTCATGGCTGAACCTGCTCACCCTCAACTTCGGTTATCACAATGCGCACCATGCGAGGCCCACCACGCCGTGGCATGAATTGCCAAAGCTGCATCAGGCGCTGTTTGGGAACGATGCGTCCTTTATCATCCCGCTCCGCAAGCAAATGGCAAGCTTTCATAAGGGGAGGGTGGCGCGCATATTCGGCGATGATAGCGAAACGCAGGGAAATGAGTTCGGGCGGCGTCTTAAGAGCGGCTCCGCGGTGGGCGCCGATGGGGTATCGTTCCTGACTCCGCTTTGATAAACAGGCTGGAGTGAAGACGGCAGCCGGATTGGAGTACTTCAGTACCGGTCGTCAATAAGAGCGCAGCGATCTTGGAAGCCGGGCGTACGCTATTTATTGTGCTATCTCCACGCTGCCTTTGTGCGACCCTCTTACATTATGCAAATGTTCTCTACCGGTCACATCCTGCATAGCGATTTTTTCTGGTGGAGAAATTCTTCAATTTTTGATGTTATAACGCCAGGACTGAACAGGTATCCCTGGATCTCGTCACACTTGAGTTCCCGTAGGAGATTTGCCTGCTCATGGGTCTCCACGCCCTCCGCGATGACGCGCAGATGCAGGGAATGCGCCAAGGATATGATGGCAGAGACAATGCTGAGATCGTCGGCATTGGTGGTCATGTTGATAATGAAAGCGCGGTCGATCTTCAAGACGTTGACGGGCAGTTTGGCGATATAGCTTAGAGAGGAATAGCCCGTGCCAAAATCATCAATCGCGACCTCGATATTCATATCGCGAATGATCTTTAGTTTTTTGATATTGGCCTCTATGTCCTGCATGATTACGTTTTCCGTAATCTCAAGTTCCAGCCCAATTGACACGTCTCCCGCGCCATTGATCACACTGGCGACCATGCTTACAAAATCCTTCTGCCGTAATTGAATTGGCGAGACGTTAACGGCAACCTTGGGTGGGTTGAGGCCCATGGTTTGCCATTTTTTTGAATCCGATATCGCCTTGCCCAATGCCCATCGTCCCGCCTCTAGAATCATCCTCGTTTCTTCGAGAAGGGGAATGAAGTTCATTGGCGGTACAAGGCCATTTTCCGGGTCCTTCCAGCGCATCAGCGCCTCAAGTCCGCTGATCTGCCCACTTTCCAGATCAATTTTGGGCTGGTAGTGCAGGACCAGCTGTTCCTGTTCCACCGCCTCGCGCAACTTGGTCTCAAGCCTCAACTTCTCCGTGACGCGAGTATTGAATTCAGGAGCGTAAAAAACATGTTTGTCGAAAGAAAGCTTGGCCTTTTTGAGGGCCGTTTCAGCATTTTGCAACAGTTTGTCAGTGTCTTTCCCGTCGGCAGGATAAGACGCTGTTCCCGCTCTGGCGGAAATGCGCAGCTCCTGTCCGCCGATCACAAAAGGCCGGTCCTCGATCCCGAATAGGATTTTCTCCAGCACATGGGCAATATCCGTGCTTTCTTCTTCATGCTGTATGGCGATAGCAAAATGATCTGCGGAAAGACGCGCCAGAATATCTGTATTTTCAACCATCTGTTTCAGTCGTATTGCAAGCTCGCATAACAAAACATCCCCCGCCTGGTGGCCGAGAGATTCATTGATGCTGCTGAAACGCTCGATATCGAGAAAGATCACCGAAAGTACCTTATGATCTTGATCCAAGTTGCTGATTCTCTGATTAACCCGATCCAGAAACAAGGCGCGGTTCGGCAGATCGGTGACAGCATCGAAAAACGCAAGGTAATTGATGCGTTCCTCTTTTTTCAGGTGATCCATGGCAAATGAAATGTCGCCCGCCATCTCGATCAGGAGGGCCATTTCCTCCTCGTCGAAGAACCCTGTTTCCGGTGCGTAAAGGACGAATGTCCCAACCAGCTCGCTACCCACAATCAGGGGTAGTACCACCTTGGACTGATAACCGCGTTCCAGCGCCGCGGCATGCCGGATCTGCATAGGCTCGCCGGTGGTTAGATCATTGCAAATCGCCGGTTTAAGCTGTGTGATCGCTTCGGCTATCAGCCATGAATTTCCGGGGGAATTAACCAAATCGGTCAACTTGAGCTGCGCCAGATAGCCCTCGTCACGTCCGGCCTTCGCCAGCGGCGTGATATTTTGCGTCTCTGCGTTGAACATTCCAATCCAGGTAAACACAAACTGGCCATGGTCCACCGCGATACGGCACGCTTTATCGAAAAGTTCCTGCACTCCACGGACGCGCACAATAGTGGTGTTGATGCCGCTTAGCACGCTGTAAATCCGGTTGAGCCGGACAATCCTGGCCTCGTATTCCTTGCAGCGGACTATCTCCGCGGTTAGCGCTGTGGTGCGCTCCTTCACCAGTTTCTCCATATGTTCATGCAAGCATGCGCGTTCCAGGGCGATACTTACCAGGTGCCCAACCCCGTGTAGCGTTTCGAGTTCGTTGTCCTTGAAGAGGTCCTGTTCCGCTCCCATCAGATTCATCATGCCGCAGTTCTGATTGCCGATCCATAGGGGCACGGTGATATGGCAGCGCAGGCCCAGGGTTTCATCGTCTTCGGCTCGCTCAATCCGTGCACACTTGACGATATTGGTAACGTGCCCCAGATCTCCAGCGAGAAAAAGTCGTTGACATTCGCATAACTCCTTCGTCGACTCAGCGGCCAGCAATGACGGCGCGACGTTGCGCGCGGCCACCACCCGGAAATTATTATCATCCCGAAGATAGAACCATCCCGATTCCACGCCGGGTAGTTCCATCGCGTATTCGAGCGCTTTCTCGCAAACCTCGCGCTCGCTTACTGCCTGGTTCAGCCCTTCCGCGATTCGGTAAAGGCCGCTCAGGAGGCGATTCGAGTGCGCCAGCTCAAGTTGCCGGGCATGAAGTTCCTTGTTGATGTGGACCGCATCCTCATAGATCGAAATCAACAGATCGACGATCTGCTGACGCTCGGCAGTGATGAAATGTTTTTGTCCGCCGAGATAAATCTGCATTCCCATCTGCATCACCTGGTTCTTGCGCAGCTCCTGGTTCATCAGCAGATAGTCGATGCGGGCAAGCAGATATTGATCTTCATATGGCTTCCGGATGAAATTGTCGGCGCCGCATTCCAACCCCTTCATAATGTCCCGGATATCGAAGAGTGAGGTGAGCAGGATCACCGGAATGTCCTTGAGTTGCTCATCACGCTTGATTTCCCCGCATAGCACAAACCCGTCCATCTCGGGCATCATCACATCACTGATAATCAAAGTCGGTTTTTGCAGTCGAGCCGCCGCGAGGGCTTCTTTGCCATTGGGCATGACCCTAACCCGGTAGCCGTGTTCGTCAAGCAGATGCCGGAGCTTTTCCGCCTGGGTCGGGCTGTCTTCCGCGATGAGGACTTCTATGCTGCTTGCTTTATATTTTCCGAATGTCATGGGTCACGCTCTATATTTTTCTCGATGCTTCATTAGATTGGTTAGCGAGGCCGCAATTTTATCCAGGGGCAAGACCAGCATCGCCGCATCCAGCTTGATCGCCTCACCCGGCATGCCGTGTACGATCGAACTCTCCTTGTCCTGGGTGAAAGTGACAGCGCCTTTTTCCTTCAGCAGCAGCAGTTCCTTTGCTCCGTCGCGCCCCATGCCTGTTAATAAACCAGCAACGGCATTGCCGCCATAGACCTCCGCGACTGCGCGGAATAGATACGAAATCGAAGGCCGCAGCCCATATTCAGCCGCATCCTTCGTCAATACAATCCTTCCTTCGCGTTGTACGCTCATCTGGTAGTCGTGAGGTGCGATATAAACATGGCCGGGCAGGGGAAGCTCGCCCTGAGTAGCGGTATGGACAGGTAAACTGGAGGAAGTATTTAACCACTGAACGAATCCTCCTATAAATCCTGCCGACATGTGCTGGACGATCAAGACGGGTACAGGAAAATTATTGGGAAGCGCCGCCAGGATAGCTTCGATCGCAGTCGGACCACCGGTCGACGCCCCCATCACCACAAGTCTGGTTTGCGCCGATTGGCAAAGCCCACCCATAGTTACCGGCCGCAAAGCGGGTTTCGGGCTCTGCAAACGCGACCAGCGCCGCACCACCTTTACCTCCGACATCAGTTTTACCGTCTGCACCAAATCTTGAGCCGTGGTTTGATGATGAGGATGGCCAATGCCGGCCGGACGGCCCAGCACCGCCAATGCGCCGGCGTCCATCGCGTCGAATGTTGTCGCGATCTCGTGGATGTTCTCGCTGCCGCTGACGATAACTATGGGTGTAGGAGTTGTTTGCATGATGAGGCGGGTGGCTTCGAGTCCGTTCAGTTTCGGCATGTGGATATCCATGGTGATAACGTCGGGTCGATGGTACCGCACCACGTAAAGCGCTTCCTCGCCGTCAGCCGCCGTGG
This sequence comes from Nitrosospira sp., assembly GCA_013697655.1. Classification (GTDB taxonomy): domain Bacteria; phylum Pseudomonadota; class Gammaproteobacteria; order Burkholderiales; family Nitrosomonadaceae; genus Nitrosospira. The sequence continues at coordinate 16,421 of JACCWK010000089.1, forward strand.
CGATAACCGTGATATCAGGGTCCGAACCGAGAATTTGAACAAGAAATTCACGTACTACGGGTGAATCTTCCACTACCAGGACATTGATCATAGGCGGGGTCTCATAACGAAATGCCGATCAGGCGATGAATGATCTCCAGCAGATTGCTTTGATCGAAGCTGCTCTTTACCAGATAGGCATTGGCCCCGGAATCAATGCCGCGCTCGCGGTGCTCGCGAGATTCCAGTGCTGTCACCAGCACGACTGGCAGGCTGGCAAATTGGTGATCGGCCCGTATCTTGGCGGTAAGGCTAAAGCCGTCCATACGCGGCATTTCAACGTCGGAAACGACCAGATCAAACTTCCCGGTCTTGAGCGTAGTGTAGCCGTCAACCCCGTCCACGGCTGTGCTGACACGATAGCCTGCGGACTCCAGGATATTCTTGAGTAGCGAGCGTGCGGTGATGGAATCTTCCACCACCAGAATAGATAGTTTTTCCCGCCCTTCATGCTTTTCATACGATAACGGTACTGATGCAGATACTGCAGCCGGACGCTTTGTAGCCGATTTCAGAAGATCGGCTACATTGAGCACAGGCACCACCCGGCCGGTTCCCAGCACGCTGGCCCCGGCGACGTTGCGCACTCGCGTCAAAGGCCGGCCAAGCGCTTTGACCAACACTTCCTGTTCGCCAAGAACTTCGTCAACCAGAAACGCGACGCGCGCGGGGCCCGAACCGAGGATTACAGCGGCGGCACCGGCTGGCGCATCCGTCGCTACACCCTCCGAAACATGGCGTGGCAATTCCAGGACATCGCTCAACCAGATTAGTGAAAGCGTCTGTTCATCCACGAGGATTGTTTCGCGGTTTTCCACCGTCTGGATTTGCTTATTGGTGATCCGGACCACCCGCTCAACCCTGGTCGAGGGAATGACGAAAAGCTGACCGCGAGCGCAAACGAGGACGCCACGGAAGTTTGCCAGCGTTAGCGGAAGAGTGATATGAAAGGCGGTTCCTGTATCAGGATTGGAATTGACGGCGATGCGGCCACCCAGACGTTCCACCTTTTCACGCACAATCGCAAGACCCAGGCCGCGCCCGGAAATGTCAGTGATGATGGGGCTGGTACTCACACCGGATTGAAACACGAGTGCCGCTGATTCCATTTCGCCGAGCTGTACCGTCTCTTCGGCAGCAACAATGCCCAGTTTTTGCGCCGCGGCTTTTACCATGGGAACATTAATCCCGCCGCCATCATCGGCGACAAGTACCTCGGCCGTACCGCTATCCTTCTGGGAACATGCCAGGGTAATCGTTCCATGTGGCGGTTTGCCTTTGGCCAAGCGTGTTGCCGGTTGTTCAATACCATGACCAATGCAATTACGCACGAGATGGATAAGCGGATCCTTCATTTCTTCGAGGATATGCCGATCGATTTCGATTTCGCCTCCCTGAATTACCAGTTCCACGCTTTTTCCCTGCTCGCGGGCCAATTCTCGGGAGAATCGCGGGAGAATATCCAGAAATGATGAGAAGGGCAGCAACTGCATTTCCTTGACATCCTGCCGCAGGCACTCGGTCATGCTGGTCAAGGTGCGCTGATCCTGCTCGGTTGCGCGTTGCAGCTTTACCAAGCGGTCCTCCAGCGTTTTCATGTGGAGTTGCTCTGTATCAAGGTATTTTAGTAGCTTCGGTAATTCATGCTTGCCCTGGATAGCGCCATCATTCTTGCCACTACGCGTGTATTCGTTATCAACGTGTCGCAATGCGGGTTTAATATGCAACCGCTGCTTTTTCCAAGCTGCGAGTATTGCGGCGGCCTCGGCTACTTCCTTCGCACGCTGGCCGGCCGCCAGGCGCGGCAGCATCAACTCCTCGACCCGGCGCATGACCGCATCGAGCTTTTCCGAGGAAACCCTGATTGTCGCCGAGGCCAGAGTGGGAATGGAGACCGGAACATGCGGCGCGGGCTCGGCATCGGATTCGATTGGCGCATCCGCCGGGGAGATCGGCGGCGCAGTCTTCGAATCAGCGACTTGCGGCAATGTCATTCTTAATGTGTCGTCGAGCTGTCGAATCAGTTTTTTCAACACAGGTTTTTGTACTTCTGCCACGCCGGGATTGGCAAGAAGACCCCCCAAGGTGTCGACCGTCTGGAGCAGCAGGTCGACCAGCGGCGGCAACACGGCGAGACGCCGATCTTTCAAGGCGGATAATATGCTTTCCAGGGGCTGGCAGACCGCTTCGATCTGCGTGAGATTGACGGCCCGGGCAGCGCCTTTCAAACTGTGCACGTCCCGGAAGATGGTTTCCACGATATCGGCCCAGTTTTCACCCGCCGGTATTTTTTTCAATGCAAGCAGCCCCGAGGATATCGCCTGAAGGTGTGCATTGGCCTCGACCCGAAACATTGCAAGAAGCTTTTTCAGAAGCTCGTCATTTTTGTTTGTCATGGATGTATCGCGTTCTTGCTATCGGGCGGCCTTGCCTCCTACCAGCGCGCTCAGCCTCCCTCCCATTTCATACAAGCCCTGCGCCGCCACTTCCGCCTGTTTAGTGCCAGTGACGTTCTGTTCACTCGCTTGCTTGATGTTATTCATGGCCAGTACTACCTGGTCCATCCCAACCATTTGCTGCTGGCTGGAAGCCGCGATCTGGGTAGCTGCCTGCGCTGCTTCATTGATGCTTGCCGATAACAGACAGATGGCTTCATCGGTTTCGGCGGATTGTTTTACTCCCGCCTCCACCGCTTTGTTGCCCTGCTCGGTGGCGAGAACCGCAACATTGGTAGCTTTTTGAATGTCGCCCAAGATGGTACGCACTTGGCTTGTCGCCTGCCTCGATTGCTCGGCGAGGCTCCTGATCTCTTGCGCCACCACGCCGAAACTTTTGCCTTGTTCCCCGGCCCGGGTCGCCTCGATGGCGGCGTTCACCGCGAGCAGATTCGATTGCTCGGCCAGGTCGTTGACGGTGGCTATGATCTGGCCGATGGCGTGGCTCTGCTCGGACAATTGCACGATGCTCTCGGCGATGGATCCCATCTGTTCCTGGATGCGGTGCATGCCCTGGATCGCTTCGTCGGCCGATCTTCGGCCGGCCTGCGAGACACTCGAGGCCTTCTGCGCGCTATCGGAAACGTGCCTTGCCTTCTGGCTTGCCAGTTGCGCGGTTTGCTTGACTTCCTCCACGGTCGCGGTGGTCTCGCTCACGGCGGCTGCCGTCTCGGCGGCGCCAGAGGCAACTTGCGTGGTGGTGGCAAGAATCTCTGCTGAAGACGCCGATAACTGGATGATGCTTTCCCGAAGCTCGCGTGTAATGGTGCGGCTCAGATGGATGCCGATTCCCAACCCGACGAGAATGGTAAACAGCGAGACGGCCGCCAATGTCCACGTAAAAAGCCTGACTCTCTCTGTGAGATGGACTCTTGCTTTATCCAGCAGCCTGGATTTCCGCTCATGGAATTGGGCGGCTTTATCAATGAGCGCGAAGCTGAGAGGACGGAACTCATTGATAGTATAGGCGGTGGCCTCCTCAATTTTATCCTCCAGTGCAAGGCGGACGGCCTCATGCTCAGCTTGCTCAAGTTTTTCCTGGAGAGATTCAAAGTCCTTGATAAAATCGAGTCCTTCTGCATGTTTTTCCGCAGTCTGCAGTAGCAGACGCATTTTTGCCAGGATTTGCTTGAACTTACGATCGTTGGCCTGCAGAAGAGTCTGATGCAGCCTCCGGAGTTCCGGGAAAAGTAAAACACCTCGTACATAGGTTTGCTGAGCAAACGCAACGGTCCGAAGCTCGTTGGCACCTTCCAGCAATCGTTCGTCCACGTTCAAGAAGTGGTCGTATGTGGTCTGTGTCTGATTGAGCGCATAAAAGGAAACGCCCGTCACGAGTGTGAGCAATACCAGTACGACTGCATACCAGCCGATGATTTTCTTGCTGATGGTCATGGTTTGATCCCTTAAAAACACCGTCTTTCCGTGTATCCCGAAATCGAGAAGCTACCGCGCATGCTTACTTTTGTTACCTATGTACTTTCATTCATCCAGCTTTCTATTCGTCTACTTGGTCCTGCACGTTAATACTTTCATCCATCAGGAGTTTTTCCGCATCAAGAACTATCAACCGTTCAGGAGTTATTCCCGCCAGGTAGCTTCTGCGGACGCCTGTAAGCGTGGGCAGGGAAGGCTGAATATTTTTTTTCAAAATATGGCGCACGCCGATAACTGTGTCGGCCAGAATACTGAAAAGTATTTTTTCGGATTGCAGTACGATAATCTTGTTGAAACTGGTGAGTCCTTTCTCCGGCAACTCGAAGAACTTCCTGAGATCGATGACCGGATATATCGCTCCCCGCAAATTGGCGATGCCCAGCACAAAGGCTGGCGTGCACGGCAGGGGCGTCAGGTTTTCCAGCGAAGCAACCTGTCGGACGAAGTGCGATTCGATCGCATATCGTTCATAGGCAAGAGTGAATTCCAGGACTTCGAGGTCTTCATTGGCAGCTTCTTCCCACAGTGGTTCCTGTGCCAGCGCCAGCGTCCTTACTTGCAGGACGCGTTGTGTCTCTTCGGCGGACGGTGCCCAGATGCGCTCAATGGCTTCGTGCGCAAGTTCAAGACGCCGCTCGATCTCGCGGAAATTAACAGGTACCAATTTTTTCTTTTTTTGGGACACTGATGCCTCGACTATTTATAAGATGTTCGTCTTTTGTCTCTTTCATATGCCCGGGGTCGAGGGCGACATGCTTGCCCGCGCGGATGTAATGATCTCCATAAGCCTTCCAGCAGTCAGGCCGTCCGACTCCGGCAGAAGTTCGTCTTTTTGGTATGAACACAACAGCGACAGGGCATTGTCGAAATGGCGCTCCGCCTCGCGAAGTCTGTTTTGCGATAGACACAGGTTGCCCAATGCGAAATGGGCAAGCACAAAATCCGGATCGAGATGGAGCGTACGAATCAGAGACTGCATTGCAGTTTCGCTTTGCCCCTGCTCCTGACGTATTGTTGCCAGGAGATAATGGGCTGCCGGATTGAGTTTGTTGGCGGCAATTGCCTTATCGCACCATTCGATGGCCTCGCTGAGCTTGCCTAGATTGGCATGGGAACGCGCGGTTTGGCAGAGCGCATCAAGCTCTGCTTGATGCGCTGGACCACTTCCGGCAAGCTGCCCTTTTGCTGATTGAACAGGCGTGTTCAGTATCTCCGGCAATGTTTCCCCCGGCATACCTTTTAGCGGAAAGACTATTTTTGGCTCTTGAAGACCAGAAGCTGGCGCCAGAGCGGGCGCTGGCACGCAAATGGCATCTGGTCGTGTGCCAGGCATCATGGTTGAGTATTCAGCCATGTTTATCCACGTCTGCGGGTTTTCCGTCCCTTCGGTCCTTTCGGTCTTTTGGTAGAGCACTGCGCCGGGGAATGCAGTGGCTTTAAACTGGGGAAATAAGCCGTTCGAAATCTCTACGGGACTTACGATGAGCCACCCGCCATTGACGAGCGACCGGTGAAAGTTCTGTCCAATTTTCTTTACCCATTCCGGACTGAAATACATCATTACATTGCGGCAGAAGATCACATCCATCGCATGCGTGTCATTGACTAGCGAGGGATAGGCGTCCTCAGCGAGGTTAAGGTAGGAAAAAGTCACTCGCTTCCGAATATGCGGCACTATCTCGAATTGTCCATTTTTTGTTCGTTTAAAATATCGCTCCCGGACCCAGGCCGGGGTTTCACGGAAAGACCACTCGCTATATACGCCCTCGGACGCCTTCTGCAGGAACATCGGGTTGATATCAGTGGCCAGAATTGTCGCGTTCCATTCTCCGGCATGCGGGATCAGCCGGTCGAGGAGCATGGCGATCGAGTAGGGCTCTTCCCCTGAGCAGCAGCCTGCGCTCCAGATACGCAACCGGCGATTTGTCTCAGCGCAGGCGCGCAGCAGTTCTGGGAAAATCCGTTCCTCAAGAACCTCGAAGCTTTTTTTCTCGCGGAAGAAATAGGTCTCGCCAATAGTCAGATGGGAGGCGAGTATTTCGATCTGTCTGCGCGTGAGCGTTGCGGACAGAAGTTGGCGGATGCATGCTTCCGGACTTTCCACGCCAAGCGCGGGCGTCGCGGCGGTAATGCCCCGCTCGAGGTCGCCCCAGCGTTTTTTTGGGAAATACAAGCCCATCTGCGTGGTAAGCGCTTCGCTGAGCTGTGAAAGTAGTGGATGAGGAAGAGCGGGCTGCATATTCGTCTCAGGTGATCTCCAGTGCCAGATCCAGGGACCTCTCTTCTTCCAGGGACAAAAACTTGTCCAGATTGTGGATAAGAATTAATCCGTCTTCAAATTTGATAACTCCTTCCAGGTATCTCATTTCTGGAAGGATATTCTCTGCCGAGATCAGACTTTGCTCGGTGCATTCGATAACTTCTTTCACCGCATCCGCTACCAGCGCTACAGGACGTCGTTGCGTGCGAGCAAAAATCAGACGATCGGTTAGCGTGATTTCTCGTTTTGGCAGGTGAAAACGTTGACGAATGTTAATGATAGGGATGACCCGGCCTCGCAAGTTGACGACTCCAAGCACGCTTTCCGGTGCTCTTGACAGCGGAGTGATATGCACCATGCGGACTACTCTGTCTACCGCAGACAGGTGCAAGGCATAGCGCTGTTCATCCAGAATGAAAACAATATATTGATTGGCCATTCTTGTTCGGGCATGACACGATTGCAAAATTCGACTTGGCGCCCTGAATGTGGAGAGAGAGTTTTCTACACTAGCCTTATCGAGGCGAGGTCGATGCGAAAAAATAATGCTCCATCTGTCATTAGAAAATGCATGGTTCTTAACGCAAAAGAGGAATACCGTGGCATTGCCCAAGCACCGGAGCCCGGATATTTAGTGAGGCCCGAGACCGTTCCTGGCGGCGGATGGCATCGCCAGGCTCCTCCATGTTTCATTCCCAATGCAGCTCCTGCTCATCCAGGCATGAAAACCGCAAGTCTTTATTGATGTATCTTTACAACGGCTTGATGAACTGCGTAGCCCGCCATACAATTTAGTCTCCCATTGCTTGTCTTAATCAACCGAGGAAATGCCATGAGACTACAAAAAGGTAACTCTGGATAGCTGTAGGATCTTACAGGTAAGGAAGTGATATTCGCTGCAACCGTTTCCTGTAAGGTTAGGGTCGGGCTGGGGAAAGTTGCTTTTTAAGATACGGCCGGAATGGTTTTTTGATGCCGTTTCGCGGACAAGCTCGACATCAATCGCCTCGCGAAAAGTGACATGGGAGTGGGTTAGGGCAGCGTAAACCGGAATTTTATTTTTTCCTCCAGCAACGAATATGTTGCCCCGGTACATCTCAAGCCAGCGGACTTAGTCGCGAATCGCTCATCAAACAGGGACTCATGAAAATACTCATCACCAACAATACCCTGGCAGACTTGGCAGGTAGCGAGTGGGTCGTGGTGGAACTCGCGAGGGCTCTGGCTTCGCGAGGACATCAAGTTGCCGCATGCAGCTCGCAAATAGGCGAAGCAGGATCAATACTTAAAGGAATGTCGATTCCCGCAATTCGTGATCCTTTTGACTCTCCATTTAAGCCTGATGTCATTCATGGACAGCATCATCTGGATACGATGCGTGCTTTGTGTGCATTTCTCGGTGTCCCTGCCATCTATCATTGACATGGATATCTACCTTGGGTTGAGGAGCCCCCAGTTCATCCACGAATCCTGTATTACGTTGGAATGTGCGCGATAATTTCCGATCGAATTCGTTTGTCATTGGGAATGACTGATCAAAATGTCATGACTGTGCCAAACTGGGTTGATCTTGCCCGATTCCGTTTTGTACGTAGTCCGACGCAAAAACCTCGAAAGGCGTTGCTGTTCTTGAGGAGTTTTGATCGCGGCAGCTGGCACGCCTCCCAGCTCCGCCAGGCTTTTGAATCCATGGACATTAAGCTGGATCTTTGATCACCGCAGGGAGAGACGCGTGCACCTGAGGTAGTGCTGCCCGAATACGACATCGTACTTGCCGCCGGTCGATCAGCAATCGAGGCGATGGCCTCTGGATGTGCAGTCTTGCCGATTAGCCCTACCGTCTGTTTTGACCTGGTTGATCTGGACAACTTTGATTTATTCCAAAGTCAAAATTTTTCGCGAAGACTGAACACAGGCCAGTTTAATGCCAAATCCATAATTCGAGCTATTTCCTCATATGATCCTGGTCGTGTTAAAGCTGTCACCGCAGCCGTCAGGAGCAAATGCACGCTTGACGCGGCGGCTGATGCCCTGGAATCTTTGTATGTAAAGACAATTGAGGGTTTTAGCGATCAATCCCGGCTTCCTTCGGCCAGATTTACAAATGAGCTGCATGGCTATGGCAAATTATATTCAATCCGTCATGCCGATGGTGCGAGATCGTGAGAGGTTGCTTGTCGAAAATCAGGATATTCAACAGGCAGTCGCCGTGAAGGCACAGACAATCACAGCGCTCCATGGATGCAATTCAATGCGCATAACAAAACCAATACGGATGATTAGCAACTTTCTAAGAAGTCTTAGAAGTTCCAAGCCTAAACCAGCGGAATCTTCAACTGGCTGACATATATTTTATCGCGCCTCACCTTCGGCCCGTCTCTGCCCAATGAATCGCCTGGCTCTATGTGGCGGTAAAAGCGTCTCGCGAGCCACGTCCGATTACTTGCAGGGCTCGGTTAACCATCGTCTTCGGTTAACCCTGTCGTAGAGGTCGGCAGGATCGAGTCAGCATTCGATGAATGTATTTCGATTATGAAAGAGTTACGCGATATTCGCCATTGTCCATTTTCTTCCGATTCTCTGAGTATCTCTGAATAAAACCCGCGCAAAATTCCGCCAGATTCTCTCCCTGTAATCCTCTGGGGCCGGCGTATGAAATCAAATTCGGCTGTTCCTTAATCAAGGATTTGAGCAAATCCAGTGCTTCTTTTTGGTAATCGTCCATTAGGAATCCTTCTTGTAAGATTGATGTTGAATATAGGTTTCGTTTGCTTAAACGTGGGGTTTAAAGAGAAGGGGATCTCCAGAGTTTCCGCTTTCGTCTCAGTCCCGGTCCCGCTCGCGTAAATATCGCTCGAGAAAATCCAGTATACGCTCTTCATATTTCCTTCCCGCATAGGCGTGCATATTGAAGTGTCCTCCGCCAGGGACAATCCACATCTCTTTGGGTTGGCGGGCGGTGGCGAACAGCCGTTCGGTTTCCGCCACGGTAGTATGACGATCATTAGTGCCTGAAATCAGCAGCAGTGGCGCGTTGAGATCGCCTATGCGGGTGATGGGGCTCAACTCCTCGGGTGTGAGATCCAGGCGAAACGATAACTGCGACAGCAGCAGCGGCGAAAGACTCGGGCCGAATTCTCCAAGATGGAGCCGCAATCGATTTTTGACTGCTTCCTCGATTGTCGGGTGAAGAGATTCAAGTATTACGGCGTCGAGCTTCAAAGCGTGTTTTGCCAATACGATGGCGGCTGCGCCCAGCGAAACTCCAATGGTCGCGATCCGTTCGGAAGGGAAGGCTTTTCGCAGATAGGCGACGGAGGCCTCCACGTCTTCGGATTCGCGAGCGCCAAAGGTGATGCGGTCCCCCGCAGTCTCGCCGTGTGCCTGAAGGTCGATAAGGAGAACGCCGTATCCCTCCGCATTCAGGAACCTGGCGCGGCTCAACATCTCGACCCGATTGCTTCGGATCGAGTGAACCAGCAATATCACGCCACCTCCGTGCATGCCGCGCCTCAGCCAGCCGTGTACGCTTGCCTCTGTGTCACCAGCCCTGGCACTGAGGGGAATCTGTACGGACTCGACAGGAAAGTTGGACGACAATGAGCCGGATAGAGAATTGACGGCGGTGGGCACCGCACCTGTCAGGAGTTCGCCAACGCCAATGGCGGCAAGCAGCATCACTGCGACAGAGAAAATTAACGAAAATAGACCAATCAGAGTCCAGCGGCGCATAGCGTTAGCGGACTAAATGAAAAAGACCCGTCAGTTTCTCGGAATACACTGTGCTAAATCAACCAGTTTTTAATGATATGTGTCTTCTTCAATCGCAGCATAAATTCCAGAGAGGCAGGTGCCGTGTGAGGTATGTGGCAGATGCCATACTTAGCCGAGCGGGGAGGTATGCTCATTTCTGGTGTACGGCAAGAGAAAAAAGCGGTGTAACCTGTTGAGCTTCTTGCAAAACTCCCGGGTGATCTGAGAGTAGGCATTGTTATTTACTGATCAAGATGACCTGAAGAGTAGTTTTGTTAAATTTCCTGACTCGTTTAGTTCAGGAACCCTGTTTTCGACCTCATCGACACGATGAGGTCCCCTGCTGAACTTGGCAACACACCAGAGAGCTGAATAACGGTCCTCTAAATCTACGTCAGCAGGCGCATCAACTGATCGGTGGAGAGTGCCAGAACACCGAACATCAAATGCGACATCACC
>JACCWK010000092.1 GCA_013697655.1 Nitrosospira sp.
TATCCATCCTGGGCGTTGATGTAGTCTTTGGAACCTCCATCTTGCCAGCAATGGCAGCGCCCAACTCAATTTTTATCCGTCAGATGAAAATAATTCCGCTTAGCCTGCCCATTTTGCAAGAACCTCACATGTTGTTTTATTGGCGCCCTGAACACGAATCGAACGTGTGACCTACCCCTTAGGAGGGGGTCGCTCTATCCACTGAGCTACCAGGGCGTTAGCTGCATTTTACGCTAATATTGCATTATGAATAAGCCAGACGCGCTTCCTGATGGAGACCCTGCCCCTCGCAAAAAACTACCTCGCACGGTAGTTGTTCTCGGCCTGGTCAGCTTCTTCAACGATTTCGCCTCCGATATCGTCATCCCTCTCATTCCCATATTGCTGGCGACGGTGCTAGCCGCTGGACCGCTAGCCTTGGGATTTATCGAAGGTGTGGCCGAAGCAGTGGCAAGCCTACTCAAGCTGTGGTCGGGTCGGCATTCGGACGTCATGAGCGGGCGGCGGAAGGGACTGGCGGTGGCGGGCTATACACTATCCAATATCGCTCGCCCCCTGCTGGGGCTGGCCGGTTCATGGCCGGCGATGCTGGTGCTGCGCAGTATCGACCGCGTTGGCAAGGGTCTGCGTAGTGCGCCGCGCGATGCGCTGGTGGCGGACGCAACGCCGCCCGCCATGCGCGGCTACGCCTTTGGTTTTCACCGCGCGCTGGATAATGGCGGCGCAGTGGCGGGGAGCCTGGTGGCGGCTGCGGCGCTAGGCTGGTCAGGCTTGAGCCTGACGGAAGTGATTCTATGGTCGGCGGTGCCGGGCTTTGCAGCGGTGCTGCTGCTGGGTATTGGCGTAAAGGAAGAAAAGGCCGCGGCTATTCCCGCGCCGGTCGTGCTGCCGCCTTTACGCTGGTCGGTACTATCCTTGCCGATGCGCCGGTATCTGCTGGTGCTGATGCTGTTTACATTCGCCCGTGCTTCGGAAACTTTTATTCTGCTGCTCGGGCACCAATTGGGCGTAGGCGTAGTCGAATTATTGTTGCTGTGGTCGGCATTGAATCTTTCCAAGGCGGCGACCTCCACCTGGGGTGGACAGTTGGCCGATGCGTGGGGACGCGGGGCTTTGATACTGATCGGATGGACGTCATTTTCGATCTCATTCCTGCTGCTGGGTACGGTGATCGATAATGTCGGGCTATGGGCAGTGAGCATTTTTTACGGTCTCTGCACAGGCATGAGCGAAGGTGCCGAACGCGCCATTATCAGCGACTATGCGGACCCGCGCGAGCGCGGAACGGCTTTTGGCTGGTATCACCTAATGGTGGGCATTGCGGCGATTCCGGCGGGCCTGCTGTTCGGTTCGATCTGGCAATTTCAAAGCGCGGGAATGGCATTTTTGTTCGCGGGCGGACTGTCGGCTTTTGCGGCACTGCTGTTACGGATGTGGGCGTGGCCGGTAAGAAAACTGGCAGCAACGGATCAGGAATGAAAAAAGGAGAGCGGAATGAAATCACCTGTAATACTTGCAATGTTGATGACAGCGGTCCTGTTTTTGGGGAGTCATGCCGCACGAGCTGAGCCGCTCAAGGTGGGTCAGCCGGCACCGGATTTCAGTCTCGCCGATCAAAACGGAAAAACCCATACCCTGGCGGATTTTCGTGGCAAGTGGCTGGCGCTGTATTTTTATGTCAAGGACGACACGCCCGGGTGTACCGAGCAGGCATGCAAGTTTCGCGATGATATCCACGACCTTACGGACCTGGGTGCGCAAGTGGTCGGCGTAAGCGTAGACGATAGCGCCAGTCACGCCAACTTCGCCAAGAAATATAACCTCCCGTTCCCACTCCTCGCAGACAGCAAGGGTGAAGTTGCCGCGCGCTACAATTCATTGCGGGGCGATGGCAGCATGGCCAAGCGCAATACTTTCCTGATCGACCCGCAAGGCAGGATTGCTAAAATTTATTTATCGGCCAGCACTTCGCGCAACGCCGCCGATGTAATTCAAGACTTGAAGAAGCTGAAGGGTTCATAATCTGTCTTGCAGTTTACGTTATCCGGATCCAGGAAGTCCTGACGTTGCATTTTCTTGATGTGAACCACTCTAAAAGGATCAATCATGGCGAAATTGACCGACGAACAATTGTCACAGCTGAAAACAAAGCTGCAACAGCGTTATCTGGAGTTGCGGGAAGAAGTCCGTGATGAGCTGAAACGTTCTGGAGACGAGCGTTACGTTGACCTGGCGGGAAGCGTGGCCGATATGCTGCTTGACATCAATGCTGCTATCGTGGACCGCCAGGTAAACGAGATGCGCGAGGTGGAAGCGACTTTAAAACGCCTCGCCGAATTGAATTTCGGTGATTGTATTGATTGTGGCGGTGAAATCGGCTTTGATCGGCTTATGGCTTATCCTACCGCGCAGCGATGCGTGCGTTGCCAGAGCCTGCATGAGAAAACCTACTCCCACGAACCAAATCCGAGCCTGTAGGCCCTCTACTCCGCCCGTCACGTGGAACCAGTTGATAGAGTGGGGGCATACATGAGACTCTTGGAGCTTTCTGCCGGGATAGCTCCAATGCATTCATCGCGGAACGCGCATCAACCAGATGTTATTTTGCATTCTGCATTGCGCCTGTTTTGAGTAGCACCAGCACAGCGCCGCTGCCGCCATCTTCCGGCTTGGCCTGGCAAAAAGCCAGTACGTCCTCGCGTTGCGAGAGCCAGCTGCCAATCCTGGCTTTCAATACCGGTTCGCCATGCTTTGAGCTCAGACCCTTGCCATGTATTACGCGCACGCAGCGGAAGCCACGCAGGTTACAGTCGGTGAGAAAGGTCACCAGTTCCAAACGCGCCTCATCACGTGTAAATCCATGCAGGTCAAGCTGAGCCTGCATCGGCCAATGACCGCGCCGCAACCGCCGTAACGTCTGCCGCGACACGCCGGGACGCAGAAATGACCACTCATCGCCCGCCTCTATCTCCATCGAAATATGGTCTGAGAGGGAATCTTCCGGCGCAGTTTGTTCGGGATGCAGGATTTGACGTGGGATGGGTTGCGGAAGTTGCCGGGTGGTGTATGCGATCTTATCCGACGGCGTTAGCGGCGCCACGTCCTGCACCGCGTGGCGGAACAATGCGTTGTCGTCATCGACGATTTTGGAGACGGCAGCCTCATTCTTTACAGATCCGGTTCCAGACTCCTTATTCCGCCATTTCATACAAGGAAACCTCCAAATAAGTCCCATCGCGGGCGCGATAGCAGCATTGCCGGATGGACTGCATGACAGCGACGACGCAACGGGACGATCCCTTAGCAGGAGACCGGGCAGACCGGTCGCTTGTCCCTCGCGTACTGGCAAAATCAGGCGCTCTCCGTGTTGCATTCCTGGCATTGTAGACCCAGCTACGACCTGCGTGCCTCCTGTGATTATCCCGATTTTGCCAGTACCTCCGCTCCACGGAGGCTTGTTTCAAAGTCTCCCAAAGCTAAAACTGCTGTTGCCCGCTTGCGGTTAAATCAAAACATCGAGATACTTCTCTGCATCCAGCGCCGCCATGCATCCAGTTCCTGCACTAGTCACCGCCTGACGGTAGACATGGTCTTGAACATCGCCCGCCGCGAACACGCCAGGGATGCTGGTTGCAGTAGCGTTGCCCTCGTTTCCGCTCTTGGTCACGATGTAGCCGTTTTTCATTTGCAATTGTCCCTCGAAAATATCGGTATTAGGCTTGTGGCCGATAGCGATGAAGACCCCCTGCAAATCCAGTGTCTTATCGGAATTGTCCTGGGTGCTTTTAATGCGCATTCCGGTCACCCCGGATTTATCCCCCAGTACCTCATCCAGCACATGGTTGAGCTTCAGCGTAACATTGCCGTGTTTTGCCTTGTCCATCAACTTGTCTATCAGGATTTTCTCCGAGCGGAACTTGTCGCGCCGATGTACAAGGGTCACGTTGCGCGCGATGTTGGAAAGATAAAGCGCCTCTTCCACCGCGGTATTGCCGCCGCCCACAACTGCCACATCCTGGCCCTTGTAGAAAAAACCGTCGCAAGTAGCGCAGCCTGATACGCCCCTCCCCATGAATGCCTCTTCGGAGGGCAGCCCCAGGTACTGCGCCGAGGCGCCGGTGGCGATGATCAGTGCATCGCACGTGTATGTGGCTTGATCGCCGATCAGCGTGATGGGTTTATCCGTGAGCCTGGCTGTGTGGATATGATCGAAAATAATTTCGGTGTTAAAGCGTTCGGCATGTTTCTGGAAGCGTTCCATCAATTCCGGACCCTGCACGCCCATTGCGTCCGCCGGCCAGTTATCGACATCGGTAGTGGTCATAAGCTGGCCGCCCTGGGCCATGCCGGTGATGAGCACAGGTTTGAGATTGGCGCGCGCGGCATAAACTGCTGCGCTGTACCCGGCTGGGCCGGAACCGAGAATGAGAAGGCGGGAATGCTTGCTTGTCATGATTTGTATATATGGGCTTATTATTAAAAAAACAGATTCGTTACAGCCGTTGTTCAACCCACCCCGCCACACTCTCCAACGCCGTAGGCAGACTATCGGGCTGGTTGCCGCCCGCCTGAGCCATGTCGGCGCGCCCGCCACCCTTGCCGCCAACCTGCAAGGCAACAAAATTGACCAGCTCGCCTGCCTTCACCTTCGCAGTCAGATCAGCGCTAACACCCGCGATCAGTTTGACCCTTCCCGCTTCTACCGCGCCTAGCACAACGACACAGGATGTAAATTTATCCTTGAGCTTGTCCAGCGTTTCGCGCAGCGTCCTGGAATCCGCATCTTCAAGACAGACCGCCAATACTTTCGCGCCTTTCACCTCCCGAACCTGCCGGGCGAGATCGTCGCCTTGCAAGCCGGCAAGCTTTGATTTCATGCGTGCCAGTTCTTTTTCCAGTTGTTTCACGTTATCGAGGATTTGCATAATGCATGTGGCGACTTCCTGCGGCTGCACCTTGACCGTCCCCGCCACTTGCTGCAATTGCAATTCCTGTTGCTGGATATGAGCCAACGCGCCCTCGCCCGTCACCGCTTCCACGCGCCGGACCCCCGCAGCTACCCCGCTCTCGGCAACGATCTTGAACAACCCGATGTCGCCCGTGCGCTTAACATGCGTACCGCCGCATAATTCACGCGAAGAACCAATGTTCAACACACGTACTTCGTCACCATATTTTTCGCCGAACAACATCATGGCCTCTGTTTTTTTTGCATCCGCTATGGCCATCATTCGCACTTCGGTCGCGGCATTGGTCAGAATTTCGGCATTCACCAATACTTCCACCTTGCGAATTTCCGCATCCGTCATAGGCTGGTTGTGCGCGAAGTCAAAGCGGGTTTTATCGGCGTCGACCAATGAGCCTTTTTGCTGCACATGGGCGCCCAATACTTCGCGCAACGCCTTGTGCATCAGGTGAGTGACTGAATGATTGCGCTCAGTGCGCGCCCGGACTTTTGGATTGACCTTTGCCAGCACCTTGTCGCCGGTAACCAGCCGCCCGCTGCGCAGCAGCCCTTTGTGACCGAACACGTCCGATTGAATTTTTTGCGTATCGGATACCGCGAAGGTGCCGTTGGCGGCCAGCAGTTCGCCGCAATCGCCCACTTGCCCGCCGGATTCCGCATAAAACGGCGTCTGATCGAGTACGATCACCGCTTCATCGCCCGCCTCGATAAAATCCACGCGGCTGCCTTGCCGATAGATTGCGAGAATCCGGCCTTCAAACTGCAAGTTCTCGTAGCCGTGAAATTGCGTCGAGGGTCCTCTGTAGGCAAGCCCATCCTGCATGGCAAATTTACTCGTTGCCCTGGCCCGTTCGCGCTGACGCTCCATGGCTTGCTCGAACCCCGTCTGGTCGATGATGATACCCCGTTCGCGCGCAATATCGGCGGTGAGGTCTAATGGGAAGCCGAAAGTATCATAGAGACGAAATATCGTTTCGCCATCCAGTACCCTGAAGCTGTCGAGCTCTCGTTCATTAACAACGGTCACTTCCCCTTGGAAATTATCTTGTTTGGTCGAGATAATTGTGGACAGCTTATTTCTTACCATTCCGCTGTCATTATCAGCTTCAACTACCACAACCTTAAAAGTAACAATATCAAAAAATGGATCAGTTTCTTTTGATTTGATAAGCCAATGCAGATCAGCACGAATACGTTTTAGAGCCTGATCTAGGCCATCCAATGATTTTATAAAACGGTAAACTATTCCATTCTCTCCATCAGGGTCAGACTCATGCCCATCAAATCTAATCGTTGAGGGATAGAGCAAAAATCTATCACCAAAAGATTTATCAGTTTCCGTTAATGATCTGTGCGAAAACAGATATCTCCGCAGAATTTGATGCCAATGAAGCTCCCGCTCCAGCAGCTGCATGCCATTCTCCAGCGTTTCGGCGAAACGCTCTTCCTCCTGCCTCAATATTGCCGCCACGCGGAATTTGGCTTCGACTAACTCTGGATAGGCTTGCCGCATCGCTCTCGCCAGATCTTCCGCCAACAGAAAAAAAAATGGCTTGTTTTGCCCCAGTTTGTAGCCATGGCGAATCGCGCGGCGAATGATACGGCGAAGCACGTATCCGCGTCCCTCGTTACCGGGAATCACGCCATCAATGATGAGGAAAGAACAGGCGCGAATGTGATCGGCGATTACCTTGAGAGAGTCGCTGGATAGATCAGTCGTATTCGTAGCCCGCGCTGCCGCCCTGATCAAGTCCTGAAACAAATCGATTTCATAATTGCTGTGAACCTGCTGCATAACCGCAGAGATGCGTTCCAGCCCCATGCCGGTATCCACTGATGGCTTGGGCAATGGATGCAATGTGCCAGCGCTGTCCCGATTGTATTGCATGAAAACCAGGTTCCAGATTTCCACATAGCGATCGCCGTCAGCCTCCGGTGTGCCCGGCGGGCCACCTGCAATCTCCGGACCGTGGTCATAAAAAATCTCGGAACAAGGACCGCAGGGACCGGTATCCCCCATCTGCCAGAAGTTGTCCATGGTGGCGATACGTGTTAACCGTAAGGGGGCGATGCCAACCTCGTTGAGCCAGATGTCGGCGGCTTCGTCATCCTCGGCATACACTGTGACCCATAATTTCTCTTGCGGAATCTTCAGCGTAACCGTGAGAAATTCCCATGCGAATTTGATGGCGTTGCGCTTGAAATAATCGCCGAAGCTGAAATTGCCCAGCATCTCGAAGAAGGTGTGATGCCGGGCGGTATAGCCGACATTTTCCAGATCGTTGTGCTTTCCGCCCGCGCGCACACAACGTTGCGAGCTCGCTGCGCGCACATAGGGCCGCTTATCCTGGCCGAGAAATATATCCTTGAATTGCACCATGCCCGCATTGGTGAACAACAGCGTGGGATCGTTGGCGGGAACGAGGGAGCTCGACGCCACGACCGTATGGCCGTGCAACTCAAAGAATTCAAGAAATTGTTGTCTTATTTCGCTGCTTTTCATGTCGACTTTATCTGAACAATATAGGATCGCGGCTAACGCCGCGCCGCCTTCGTTACGATCATCTCTACCGGGTCGCCATTGATAATCCCAGTATTTGCAACCTCCACCTTGACCCTGATTCTTCCTTCACTTTGGGAAATCGATTCCGGTCAGGATGGTAATGCCAGCATGGCTGAAGAAAAGAGGTAACTCACCCTTCTTCCTTGTCAGGGTGACGCAGCATCTGACGTATCACTTCCGGCGCGAATCCCCGCCCCATCAAAAAACGCATTTGCCTGCCAAGCTCTTTAGCATTGGCAGGCGCTGCGCTAAATTTTTTCCGCCATACTTCCCGCGCATTGTGTTGCTCGGTTTGCTTGATATTGGGCAACGCCGCCGCAATTAAATTCTCCGCGATTCCTTTTTCACGCAACTCATGCACAATCCGTAAACTACCGAACTTGGTTTTGCGCATGTCTATCACCTGCTCTACCATACGCGCAGCCGACAGAAAGCCGCGTTGTTCCAACGTGTCGAGCACAGAAGAAAGTTCTTCGAAAGTTTCGGCATAGGGCTTGAGCTTTCTTTCCAGCTCAAGCCGGGAGTGCTCCCGCCGTGCCAGATAACCCAAGGCGCGGGTTTTCAGGCTCGGCCCGTATTTCACGACGAGTTACTCCGCGTTGTCGGTTCCGGCCTGACTGGCCTGACTGGACTGACTAAACTGACTGGACTGACTGGAGACACCCACGGCCGCGCGGATCTTCGCTTCTATTTCCATGGCTACGTCGCGATGCTCTTTCAGATATTCACGGGCATTGTCCTTGCCTTGGCCTATTTTGTCTCCCTTATAGGCATACCAGGCACCGGATTTTTCGATCAGCTTGTGTTGGACACCTAACTCGACAATTTCACCTTCACGCGAAATGCCTTCACCATAGAGAATATCGAATTCGGCCTGCTTGAACGGGGGCGCAACTTTATTCTTCACTACTTTGACCCGGGTCTCGCTTCCAATCACTTCATCACCTTTTTTGATGGAGCCGGTCCGGCGTATATCGAGGCGTACCGATGCATAGAATTTCAATGCATTGCCGCCGGTAGTCGTTTCTGGACTGCCGAACATGACGCCGATTTTCATACGTATCTGGTTGATGAAAACCACCATGGTGTTGCTGCGCTTGATGTTGGCGGTAAGCTTGCGCAACGCCTGCGACATCAATCTCGCTTGCAAGCCCATTTGGGGCTCGCCCATTTCACCCTCGATTTCCGCCCGTGGCGTCAAAGCCGCAACTGAATCGATCACCACCACATCAACCGAGCCCGAGCGCACCAGCATATCGGCGATTTCCAATGCCTGCTCGCCGTTATCGGGCTGGGAAATCAACAACTCCTGCACATTTACGCCAATCTTTTGCGCGTATTGCGGGTCCAGGGCATGTTCCGCGTCAATAAATGCCGCGGTGCCACCCATCCTCTGCGTTTCTGCAATGACTTGCAGGGTAAGGGTAGTCTTACCGGACGACTCCGGTCCATAGATTTCAATTACTCGACCCCGGGGCAGCCCCCCCACGCCAAGCGCAATATCGAGTCCCAGCGAACCGGTGGAAATGACCTCGATGTCTTTGGCAACATCGCT
This sequence comes from Nitrosospira sp., assembly GCA_013697655.1. Lineage (GTDB taxonomy): Bacteria > Pseudomonadota > Gammaproteobacteria > Burkholderiales > Nitrosomonadaceae > Nitrosospira. The sequence continues at coordinate 9,085 of JACCWK010000092.1, forward strand.
GGCCCCCAAACGCATGATCGAACCTTTGCCGAACTGTTTCTCGATCTGGGAGAGGGCCGCCGCCAGCGCTTTGCTTCTGTTTTCGTCCATGGATTTTCCTTTCAAGAATGGGTCCGATTATCGCATATGTGACCCCATGCGGGAAGCCGAAGGAGAATGACAATGTGTTCGCAACGGTTCACGAGCGCGCGATTTTCATTGCCGCTCTCAAAGGGATCTAACTGGAAGGCAACTGAATCATGAGCAGGCGTGAGGAAAATTAATCGAGGCCACTTACAGCGTTTCTATAGACTCGGCCATCAAATAGATTGAATTTTTGGTGAGATTGGGGGTCTGATTGGCATGGAAAAGATAGATGCCAGAACCCTTAAAGATGATGCGCTGCATGAACGGCGCCGGCAAGTAATTCGCCTGTACAAGCGTGGTGACAGCCGCATGCGAATTAGCGAGGTCACGGAGTTAAGTTATACCGCTGTGACCAAGATTATTGGGTTATATGAACAAGGCGGGGCGGGTGCGCTCAAGCCAGGCCGGCGAGGCCGGCGCGAAGGCGAATACCGTCGCCTGAATGCGGAGCATGAATTGCTGATACAAAAGCTGATTTGCGAGAAGCGGCCCGAACAACTGAAGATGAGCTTTGCACTGTGGAATCGCGCTGCGGTGGGGCAATTAGTTGAGCAGGGAGTGCGGGGTTCGCCTGCCGGTACGCACCATAGGGCATTACCTCAAACGCTGGGGATTTACGCCACAAAAACCGATCAAGAAAGCTTACGAGCAACAGCCCGAAGCAGTAAAGCGATGGCTCGACGAGCAGTATCCTGAGATTGCCAAGCGCGCCCATGCGGAAAGCGGTGAAATTCACTGGGGTGATGAGACAGCGCTGGTCAATACCGACGTGCGCGGACGCGGTTTTGTGCCCAAGGGAAAAACGCCGGTGGCCTATGCGCCTGGCACACGGCAGCGACTGTCAATGATCGCTACAGTGACCAACAAAGGCAGCGCACGCTGGCAAATCATCGACGGCAATTTCAGCTCGGATCGGCTCATTGAGTTTTTTGAATTGCTGATTAAGGATGCGAAGAGAAAGGTATTCCTGATTCTGGACAACTTGAGGGTTCATCACAGCAAGCCGGTCAAGGCCTGGCTGGAAGAAAATAAGAAAAAGATCGAATGCTTCTATCTGCCCAGTTACAGCCCGGAGTTGAATCCCGAGGAGCGGCTCAACTCAGACCTGAAACAGGCTATCGGATCAAAGGTGCCTGTACGAACCAAAGACAAACTTCGCGCCGCTGCCAATGATCACATGACGATGCTCAAGAACAATCCGCAGCGTGTGGCAGCTTACTTCCAAGACCCCCGCGTCAAATATGCGGCTTGAAACTGTTTGATGGCCGGATCAATAAGGCAAAATATAGGTGTTGAAATAACGCTCCGCTCTGGCTGGATCAAGCTTGCGCAGGGCCTGATAAATTTCCCTTGTCTTGCCGCGCTCGCCTAATCGTGCGTAAGCCACACCCAGGTTATACCAGGCATCGGCATTCTCCGGCTGTATGCGCACCGTTTCCTGATAAGCCTGAAAAGACTCGCCGTATAGATTCAGTTCGTCATAGGTAATGCCCAGGTTATACCAGGCATCGGCGTTCTCCGGTTGTATGCGCAGCGCCTCCCGATAGGCATGGATAGCGTGGGCATATTGTTTAAGTTCGTAGTGGGTATTGCCCAGGTTATACCAGACATCTGCATTCTCCCGATGTATGCGCAGTGCATCCCGGTAGGCGTGAATCGCGTGATCGTATTCTTTGAGATTAGCGTAGGCGACGCCGAGTTTATGCCAAGCCTCGGCATATTCAGCCTGATTGCGTATCGCTTCCCGATAGGCATGAATCGCCTGGTTGTATTGTTTGAGATGGGCGGAAGCGACACCTACGCTATACCACGCTGCCGCGTTTGCCGGATCATGTTTGACTTCCTGCTGGGAGAGTTTTAACAGCGCCTGCCAATCCGACTTCTTCTCCAGCGCCATGGTACGGTTAAGCCAATTTAATCCATCTTTATTCGTTGCTATCTGAACAGGTTGTGTCCGTTTTGCCAATTCGCTGAGCCACTCCACCGGTAGTGCGAAAGTGAGGTTCTGACGTTCGACAGACTGGAGCGAAAGAATTCCTATTAGCCGCCCCTGATCATCGACCAGTCCGCCACCGCTGGAGCCTGGAGAAATAGCGGTGGAGATCTGCATATATTGCGATCCCCCGTGCGGCCGCGAGTTTGAAACAACGCCTTCGCTCAGTGTTGGCTCGTGCTCCCGGGGTACGCCGATAGCATAAACATGCTGACCGGCTCTGATTTTTTTGGCGGAGCCCAAAGTAATGGGCGTGACTTCCAAATGGGGTACGTTCAACTGGCAAATGTCCCGGTCCAGGTCGGTGTATTGCAGCGTGGCTTTGAAAGTTTTACCCGATTTTCGCACTAACGCGTGTTTTCCCTCTTTGGCTACCTCCTTGACCACGTGACAGGCGGTAACTACCTGATCAGCTCCAATTACCACGCCGCTCCCTTGGCCAATGGATTTACCATGGGCATCCATCACGTCTACTACCACTACGGAAGGCGAGACCCGCATTAAAATCCGTTCAGGGGCCAACGGGATATTGGGGGCATTCGGGACATCGGCGGCGACTATTGACGAAAGCAAGGCTAGTACGAAACCTCCCACCTCCATCGAGTGTAAATGCGGGATGACCTTTTTCTTTTTTGGAGTATTCGGATTCAAAACTGTATGTATCCGGCAATTTGGATACCTATCGTAGCGCATCGGCTACAACTATTGTGAATCAGCAGCAACGATCTCGCGGACTAAAAAGTGTAAAATGTGGGATTATTTCACCGGAAGCTGAAAATCGCATGGAAATCAAGGAAGTCAACGAGGATCCCACCCATTATCCCAAGAAGAAACCGATTCAACCGCTGGCATATTTCATCTTCACCACGCGCTGGCTGCAGCTGCCATTGTACCTTGGGCTGATTCTCGCCCAATGCGTATACGTGTACCACTTCTGGGTTGGGTTGAATTGACCGACCTGATTGGCGCTGTAATGGTTAACCAGACTGACTTACAGCATATTTTTGACGTCGTAGCTATTGAAGGTGCGCCCTGACCTACCAAGATTACTGAGACCATCATTATGCTGGTCGTGCTGGGGTTGATAGACGTGGTGATGATCTCCAATCTGCTCATCATGGTGATTATCGGCGGCTATGAAACTTTCGTTTCGCGCATGAATCTGGAGGGCCATCCCGATCAACGGGAGTGGCTGTCGCATGTCAATGCATCGGTACTAAAAGTCAAACTTGCCACGGCCATCATCGGCATTTCGTCTATCCACTTGCTAAAGACCTTCATCAATGCCAACGCGTACGATGCAAAAACCATAATCGCCCAAACTGGAATCCACGTCGTCTTTCTGCTTTCTGCTATCGCTATCGCCTATAGCGACCGCATCATGTCCGGTACGAGCACACATAAACAGACACAAGACCCCCACTGAACGACAGGGTCCTCAGGCAACCATAGGCGGGATCCCTTGTAGCAAGTCTATTACCCCTTGTAGTGCTCCCGCCACCGCTTGCCGTCTTATCTCCTCGCGGCTGCCGCTAAAATAGTGCGTTTCGGTACGGGCAAGGCCATCTTTAATTAGCCAGGTGAAACATACCATTCCTACCGGCTTTTTCGCTGTGCCGCCGTCGGGCCCGGCAATGCCGGTAACGGAAACGACTACCTGCGCATGGCTTCGCGCAATAGCACATTCAGCCATTTCGTATGCAGCCTCCTCGGATACCGCACCGTATTGATCGAGCGTGGTGCTGCTCACGCCCAGCATTTCGCGCTTCGAGATGTCTGTATAGGTAATAAAGCCGCGTTCGTACCAGGCGGAACTTCCGGGTATCGAGGTAATGATCTGTCCTACCCAACCGCCGGTGCAGGACTCGGCGCTGGCAAGCATCAATCCCTGTTGCTCGAGCTCCGTCCCAACCTTTCTGGCGAGATCCTGAAGTGTCAAATCATCCATGGTGTTTGATCCTCAATGTAGTCCCCACAATATCCCCGACGGTATGACAAATGCCTTCCATGCGGCCAGACACAGTAATGTCATGAATGCCGCCACGAGGTCATCGAACATTACCCCGAAGCCACCGCGCAGGCTGCTGTCATAATACCGGATCGGCGGAGGTTTGATGATATCGAACAGACGGAAAAGCAGAAACGCAAACGCCTGCCATAGCAGGGTATCGGGCGTAAATAGCAGCACCAGAAGGAAAGCAACGATCTCATCCCAAACCATGCCGCCATGATCATGCTTACCAAGCGCGCGGCCGGTAACCCTGCAAGCCCATATTCCGATGATGAACAACGCGCCGATCAGCAGCAGAAATTCAATAGGATCGAAAAAGTAATCAAGCAACCAGAATATGGGGAATGCGGCGAGGGTCCCCGCCGTGCCGGGCGCAACCGGACTCAGCCCTACACCGCCGCCGAAAGCAATGAAATGCGCGGAATGGCGCCGTACAAATTCCCTGTCGGGAAGCGGATGGTCAGATGCGGAAATGATCATATCCTTTCGTTTCGAGGGTCAGCAACTTGCCCTCTGCATCCAGCACTGCCAGACCCTCTCCTTCGCCGATTCTACCAATACGGGTTAATGGAATTTCCAGTTCCCTGGAAAGCGTCTGTATCTTTCCACACTTCGACTTGGGCGCTGTAAAACACAATTCATAGTCGTCTCCACCCGCTAGCAGGCACTTGATCGCCAGCGGTTGAGGAAGATGTTTTTTCATTGCCGTCGAGCAATTTATTTCATTCATTCTGATGACAGCGGCGACTTTCGAGCTTTTCAGGATATGTCCAAGATCCGCCAGTAGCCCATCGGAAATATCGATGGCGCTACTGGCAAGGCCGATTAACCGCTGCCCTAATTGGACCCGTGCGGTCGGAGTGTCCAGCGCAGGCAGGCACGCCGCGATTTCCCCGGGTTCAAGCACGATGCGCCGCTGCTCGTGAGCAAGCGCCAGGGCGGCATCGCCCAAATGACCGGATATCCAGATATCGTCGCCCGACCTGGCGCCACTGCGACGCAAGGCCTTTCCCTTCGCCACTTCACCAATGATTGTCACGCAGATATTGAGTGGGCCGCAGGTAGTATCTCCACCAATAAGTTCCACCTGGTGGGTATGAGCAAGCCCAAAAAAACCATCCGCGAATGCTTCCAGCCATTTTTCATCGGCGCGAACTATTGCCTCTGGCAGTGCCAGCGCAAGGGTAGCCCATCGTGGTCTGGCCCCCATCGCCGCCATGTCGGAGAGGTTCACCGCGAGGGATTTGTGGCCTAACTTGCGTGGATCGGCGTCGGCAAAAAAATGTTGTCCGGATAGAAGCATGTCGGTGGAAACCGCCAGCTCCATTCCGGTCGTTGGCTTAATCAGCGCCGCATCGTCCCCGATGCCCAATACCGCGGCGGGGGACGGACGGGTAAAATAACGGTAAATGATGTCGAATTCGGAAATCACTTATAGCGCCTGGGCGGTTAAGCTTTGGCATTAATCTCAGTCGTTCGCAACTTGCCCGCCAGCTTATCCAGCACACCGTTTACGTACTTATGTCCATCGGTGCCGCCATAAGTCTTGGCGAGCTCCACGGCCTCGTTGATCACTGCCCGATAAGGCATTTCCGGGTGACTGGCTAGCTCATGGGTGCTCAGCAGCAGAATGGCAATCTCCACCGGACTGAGCTCCTTGAACGGACGGTCGAGATAAGGCTGGATTTGTTTCTCCAGTTCTGCGCAATTCGCCAGGACTCCCCGCAGTAGAACCGAGAGATATTCCGCATCTGTCTTGAGATATTCCTTGGTTTCCTGAAGCTGCGCTTCAATAACCTCCACTGCGCCTCCCGCGACGCGCCATTGATAAAGTCCCTGCAAGGCCAGCTCGCGTGATCGGCGACGGCGGGTTTTGCGAATCGATTTAATTGCCGGTTTAAGCTGCGTCATTGGGTGACTTCGTCGAGCTCTCTTAGCAGATTAGCCATCTCCAGTGCTGCCTGCGCAGCCTCGGTCCCTTTCTGACTCATGCGCGCTAATGCCTGATCGTCAGTATCGGTGGTAAGGATACCGTTGGCAACGGGAACGCCTGTGTCAAGCTGCACGGTAGCCACACCGCTGGCCGATTGGTTGGACACGACTTCAAAATGAAAGGTGTCCCCGCGTATTACGGAGCCTAACGCCACCAGAGCGTCAAATTGATCGGTTAACGCCATTTTTTGCAGCGCCAGGGGAATTTCCAGTGCGCCCGGCACTGTCACCAGCAACATGCCTGATTCCTGCACGCCCTGCTTTAGCAATTCCGCAGTACAGGCGCCCAGCAATCCCTCACTCACATTTATGTTAAAGCGGCTCATAACGATGCCAATACGTAGTTCTCCGCCATCGAGATTGGGTTCGAGTTCAAGAATGTTGTCATACCGTGCCATGTGTGCTCCTGTAACAATAAATTAACCGCAATAGAGTTTTTACGGTCGTGGTGGCTTCTGGCTTCTATCTTCCGGTTCCAGATATCCCGTGACTTCGAGGCCGAAACCCGCCATGCTGGGCATTTTGCGGGGGATGGCCAGTAACCGCATCTTGCCCACATCAAGGTCTTTCAGTATCTGTGCTCCAATACCGTAATCGCGCAAATCTGTTCTTGCAACAATATGGGGGCTTGATTTCGCCAGCATGACACGCTCCATTAATTGAGCCGGACTTTCCCTTCGCTGGAGCAACACGATCACGCCGGACGCCGCACCCGAGATTACCTGAAGCGTATCATTTACATTCCATGAATGGGTGTCGTCATTTATATCCAGAAGATCAATGACCGACAGAGGTTCATGCACGCGCACCAGGGTTTCAGTGTTGGGATCGATTTTGCCCTTCACCAGGGCCAAATGGGTCGCGTTAACTGTTTTATCGAGATAGGCAATGAGGCAGAACTCCCCATGGCTCGTCTGGATGGAACGTTCGGCTACGCGCCTCACCAGGCTTTCGGTGCGGCTCCGGTAATGAATTAGATCCGCAATGGCGCCGATTTTAAGTTGATGCTTTGCGGCGAATTCGATCAAATCCGGAAGACGGGCCATGCTGCCATCTTCCGTCAAAATTTCGCAAATTACGGATGCGGGGCTAAGTCCCGCCAAATTCGCTAGATCACAGCCTGCTTCGGTATGACCTGCGCGTACAAGTACGCCGCCATTTTGCGCCATCAGTGGGAAAATGTGTCCCGGTTGGACGATATCTTCCGGCTTAGCGCTTGGATGTGCGGCGACCTGTATGGTGCGAGCTCGGTCGGCGGCTGAAATGCCAGTCGTGACCCCGTCCGCCGCCTCAATGGAAAGCGTAAAATTGGTACCGAGCGGGGAGCGGTTGGTGGACACCATCAGTGGTAGATTGAGCTGGTTGCAGTGCTCTTCCGTCAGCGTCAGGCAGATTAACCCCCGTCCATGGGTGGCCATGAAATTGATGGCCGCCGATGTAACGAAATCTGCCGCCAATACCAGGTCGCCTTCATTCTCGCGATTTTCCTCGTCTACGAGGATCACCATTCTGCCTGCCTTGATTTCGGCAATTATTTGCTGAATAGAACTTATAATCATTGTTAAATGTCAGTCTTAATTTATGCGATTACCCATCAGCTGCTCCACATACCGCGCCAGCATATCTACTTCCAGATTTACTTTCGCGTCCTCTTTCAGGTCATTTAGTGTGGTCACGGCCAGAGTATGACGAATAAGATTAACTTCAAACTCATCCCCCATCGTTTGGTTTACCGTCAAACTTACCCCGTCCACGGTGATTGAACCTTTTTTTACGATATATTTTAATAATGAAGCCGGCACTTTAATCACCAGCAGATTACTTTCCCCGATTGGCTTGAACTTTACCACTTCGCCGATGCCGTCTACATGGCCGCTCACCAGGTGGCCACCAATCCTGTCGGATAAGCGCATGGCTCGCTCGAGATTGACCCGTCCATCCTCTTTATCCAAACCTTCGGTACAATTCAAGGTTTCGCGTGAGACATCCACGGAAAACATGCCATTTATCAGTGTCGTGACAGTTAGGCACACGCCATTTACCGCGATACTGTCCCCAATTTTGACATCGGATATATCCAGCATGCCGGGCGAAATTTTCAGGCAGATGCCGGCCTCTAAAGCCGCGATGTGTTTTATCTCGCCGACCGCTTCTATTATCCCGGTAAACATCAGAATCCCTTTTGCGTTCAAATACAATAGCCGCTTATTGTAAGCGCCTATTGGTCCGGACATAAGAGGGGTGTGCGGCAATTTGCCGCATGGTCGTGAATTACAATATACGCTAATGTCCGGATTAAGTTACACATAGAAGGTAAGGTACAAAACAAGCAATGGAAATGTTCAGTCATCTCAGCCAGTCGCCGCTACGCAAGAATTTGCAACGTTTGTTCCTGCTCAGAAATATCGTGATTGTCGCTCAATGCCTGACCTTCGCCTTGGCGCATTGGGCACTCGAGATGGAACTGCCATGGACGGAAATGGTCGCTGTGACAGCTCTGCTCGCGATATTGAATCTTGCAACGTGGATTCGCCTCTATCGGAACTGGCCAGTCTCAAGCGTTGAATTTTTTGCTCAATTATTAGTTGATGTGTTTGCATTAAGCACATTATTGTATTTCAGCGGGGGATCAACGAACCCGTTTATCTCGCTTTATCTGTTGCCATTGACGATTGCTGCCGCAGCATTGCCCTGGGCTTATACCTGGGTGATGGCGGCAATCACAATATGCTGTTATACGCTGCTGCTGTTTTATTATGTGCCGCTGCCGCATGACCATGAAGAACATAACAGCGAGTTTAACTTGCATGTGTCCGGGATGTGGCTGGCCTTCGTATTAAGCACCGTATTAATTGCCTGGTTTGTAGTCAAAATGGGAATATCGATCCGTGAACGCGACAAGGATCTGGCATTGGCACGCGAGCAGGCGCTACGTAACGAACAAATTATTGCGCTTGGAACATTGGCGGCCGGTGCAGCTCACGAGCTCGGAACACCGCTGGCGACAATGGCGGTGGTGACGGGGGAATTGCAAAAGGATTATACTGAAAACAACGAATTTCAAGCTAATATCAGAATACTCCGCGACCAGATCACCCATTGCAAGCATATGTTGACGCAATTGCTGGCCGATGCCGGACAAGCGCGAGCCGAAGATGGCAGCGGTCAGGCTGTTGACTATTTCTTGCGCCAGGTTTTGGACAAATGGCAGTTGATACGGCCTTCCGTCAAGTTTACTTATCATGGCGAGGGAGTACAGCCAGCCCCGCAAATTCTGAATACCCAGCTACTGAGCCAGTCTATTTTAAATCTGCTGAATAATGCGGCAGATGCCTCCTTGAAACAGGTGGAGATAGAAGCCCATTGGACTCATCAGGAGTTACATCTAGAAATCCTCGATTACGGCGAGGGGCTTACGGGCGAAGCTGTGCAGAGGGCGGGGCAGGCGTTCTTTACCAGCAAAGCGCCAGGGCACGGTTTTGGAATCGGTTTATTCCTTGCGAACGCAAATATTGAGCGATTTGGCGGTAGCGTTCGTTTGACCAATCGGGAACGCGGCGCTTGTACTCAAGTGACATTACCTCTGATACGGCAATCGATATGACAACCTTACCGACGATGGACGTCGATGATCGACCGGCTTTGCTGATTGTCGACGACGACGCTACTTTCTGTGGCGTGCTCACAAATGCCATGGCAAAACGTGGATTCAACATAACGTGTGCCCATACGGTGGAGCAGGCGCTCGAATTTGCAGAGGTTTGCACCCCTGAATATGCGGTTATTGATCTCAGGTTGCCGGGGACTTCCGGTTTAGCCCTGGTTGAAAAACTGAAAGCCCTTGATCCTGGTACGCGGATCGTCATGTTGACCGGTTACGCCAGTATCGCCACGGCAGTGGAAGCAATTAAACTTGGCGCAACGCACTATCTTGCGAAACCTGTCGATGTGGATGAAATCATGATTGCGTTTGAGCGCACTGCAGGCGATGCAGATGTGCAAATCAGTGCACATCCGCTATCGGTAAACCGGCTTGAATGGGAGTATATCCAGCGTGTTCTGGGCGAAAACAAAGGGAATGTTTCCGTAACGGCGAGAGCACTTAACATGCACCGGCGGACGTTGCAACGCAAGCTTACTAAAAACCCCGCTAAAACGTAGAGGATATTCAGAAGCACCCTTGAGCCGCCCACGGTTTGTTAAGAAAAGCGGGCAATGATGCGAATATCAGGTCCGATAGTGCGCAGATCGAAAATCTTGAGCGCGCATTTTTCTGCCAGATCGGTCAACTCCGGCAGTTTTAACATGCCCCGCGCGGCATCACCGATCAGGTACGGGGCGAGATAAATTACCAATTCATCCACCAGACCTGCACTAAGAAGAGAACCATTCAATTTAGCCCCTGCCTCGACCAGCACTTCATTGATCTCAGAATCGGCAAGCATCTGCATCATTCTACCCAGATGAACATTGCCATTCTCCTCTGGCAGCACCATCACCCGCGCGCCCGCATCATGTAATGCTGCGATTTTCCCCTCGCTAGGGGTAGCGGTAAAGATGAACTCTCCTTCTCCTTGCAGCGCCTTGGCTGTTATCGGAATGTCCAGATTTCTGTCCACTACCACACGCAACGGCTGTCTGAATGTTTTCACATGGCGTACAGTCAGTTGCGGATCATCCGCCAGCACGGTGCCAATACCGGTTAGCACTGCGCACGAGCGGGCACGAAACCCGTGGCCGTCGCGTCGTGCCGCCTCACTGGTAATCCATTGGCTAGCGCCGTTGTTGAGCGCGGTCTTGCCATCTAGACTTGCCGCGATTTTCATCCGCACCCACGGGCGCTTGCGCGTCATGCGCGCGACAAAACCGATATTGAGCGCATGAGCTTCCGCTTCCATCAAACCGATTTCCACCTTTATCCCAGCCTGTTTCAATAGCGCGCAGCCTCGACCCGCTACGAGGGGGTTCGGGTCTTGCATGGCTGCTACCAGCCTGGTGATACCCGCTTCGATTAATGCTGCGGCACAAGGTAGGGTACGTCCATGATGGCTGCATGGCTCCAAGGAAACATAAACGGTTGAACCTTGTGCTGCTGTTCCCGCAACATTGAGGGCATTTATCTCGGCGTGAGGCTGCCCCGCACGTTCGTGCCAGCCGCTGCCCACAATACGACCATCACGCACGATTACGCAGCCCACCCGGGGATTGGGGCTGGTTCCATACAATCCCTTTTCTGCGAGCTGCAAGGCCAGGGACATATAGATGTGATCAGTTGACGAAAACATAGGGTATCCCTCTATTATTCAAATGTTCGCTTTCTGGGTGCCTGCTTCCTCCGCGTTGCAACCGTAGGTAAGTGCCTGCTTTAAAAATCGAATTTTATGAAGGTATGCGGATGGAATTGTGTGGCACGACTTTGCGCATGCCAGTTGGCGAATATGAGGATGACAGCGGTGATGATTACTGCGGCAGTGATTACTGCCCTGTTCCGACGAAAACAGAAAACGGATGCTGAAGTTTCAATTCAGATCTTTTTTGGTTCTTTTTTTCGCGGCCTCTGTATCTCCTTGATCGCATCATGGAAGTCGTCCGCGTCCTGGAAACTCCTGTAAACCGAGGCAAACCGGATATAGGCCACCTTATCGAGCTTGTAGAGTTCCTGCATCACCATCTCGCCAATCTTGCGCGAGGGTATTTCGCGTACACCCAAACTCAGAAGCGTTTGCACAATGCGATCCATTGCCGCATCCACATACTCAGTGGGAACGGGACGCTTGTGCAGGGCACGCATGAAGCCCGTGAGTAATTTATCACGATTGAATTCGGAGCGATTGCCGTCCTCCTTCACTACCTGAGGCAAACGCAACTCCGCTGTTTCATAAGTGGTAAAGCGTTTATCGCACGTAAGGCAACGGCGCCGGCGGCGTATTCTGTTACCTTCTTCGCTGACGCGGGAATCGATCACGCTTGTGTCATCCGCATTGCAGAAGGGACATTTCATGATTCAGAATTTAAGAGATGAAGCGGATGCAATCTGCTGATGATCCGGCGGGTGACGATATTTTCCACCTCTCACGCGATCAACGTTTATAAACCGGGTATTTCGCGCACAACGTTTTCGCTTCATGCGCTACGTGCGCAAGCACCGCGACATCGGTGGGCGCTTCCAGCACATCGGCAATCAGATTTGCCAGTTGCTCCGCCTGGATTTCCCTGAAACCACGCGTGGTAATCGCGGGAGAACCGATTCGGATACCGCTGGTGATGAACGGTTTCTCCGGATCATTGGGTATGGCGTTCTTGTTTACGGTAATGTGCGCCAACTCGAGCGCCTCCGCTGCCTGTTTACCTGTAAGGTTCTTGGCACGAAGATCCACCAGAAACATATGACAGTCAGTACGGCCGGAAACAATGCGCAAGCCCCGCTCTTGCAATACCTTAGCCATGACGCGGGCGTTATCGATCACCTGTTCCTGATAATCCCTGAATTCCTTCGTGGCGGCCTCTTTGAAAGCCACTGCCTTGGCAGCGATCACGTGCATCAGCGGGCCACCCTGAGTTTGCGGAAAAATTGCCGAATTGAGCGCTTTCTCGTGCCCCGGCTTTGCCATTATTATTCCGCCACGTGGTCCGCGCAATGTCTTGTGGGTTGTCGTCGTGACAAAGTCGGCAATGCCAACAGGATTGGGATAAAACCCTGCGGCAACCAATCCGGCATAATGAGCCATATCCACGAATAAATAAGCCCCCACCTCATCAGCAATCTTGCGAAAGCGTTTCCAATCGATCACCAATGCGTAAGCAGAAGCTCCGGCGACAATCATTTTAGGCTTGTGTTCGCGCGCGAGACGCTCTACCGCGCCGTAATCAAGCTCCTCCTGCTCATTAAGTCCATATGCAATCGAGTTAAAAATTTTTCCGCTGAGATTGACCGAAGCGCCGTGGGTCAAATGCCCGCCATGGGCGAGTGACATGCCTAGTAAGGTATCGCCGGGTTTCAAGGCTGATAAATAAACCGCGGCATTCGCCTGCGAGCCGGAATGCGGCTGAACATTGACATATTCAGCATGAAATAGCGCTTTTACCCGGTCGATAGCTAACTGTTCTACTATATCAACATACTCACACCCACCGTAATAGCGCTTTCCAGGATAACCTTCAGCGTATTTGTTGGTCAGGACTGATCCCTGTGCTTCCATTACGGCCGGGCTGGCATAATTCTCGGAGGCGATCAATTCAATATATTCTTCCTGGCGCTGCTCTTCGCCTTTGACCGCTCGCCATACATCAGGGTCAACGCTTTCCAGGGTTAATTTCGGGGACAACATAACGGTTCAGCTCTCCGGGAATTTTATAAAATGGATTTAGACACTCAATAGGATATTGCAATAAAGCTATACGTCGAGATTCCTTACTCCCAACGCATTGCTCTCAATAAATGCACGACGGGGCTCGACGACGTCACCCATCAAGGTGGTAAAAATTTCGTCTGCAGCGATACTGTCTTCGATCTGGGCGCGCAGCAACCGACGGCTTTTGGGGTCCATGGTGGTCTCCCATAACTGTATCGGATTCATCTCTCCCAACCCTTTGTAGCGCTGAGTACCAATACTCTTTTTTACTTCCTGCAGCAACCAGTCGAGTGCTTGTTTGAAGTCGCTGACAGCTTGCTTGTGTTCGCCGCGTTTGACGTAAGCCGTGGGGCCCATCAGACCTTCGAGTACCTGAGCCGTTTGCCTGATTTGAGCGTAATCACCGCTAAGCAGGAAATCTTGATCGAGAAAGCTGGCGCGAGTGTTGCCATGATGCATACGGGATATTTTCAGCCGGTACTCCTCGGTGGCGATGTCATACTCCGGTGTAATTTGTACGGTTGTCACATGCGCCGCGAGCTTGGCTGCACTGTCAGTGGCCCCGATTTCGCTACTCAAGTTTACATCGGGGTGGCGGAATAGGGCATGCATGACTTCGCTGTCAATGAGCCGGCTCATGCGCTCGATCACGGCTTCGGCCAGCAAATATTCGTTGGCGATCTTTTCGAGCGTCTCTCCGGTGAGTGGCGGCCTATCCTCATGGGTATGCAATTCCGCATCAGCCAATGCCAGGCCCAGCAAATATTGCTTCAGCTCATGATCGTCCTTGACGTAGCGTTCCTGCTTGCCATGCTTGACCTTGTAGAGCGGCGGCTGCGCGATGTAGATATGGCCCCGTTCGATCAACTCGGGCATTTGGCGGTAAAAGAATGTGAGCAATAAAGTACGTATGTGCGAGCCGTCAACATCCGCATCCGTCATGATGATGATACGGTGGTAGCGCAACTTGTCGGGGTTGTATTCATCCTTGCCGATGCCGGTTCCCAGCGCGGTAATGAGGGAGATGATTTCCTGCGATGAAATGAGTTTATCGAAACGTGCTTTTTCAACGTTCAGAATTTTACCCTTCAACGGCATGATCGCCTGGAATTTGCGGTCGCGCCCCTGCTTGGCGGAACCTCCCGCGGAATCACCCTCGACCAGGTAAAGCTCACATAACGCAGGATCTTTTTCTTGGCAGTCTGCAAGTTTTCCCGGCAATCCGATGCCATCCAGTACCCCCTTGCGTCGGGTCAATTCCCGCGCTCTTCGAGCGGCTTCGCGCGCTCTTGCCGCATCTATGATTTTTCCGCAGATAGTTTTAGCGTCGAGGGGGCGTTCTAACAAAAATTCCGTCAGTTTTGACGTTACGATTTCCTCTACAGCAGGACGTACTTCTGAGGAAACGAGCTTTTCCTTGGTCTGAGAGGAAAACTTTGGCTCAAATAGCTTCACCGACAAAATGCAGGACAGGCCTTCGCGCATATCGTCACCGGAAGTTTCTATTTTAGCTTTTTTTGCGAGTTCGTTTTTTTCAATATAGCTGTTAAGGGTGCGCGTCATGGCCGCGCGTAAGCCGGTGAGGTGAGCCCCGCCGTCCTTTTGCGGTATATTGTTGGTGAAGCATAAAACTTGCTCGGAATAGCTGTCATTCCACTGCATAGAGACCTCAACCGCGATGCCGTCTTTTTCTCCGGTAGCATAAAAAATATTAGGATGCAGGACCGACTTGGTACGGTTAATGTACTCGACAAAACTTCTCACCCCCCCGACAAAGGCGAATATTTCTTCTTTCGCATTGCGTTGGTCAACAAGATGAATTTTTACGCCATTATTGAGGAAAGAAAGTTCACGGAGACGTTTTGCAAATATGTCATAGTGATATTCGATGTCACCAAAAATTTCCTTGCTGGCCAGAAAGTGCACTTCAGTGCCGCGCCGCTCGGTTTTGCCTGTGACAGTCAGCGGTGCAACCGGAACGCCCATGCGGAATTCAATCTGATGAATCTGTCCATTGCGGCGGATGGTAAGACGCAGCCATTCCGACAAAGCGTTGACTACCGATACGCCGACGCCATGCAAGCCGCCTGACACCTTGTAGGAATTATCATCGAACTTGCCGCCCGCATGAAGTTCGGTCATGACGATTTCCGCGGCCGAGCGCTTCATTTCATCATCGTCCTTGATACCGGTAGGGATGCCTCGACCATTGTCCTGTACGGTTATCGAATTATCCGGATGGATGATCACGGTGATTTCGTCACAATGGCCCGCCAAGGCCTCGTCGATGGCATTATCCACCACCTCGAATACCATATGATGCAAACCCGTGCCATCGCTGGTGTCCCCTATGTACATGCCGGGACGCTTGCGTACCGCATCAAGTCCTTTCAGAATTTTAATGCTGTCTGAGCCATATGCGATGGAATCGTCAATTTTCCTCTGTTTAGAGCGGTCTTTTTCGTTCATCCTGGATCGTTTGTTTCACGTGAAACTGGGTTAGTGGAAAATCTCGGTTTAATTCGGTGCGGCTTTACCATTGACCGAGTGATCTGCAATGGCCTATTCTTATCTATATTCTCATCGGCATTACAACATACTTGAAATCCTCATTGCCGGGAATGGTGATTAATGCGCTGCTGTTGGCATCGCCGAAAGAACATTGTACGTTTTCACCGGTAAGGTTGTTCAGGACATCCAGCAGGTAGGTGACATTAAAACCTATATCGAGTGCTTCACCATCATACTGGACTTCAAGCTCTTCCTGCGCTTCTTCCTGTTCGCTGTTGCTACAAACGATGCGAAGATTGCCCGTTGTCAGAATTAGACGGACACCACGAAATTTTTCATTCGACAGAATTGAAGCACGTTGTAGCGTTTGCAAAAGCAGTAGTCTGTTTATATTAAATTGTTTTTGATAACCGGTAGGGATTACCCGGTTGTAATCAGGAAACTTGCCATCTATAACCTTGGATATCAACACTACATTTGAAAATGTAAAACGTACTTGATTCTGAAGGAGTTCCACTATTACAGGTTCTTCGGTTTCATTCAACTGCTTGGCCAGTTCCAATACTACCTTCCGTGGCAGAATAACTTCCCTTTTCTCCTGAGGTGCATCCAGCACAAGCAATGCGAACGCGAGGCGATGACCATCCGTAGCTATTACCTTGAGGTGATTTTCTTCCATAAGTAAAAGCAGGCCATTGAGGTAATAGCGGATGTCCTGCTGCGCCATGGCATATTGCACCAGAAACAGGAGTTGTTTCAGTTCCTTTTGCTTTACTGTTATTTTTACCTGGGATTCGGTATTTTCCGGAAATTTAGGAAAATCTTCTACAGGAAGCGTTTGTAAACTAAAGCGGCTTTTTCCAGCCTTGCCGTGAAGTCGGTTTTCGTCGATTTCCAACACTACTTCAGTTTTTTCCGGGAGCGCACGCAATATGTCCTGCAGTTTTTTAGCTGCCACGGTAACTGAGCCTCCTTCGCTAATCGTACCGTCTCGCGCAGAAGTAGTTATCTGAATTTCAAGATCCGTAGCAATAAATGAAATTTCTTCATTTTTTCGTTCGATGAGAACATTGGAAAGGATAGGCAAGGTATGGCGCCGTTCGACAATGCCAGTGACCGTCTGCAAGGGCTTGAGTAAAGTTTCCTTATCGGTTTGTATTAGTTTCATTTATTTAAATCCAGATAATCGTTAATAAAGGTAGGTCAAGTCCGGTATAAATAAAAAAATATGAATAATATTAGATAATTAATCGCTAATTTTATCCTGTATCGAAAGAGAATTGCCTGTGGATATTTTGTGGATATAAATTAGGGTTGAGCCCGGACGGCAAGTTATCCCCAACTCATACGTTGTTATCAACCGCGGAGAATATGTAACAAAGTATTGAAGTCTCGGTTGATCGCTGGATCTGATGCCCGCAATTCAGCGATTTTTCGATATCCGTGCAGTACGGTCGTGTGATCTCTGCCTCCGAAGGCTTCACCGATATCAGGCAAGCTCAAAGGCGTTAATTCTTTAGATATGGCCATTGCCATTTGCCGGGGTCTCGCAACGATGCGAGAACGTTTTTTGGAATACATTTCGGCGACTTTGATTTTGTAGTAGTCGGCTACCGTTTTTTGAATATTTTCAATGGATATCTGCCGATTTTGTACCGCCAGCAAGTCTTTCAAAGCTTCCCTCGCTAAATCCAGCGATAACGAATGGCCCGTAAATCTTGAATAAGCGAGTACTCTTTTCAAGGCGCCTTCTAATTCACGCACATTTGACCGGATATGTTTGGCTATGAAAAAGGCGACATTCTCATCCAGAACGATTTTTTCCATCAGTGCTTTTTTTAGCAGTATGGCTACGCGCATTTCAAGCTCGGGTGGTTCAACCGCCACAGTCAAACCCCACCCAAATCGCGAAATCAACCGTTCTTCCATGCCGGAGATTTCCTTGGGATAAGAATCGCAGGTGATGATTACCTGTTTATGTGCTTCGATTAATGCGTTAAAGGCGTAAAAAAATTCCTCCTGAGTCCTGTTCTTGCCCCCAAAAAACTGGATGTCGTCTATGAGCAACAAATCCAGGGAATGATAATAGCGCTTGAACTCATCGAATGCTTTATGTTGGTAAGCCCTTACTACGTCGGAGACATACTGCTCCGAGTGGATATATCTGACTTTAGCGGTATGATTGTGCTCTAGTACCAGGTTACCTATGGCTTGAATGAGATGGGTTTTTCCCAAGCCAACGCCACCATAAATAAAAAATGGGTTGTATGCGACTCCTGGACGTTCGGCAACCTGAATTGCACCTGCCCGTGCCAGTTGATTCGCTTTTCCCGTAACGAAATTATCGAAGGTGAAGGAAGGATTGAGCCGGCTCGCGCTTTTTTCCTTTGTTTTTTGTGTTGAACGTACAAACGTATCAACTGTCCGCGAAGTTGGCGCAACAACACTTTTGTCTTCAGCAGGTGGCGTTGCTTTCGCTGAATTGTGATCAGCAAGTTTTAAGTGGAAATGTATGTTCTGCGAAAAATGCTTTTCCGCCATCTGTTCAATGCGCGATAGAAAATGATCTTTGATCCATTGCATGACAAACCGGTTGGGAGCGACAAGAATAGGCTCGTGTTCTGTGTGCGATAAGTCCAGGTGGAGCGGTTTAATCCAGGTATTGAATTGCTGGGCGCTCAATTCTTTCTCAAAATGTCCAAGACAGGAAAGCCAAAAGGTGTGCATTGCCAGCATGATTGTAAAATGCTTATTGGAAAAAAACGGAATTCGGAAGCGGCGGTGAGAAGCATATTTTAGACTCTTCCGATCTACTTATCCACAGGGAGAAAAAAAAATATAGGTTGACACCAGACTCCGTCAAGAGTTGTAATGCTGGGTTTTA
Organism: Nitrosospira sp.; assembly: GCA_013697655.1. Taxonomy (GTDB): domain Bacteria; phylum Pseudomonadota; class Gammaproteobacteria; order Burkholderiales; family Nitrosomonadaceae; genus Nitrosospira. The sequence goes on from JACCWK010000092.1 coordinate 27,954, forward strand.
TTTATCGGCCTCAGGGGAAAAAGATGAAACGCACTTATCAACCATCAGTGACTCGGCGAAAGCGGACCCATGGCTTTCGCGTTCGCATGAAAACTACCGGGGGAGCAGCTGTTATCCGGGCGCGCCGTGCCAAGGGGCGGATTCGCCTGGCTGTGTAGGTTTACGCTATTCTTAAATCCTGATTTTTGAGGATACGTATTATTCGTTTTCCGAAAAGCCACCGCCTGCACCGAGCTGAAGAGTTCTCGTCGGTTATCCGATTCAGATGTTCTTCCAGCAGTGAATTTCTTCAGATTTTTGCTAAACCCAATAATCGTATACATTCACGATTAGGGTTGATAGTCGCTGGTAAAATAGAGCGGTTGGCGGTAAACCGCAATCGGGTAAAGCGGCTATTGCGGGAGGTATTTCGCGAACGACAGGGTGATTTGGTTGGCTTGGATCTGGTTGTACGTTTGCGTTGCCGCGTTTCCCAAGCCAAATCGATGCAAATGACGGAGGAGGCGAAGACGCTCATGATTCAATTACAGAGATGTCGCGGATAATAATTGGTTTCATCAAATTCTACCAGTATTGCTTGAGCCCTTTTTTTGGACCCTCATGCCGGTTCACTCCGTCTTGTTCACACTACGCGTGTGAGGCGCTGACCAGGCATGGTTTGGTGAGGGGAATAGGCCTCAGTACATGGAGAATGCTGCGTTGCAATCCATGGGGCCGTGGCGGACATGATCCTGTCCCTTAGAAGTTTATCCAACCTGAGTTATTTCCGGTACGGTTTTACGTATCGTAAAAAAAATAAAATCGCGAAGTAAGATGGACACAAAAAAACTTGTACTTTTCATAATTTTTTCATCATCGTTGTTATTTCTGTGGGAGGCGTGGCAGAAAGAGCAATATCCGCCTGCCACAACGGCAGGCGCTCCCGCGGGAGCGCCTGCCGTTGTGGCTACTCGTCCCCATGATCAGACGCCGGTTCCAGGGGAAAAGCTTATTTCGGGCGGACCTGCTGGTGGCCAAACCTCAGCAGAGAATGGTGCTGCGGTGAAGCCGGCGGGAAAACTGGAATCTGGAGAAAAGATTGTAGTCAAGACCGATATCGTAATAGCGGAAATTGATACCGTCGGTGGCGATCTCCGGCGTCTTGAATTGTTGCTGCACCCCGACAAGGAAGACAAAAGCAAGCCCTTTGCCTTGTTGCAAAGCCGATCCGATCACGTTTACGTCGCTCAGTCGGGTCTCATAGGCGAGAAGTTGCCCAGCCACAAAACGCACTATACAACTGAATCGAGATCTTACGATCTAGCCTCGGGCCAGGAGAAAATCGAGGTGCGACTCCAAGCTCCCGAGACCGACGGCGTGCGTGTAACCAAGATTTATACGTTTCATCGCGGCAGTTATATCGTAGATATCAGTTTCGAGATCGTCAATCAAGGGCTCGCCGCAATTCAGCCATTTTCTTATTTCCAGGTTTTACGCGACAGCACGCCCCCGGTGGGTTCGGTTTTCATGGTACCCACCTACACGGGTGCGGCACTTTATACTGAACAGGAAAAATTCAAAAAGATTGAATTTTCTGCTCTGGACAAGGGCAATGCCACCTATCCTAAAAATGCGGATAATGGGTGGATTGCGATGCTGCAGCATTATTTTCTTACCGCTTGGTTGCCCAAGGACAAAACGCCGCGGGAATATTATGCGAAGCGTCTCGGCGAGAACGAATACTCCGCTGGGGTAATCGTGCCGGTAGGCCAAATTGAACCGGGAAGTACCGGCAATATTACCGTTCCACTCTACGCGGGCCCAGAAGAGCAAAGTAAACTGGCAGCGCTTGCGCCGGGGCTTGACCTTGCGGTGGATTATGGTTGGCTTACCGTCATTGGGGCGCCGTTGTTCTGGCTGTTGTCGTTTTTTCATTCTTGGACGGGAAACTGGGGCGTTGCGATTATTCTTCTGACGATGTCGGTCAAACTCGCTTTTTTCCCCCTGTCCGCTGCAGGTTATCGTTCGATGGCGAAATTGCGGGTGGTTACGCCTAAACTGCAGCGCTTGCGCGAACAGCATGGAGCCGACCGCCAGCGTATGCATCACGCAATGATGGAGTTTTACAAGACCGAAAAAATCAACCCGATGGGGGGGTGTTTACCCATCCTCGTCCAGATTCCCGTCTTTATCTCGCTTTACTGGGTACTGCTTGCGAGCGTGGAGCTACGTTTCGCCCCATTTGCGCTGTGGATCGAGGATTTATCATCTCCTGATCCCTATTATGTGCTGCCGGTCATCATGGGTGTTTCCATGTTTATACAATCCAAGCTCAGCCCGCAAGCCACAGACCCGATCCAGGCAAAGGTGATGCAGATAATGCCTTTTGCCTTCAGTATTTTCTTTTTCTTCTTTCCCGCTGGACTGGTGCTGTACTCCCTGGTGAATAACGTGCTTTCCATCGCCCAGCAATGGCAAATTACGCGCATGATCGAAGCCGCCGCCGCTACTTCCTCCCTGACTCCCGCCAGCAAGAAGAAATGACTCGGAAGCGGGTTCGGGGCAATTTACCTGGATGGAAAATACCGACATCATTGCTGCTATTGCTACTCCCACCGGACGCGGTGGTATCGGTGTAGTACGGGTTTCGGGCAAAAATCTGCAAACCCTGGCGCAAAGGATTATTGGCTATGTTCCCCAGGCGCGCCACGCCACCCTCAGCAAATTTCTTGATAAAAACGGATGTGCCATAGATCAAGGCATCGTTCTTTATTTTCCCTCCCCCCATTCCTATACCGGCGAGGATGTGCTGGAACTGCAGGGTCACGGCGGCCCGGCAGTAATGAACCTGTTGCTCTCATGTTGTATCTCCGCAGGTGCGCGATTAGCGCAGCCGGGAGAATTTACCCTGCGTGCTTTTCTGAATAGTAAGCTGGACTTGGCTCAGGCTGAAAGCGTGGCTGATATCATAGAGGCAAGCACGACTGCGGCAGCCCGGTGCGCCATGCGCTCGCTGCAAGGAGAGTTTTCTGCCGCTATCCATATGCTGGTGCAAGTGCTCACTAACCTGAGGATGGTTGTCGAAGCTGTGCTGGACTTCCCGGAGGAAGAAACCGGGTTCTTCCAAGAGGCAGACGTTTATTCCCAGCTAAAGACCATTCAAGCGCGACTGGAGTGCGTGCGCCTATCAGCCCGGCAAGGTAGCCTATTGCGGGAAGGGATGCACGTCGTTCTGGTGGGGCAGCCCAATGTCGGCAAGTCCACGTTGATGAATCGGCTGGTGGGACAGGATGTGTCTATCGTCACTGAAATTCCGGGGACGACGCGCGATGCTATTCGGCAGGCCATCGAAATAGAAGGCATCCCGTTATATGTGATCGATACGGCAGGTTTACACGAGACCGATGACGCGGTCGAAAAAATTGGCATCGCCAGGACGCGCTCCACTATCGAAAAAGCGGATTTGGTGTTGTTGGTGATGGATAGCCGCTTGGACGGCGTCGCCCCCATGGATCGAATAATACTCGATAGTCTCCCGGCGGAACTGCCGGTAATCCATGTCCATAATAAAATAGACCTGCTGGACGAGTTCTCACGGGTCACAAAGAAAGAAGACCGGATGGAGATCTACCTTTCCGCCAAAACTGGCGTCGGGATGGAACTGCTTCGTACGAAGTTGCTCGAAGTAGTCGGTTGGCAATCGACTTCAGGGGAAGAAGGCATATTCATGGCGCGCCACCGCCACCTCCTGGCCCTGACGGAAGCCGGGGCGCATCTGGACAACGCAACCCGCTTGGCTGAGCGCGCGAGCCAGTTGGAATTGCTGGCGGAAGAGTTGCGGCTTGCTCAGCGATCCTTGTCGTCCATCACTGGCGAATTTAGTGCGGACGACCTGCTGGGCCGGATATTTTCGAGCTTTTGTATCGGCAAGTAGTTCCCCGGTCTCGCGATGCCTGCGCGCTGCTTCGTCGGCAGATTGTGGATTGAGCTCCCCAGTGTTTCACGTGAAACATCCGGCGCTCATGGATGAAAATTGTTAGGCCCTCAGTTTACTGACCTGGTTTGGGAATGGCTGAATTCCTGTAAAACTGGAAGCGTATGCGTGTTACACATCGTTCCGATTTGCCGTAGAATAGGTTTTTTTCAAGGTTCTGCAGAAGCGCATAGGCCGCAATTCAAATGATTTTTTCTGAAAATTTTGATGTAATCGTGGTTGGCGGAGGACACGCGGGCACTGAAGCGGCGCTTGCGGCCGCGCGGATGGGGCAAAAAACCCTGTTGCTTTCGCATAATATAGAAACGCTAGGCCAAATGTCATGCAATCCTTCGATAGGAGGGATTGGCAAGGGGCATCTGGTGAAGGAGGTCGATGCATTGGGTGGCGCGATGGCCGCAGCCGCCGATGAGGCCGGCATCCAATTTCGCATCCTCAATTCAAGCAAGGGGCCAGCGGTGCGCGCGACCCGCGCTCAGGCCGATCGGGTGCTCTACCGCCAAGCGATACGCCGCCGCCTGGAAAATCAGCCCAACTTATGGCTGTTCCAGCAGGCAGTGGATGACCTTATGCTTGATGGTGAAAGCATTACAGGAGTCGTTACCCAGCTAGGGCTAAAGTTTTCTGCACGTGCGGTGGTGTTGACCGCCGGCACCTTTCTCGCGGGCTTGGCACACGTCGGCTTAGCTAGTTTTCAAGCGGGAAGGGCTGGCGATCCGCCTTCCATGAGCCTTGCTCTGCGTTTGCGCGAAATGCAACTGCCAGCAGGCCGCCTAAAGACCGGAACACCGCCTCGTATAGACGGACGCAGCATAGACTACTCTGCGATGATGGAACAATCGAGCGATACCCCCCTTCCTGTCTTTTCCTTTTTAGGCAACGCGGCTCAGCATCCACGTCAAATGCCCTGCTGGATCACGCATACTAATGTCAGTACGCACGAAATTATTCATGGCGGGCTAGATCGTTCGCCGTTATTTTCTGGGGTGATCGAAGGCGTGGGTCCGCGTTATTGTCCTTCCATTGAGGACAAGGTTGTACGATTTTCTACGAAGGAATCCCACCAGATCTTCCTTGAGCCGGAAGGACTTACCACTCATGAGGTATATCCTAACGGGATATCAACCAGTCTGCCGTTCGATATCCAGATTAAACTGGTGCGTTCTATTAAGGGCCTCGAAAAGGCGCATATTACGCGCCCTGGCTATGCCATCGAGTACGATTATTTTGATCCGCGCGGACTTAAAAACTCACTTGAAACGAAGGCTATCCGGGGATTATTCTTCGCCGGACAGGTCAACGGCACGACCGGTTACGAAGAGGCGGCAGCGCAGGGGTTGCTCGCGGGCATCAATGCGGCACTCAAAACGCAAGATCGCGACGCATGGTGTCCCCGTCGCGACGAAGCGTACCTGGGCGTTCTGGTGGATGATCTCATCACTCGCGGTGTTACCGAACCCTACCGCATGTTCACCAGTCGCGCCGAATATCGTTTGCAATTGCGTGAGGACAATGCTGATTTGCGTCTCACCGAAATAGGGCACAGACTTGGTGTGGTGGACGATGCGCGCTGGGCTGCATTCGATGCCAAGCAGCAGGCCGTCGTTCATGAGCAAAACAGATTGCATGCAGTCTGGTTTGGCCCAAGCACGAGTTCCAATTCCCTGCCGGAAACAGATGCATTGCGGGTTCTGGGAAAAACAATTGAACGCGATTGCTCGCTGCACGAATTACTGCGCCGTCCTGATATTTCCTATGCAAATCTCATGACTTTGCCTGGAGCCGGCAAAGGCGTCATTGATCCACTGGTCGCGGAGCAAGTTGAAATCCAAGCAAAGTACCAAGGCTACATAAAGCGCCAGAAGGATGAAATCGCACGCAACGCGCACTACGAGGCAACGCCTTTACCGCAAGATCTTGATTATACGACTCTGGGTGGTCTTTCAAGCGAAGCGCAGCAAAAATTAAACCAGCACAAACCGGAAACAGCAGGACAGGCGGCGCGGATTTCCGGCATTACGCCAGCAACGATTTCGTTGTTGTTGGTGCATGCGAAACGCGGCTTTTTCAGTCAGAAAAAAAAGAAAGTTAATGAATCTGGCGACACAGCTCGCTAACGGAATAACGAGGTTGGGGTTTTCGCTTCCGGAGGAAACTCAACTTCAGCTATTGCAATATCTCGCACTAATCAGTAAGTGGAACAGGGTACATAATCTGACGGCGGTGCGTACGCCGGAAGCGATGTTAGTTCGGCATTTATTGGATAGCTTGGCCGTGCTGCCTTATATTGCCGGTCCGCAGATAATCGACGTCGGCAGTGGCGCGGGTTTGCCGGGAATTCCTCTGGCTCTGGCGCATCCAGACTGGCATGTGGTATTGCTCGAAAGCAATCAAAAAAAAGCCGCCTTTCTGCAACAGGCGCGTATCGAGCTGGAGCTGAAAAATATTGAGGTGGTGGCCGAACGTGTGGAAAATTTTCGCTCGATAGTTGAATTCGATACGATAATCTCGCGTGCTTTTTCTGATCTGGCGGACTTTGTCAAGCTGACGGGGCATCTGTGCGCGGAAGGGAGCGTTGACGGGAGACTCGTGGCCATGAAAGGCGTTTATCCCGACGAGGAGCTGGCGCAAATACCGGAACAATTCATGGTAGAGCAAGTAGTATCGCTCGCGGTCCCTGGCCTTGAAGCAGAGCGGCATCTAGTCATAATCAAGCGTTGTAGCGGAGCTAAGTAGTTAAAGATGCTTGGTTCATTTTGTTGTTTGGTTTCCGGCAGTACCGGTTCAGAGGCGGGCGCAGTGGCGAAAATTCTAGCAATAACCAATCAAAAAGGCGGGGTAGGAAAAACTACCACGAGTGTCAATCTCGCGGCGAGTCTCGCGGCTGCCAAGCGCCGTGTTTTGTTGATCGATCTGGACCCGCAGGGTAACGCTACCATGGGAAGCGGTGTGGACAAGCGTGCTCTGCAACAAACGGTTTATCACGTGTTGTTGGGAAGTCAAAGTATTGTGGATGTACGCGTGACTTCTACCAGAGGTAAATATGATCTTATTCCGGCTAATCGGGATTTAGCCGGCGCTGAAATAGAAATGGTGAATTTATCCCGGCGGGAAACGCGCCTTAAAGAAGCTCTGCAAGGGGTAGAAAACGAGTATGACTTTGTTCTAATCGATTGTCCCCCTGCGCTTAGCCTGCTAACCCTCAATGGGTTGTGCGCGGCTCATGCGGTAATGATTCCTATGCAATGTGAGTATTACGCACTGGAGGGACTCAGCGATCTGGTGAATACTATTAAAAAAGTTCGCATGAATTTGAATCCGGTGCTGGAAATCGAGGGCTTGCTACGCACCATGTTTGACCCGCGCAACATACTCGCTCAACAGGTGTCGGACCAATTGCAACAGCACTTTGGCGAGAAGGTTTACCGTACCGTAATTCCCCGCAACGTGCGATTAGCCGAAGCGCCAAGCTTTGGCATTCCTGCGCTATGCCACGATAAGCTATCGAAAGGGACGCAGGCGTATCTGGCGCTGGCGGGGGAAATGCTCAACAGAGATCTCGCCAATTCTGCACCGGCCTAACAAAATCCCAGACAGAATCAAAAGGACAGAAGACGTGGAGCGGTCAAAAACTATGAAATTGAAGGGCTTGGGAAGAGGGTTGGACGCACTGTTGTCGGGTAATGACGATAATGTCAATACAAAGGAATCGTTGCGGAATTTGAAAATCTCCGTGCTGAAACCGGGTAAATACCAGCCACGCACCCACATGGATAAGGATTCATTAGCGGAACTTGCTGAATCCATAAAGGCGCAGGGGATAATGCAACCGGTGCTAGTACGACCCGTTTCCCCCGGGTATTACGAAATCATAGCGGGAGAGCGGCGCTGGCGTGCAGCGCAAATTGCCGGACTGTCGGAAGTCCCTGCACTGATCCGCGAGGTGCCGGACGAGGCCGCGCTGGCCATGTCGCTGATCGAAAACATTCAGCGCGAGGATTTAAATCCATTGGAAGAAGCGATGGGCATTCAGCGGCTTATCAAGGAATTCGGCATGACTCACCAGGCTGCCAGCGAAGCTCTGGGTAGCTCCCGCAGTGCGGTATCCAACCTTCTGCGATTGCTTCACCTCCCCTCCCCTGTACAGGAATTGTTAATGGAGGGCAAGATCGACATGGGGCATGGGCGTGCACTTCTTTCACTTCCTGCCGCCAAGCAAATAGAAACCGCAAATTTGATTGTGCACAAACAGCTTTCGGTACGTGAAACCGAAAGGCTGGTGAACCGGATAGAGCACCCCATAGCAAAACAACGTCCCAAACACGACCGCGATTTACTGCGTTTACAAGAAAATATTTCGACGAAACTTGGCGCACAGGTAGTCATAAACCCCGGGAAAAAGGGCAAGGGAACGGTTGTAATTCATTACAGCAGCCTGGATCAGCTGGAGGGGATTTTGTCGCGATGGTGAGTTTTAACCGGGGTTCCTCCGCTTAGCGATTATCGTTTTTAGCTTAAGAAATAAATAGATGGACTCTTTTGACGACGAGGGTAACTGAAATTTGCCATTCACGCTCCCATGAGTGCTGCGGCGGGTCGGCTTCTTCTGCCATTACCTGATGGACGCTTTCCAAATGAGTTTTATAATATCGAAAACTTGACCTGATACTCTTCAGGGTTGAATTCAGGGCGATTCGGGCGAGTGGGCAATTCAATATAATGGGCGGGTTTATGTCTACGCCTCGTCGGACAAACTGCTTGACTTGGCGCACCTTCGGGGATAGTCTTTACAGGGTTGTGGGTATGTAATGTACAGGTAGGATAGGGCTGCGCATTGCTGGCGGCACAAGAAGCGCGGCGGAGGAAGAGGCAGAGCCTTCGGCTGGCGGAGCGGCGCAGAGCAGCACAAGGGTACTCGATTAACGCAACAGGAGGTAATGGAAATGGCAACAACACTGGGAACAAGCAGCCACGCGGGGTCGAGTGGTCGCGATTACGACATGTCGCTGTGGTACGACTCGAAGTGGTACAAGTTTGGTCTGTTGACCATGCTTGGGGTAGCAATAT
>JACCWK010000095.1 GCA_013697655.1 Nitrosospira sp.
GCCGCCATCAAGGAATACATCGCCATGCATAACCAATCCCCCAAGCCTTTTGTCTGGACTGCCAAGGCTAATGACATCCTGCAAAAAGTCATCCGCGCCAATCGCCGCTTAAGTTCCAAACAGAATGACTCACTACACTAGGAGATTAATAATAAAACTGTAAATAAGTATACTGGTAGCGACTAAAGCCGTAACAATCGTAAGAAACAAAACGATTGGCCACCATTTCATCACTTGAACATGCAGGATTGCCGCCCCATGCTGCTGCGCTGCTAATTTTGCATTGAACTCAGCAGGAGAAGCATTTATTACCTCTTGCATTCCGTGAAGCTTATGAGAGGTAATAATCATTTTCGTTACTTCCCACATGGCAAATAAAATGATGGACGTGAGCATACAAAGCGCTGAGATGCGCATATCGAAAGTCGACATGTAAACCTTCATATTCGACCATACAGCAAAAAATCCCGCATAGCCAACCGCCATGATGATATTGACGTAGGTTGCTGATTTATCATAAAGAACCGACAATGTCCGGAATTTCCATTTTGCGCTTTTCTTGGTCCTCTCTAAGAGCTCGTTCGCTCAGTTCTTTTACCATTTTTTCTAGATTAATTACGGATCTCCTTTTCTGGCTGTCTATCGGCTCTATCCAACAGTTCTCATTGAATCTCAGCAGGAACGCATATCCATAAAAGCAAAAACCTTCAGACACCTGCGAATTCCACGGTCATTCGGGCACCCAGTCCACGCACATTCGGCCACTGATTCCATGACGATTCGGCCACCCTGGTCAGGGAACGGCGCAAGATAACTTTCACTTACAATCCGTACCTTTTTCGGAAGAGGTGGCGGATATGGAGCGGTTATCGATGCGTAAAATCAGAGAAGTATTACGACTGAAGTTTGAACTGGATCTGTCGGAACGGCAGATCTCCAAAAGCACGCAGACTTCCAGAAGCACCATCGGCGATTATCTGCGGCGCTTTGCGGTATCCGGCCTATCCTGGCCACTGCCGCCTGCACTTTCGGATGCGGATATTGCAGCGAGGTTGTTCCGGGCCAAACCGGCCTTGCCAGATGCCTTGCGTCCCGCCCCCGACTGGGCGCAGGTCAATCAGGAAATGCGCAGCAAAGGCGTCACCTTGTTCTTGCTGTGGCAGGAATACAAAGTGAACCATCCAGAAGGATTTCTCTATAGTTGGTTCTGCGAGCATTACCGTGAATGGCTTGGCCGGCTGGATGCCGTCATGCGCCAGGAATATCTGGCGGGCGAGAAATGCTTTGTTGATTATGCGGGACAGACGATGCCCGTCACCGACCGGCACACAGGTGAGATCCGCCAGGCGCAAATCTTCGTAGGCTTAATGGGTGCGTCCAACTACACCTTTGCTGACGCCACCTGGAGCCAAACCCTGCCAGACTGGATTGGCAGTCATATCCGCATGCTGGAACACTTCGGCGCAGCGCCTGAGATATTGGTGCCGGACAACCTCAAGAGCGGCGTCACCAAGACTTGCCGCTATGAGCCGGACACCAATCCGAGCTATCACGCCTTCGCCAATCATTATGGTATTGCCGTGATCCCCGCACGCTCACGCAAACCACGCGACAAGGCCAAGGTCGAGAACGGGGTGCTGATCGTTGAACGCTGGATATTGGCCTGTCTGCGCAACCGCGGTTTCTTCAGCCTGGCGGAGCTGAACGTAGCCATCAGCGAACTGCTCGTCCGGCTGAATCAGCGTCCGTTCAAGAAGCTGCCAGGTTGCCGGGAGACGGCGTTTTGCACCGTGGACTATCCGGCGATGCGGTCACTACCCATAGAGCGTCACGTGTTCACCGAATGGAAGAAGGCCCGGGTCAATCTGGATTACCACCTCGAAGTCGACCGGCGCTATTACTTGGTGCCGCATACGCTGATCGGCAAGCAGCTCGATGTCAGCTTCAGCGAGTACGTCATCGAGATTTTGCACAAGGGAGAGCGTGTTGCCAGCCACGCCCGTGTGCACGGCAACGGCAAACGCTATTCGACACAATCGGCGCATATGCCCAAGGCGCATCAGGAGATGGCTTCGTTTACACCCGAACGCATTATTAACTGGGCAGCCACCATCGGCGAGTACACCAGCAAACTGATCGATGCCCTGATCGAGCGTAAGCAACATCCGCAACAAGCATTCCGCGCAGCGGTGGGCATCATCCGCCTGGGCAAACGCTATGGCAACAATCGGATAGAGGCGGCATGCCGCAGGGCATATACCACCAACGCCATCAGCTTCTCCTCGGTTGATTCCATCCTGAAGCACCGGCTGGATGAATTACTACTGCCGCAGGATGCCAAGCAAACCAGCTTGCCGATCTTCCATGCCAACGTGCGTGGCGCCGGCTACTACCACTGACAGGAGCCTGAATCATGATGTATCACCCCACGCTGGACAAACTGCAACAACTGAAACTGAGCGGCATGGTGCGCGCACTGCAAGAGCAAGAAGCTGTTCCCGGCATCGGCTCCATGCCGTTCGAGGAGCGACTGGGCTTGATGGTTGACAGGGAACTGACCGAGCGTGACAACCGGCCCCTGCAGATACGGTTACGTGCAGCCAAGCTAAAACAAAACACAGCGCTGGAAGATACCGACTTCAAAAGTCCGCGCGGACTGGACCGCTCACTGATTATGAAATTGGCCGACTGCAAATGGGTGGCGGAACACCTGAACGCGCTGGTCACAGGGCCCACAGGTGTCGGTAAAACCTGGCTGGCCTGTGCACTGGCGCACAAAGCCTGCCGGGAAGGCTATAGCGCATATTACGTCAGACTGCCGCGCCTGTTGCAGGAGTTGGATGTGGGTCGAGCCGATGGGCGCTACGCGAAGATGATGCGGCAACTGGGCAAGACTGACGTACTGGTCATGGACGATTGGGGACTGGCGGTACTGACCGGTCAGCATCGGCGCGATCTACTGGAGATACTGGACGATCGCTACAACCTGCGCGCCACGATCATCACCAGCCAGTTACCGGTTTCCCACTGGCACGAAGCAGTGGGCGACCCGACACTGGCGGATGCCATTCTGGATCGGCTAGTGCACAACGCTTACATGATCAACTTGAGCGGCAGTTCTATGCGCAAAGAAAGGGGAAAATTGACAACCGGCAATCAAACAACTTAACCTGAAAATCTTGCGTCGCTCCGCTCCGACTGACCCGGCCGGATCATCGTGGAGCAGGTGGCCGGAT
>JACCWK010000040.1 GCA_013697655.1 Nitrosospira sp.
GGCATAGCCGTAAACCAGGATAGACAGGAGCAATGCGGGGTGGAACGGGGCGCTTCCTGTTCCCCGGTAGGCGCGCTCCATGCCTTTCAGGTCCAGCTGCTCCACGATTTCCACCACAAAGCGCGCTAAGTGTTGCTCCGGCAGCCAGTCGTTCATCGAAGGCGGGAACAGGTAGTTCATGTCGCGTTTGATCGGTCTGAAGTGGCTCATGGCGATATTGTATTAATATTATGATTTAACGTGCATTATACTATTTTATGCAGGCTTTAAGTCCGACAGGCTGCTAGCCAGGGATATCAAATAAAAGCACAGAGAGACATTAGCCTCTCTGTGGCTTTAAGTTCGATATTACGCGGCACGATCGACTTCTTTCTGCGCTCGTTAGCAGCATCGTACCGAGGGTTCGTGAGACAATACGTTTCGTCGACTGTAACAACGCCGATGCTGATAAAAGCCGTAGCGTTAGGCAAAATCGAGGTAAGACAATTGATTGCGCATCATTTCAAGCTGGACGACATAATATAAGCCTACGATACGTTTGGTCACGCGATGTAGGAACGTAAGCTGATAAAAGTAATCATTACAAATGATTGCTTTTGAAATAGAAGTGCTTGTAGAAGCTGGCTTACTTTCAGCATACCGTGCTTTCTCAATAGTAAAACCAAGGCATGATGCGAAGTTCTTATGTAAGTTGAGCACTGCTTGAATCCGAAAACCTTTGCCAAAGGATACTCTGCATGTTCCCAATAAAGCGGATAGTGGTCGCAACCGACATGTCTCCATTTGCGAATCGCGCCGAAGCACGGGCTGCCTTATTGGCGCATGACCTGGGTAGCGAATCGCTACATTTACTACATGTCATCGATCATCTTGCGCTGGAAGCACTGCGCCATCTCGATCAGACTCCGCTGGAAACAGAACAGCGATTGATGGAATCATCGCGAAAGCAGTTAGCCGAAATTGAACACAAGCTTTTCGAAAAATATGGGGTTCAGGTAATTACGACGACATTGAATGTCGGGCGCGCTTACACAGAAATTGTCCGTTACGCGGAGTTTCTGGATGCGAGCCTAGTCATCCTGGGAGCTCATGGCGGTGGTTTTGTGCGAGATCTGTTTGTCGGTTCCACCGTCGATAAAGTGTTGCGCAAGCTAACGCGACCTTTGCTGATCGTCAAGCGCGAACCTCAGGTAGCGTACCGAAACATACTGATACCTGTGGATTTCTCCGAAGCTTCTTGGCGGACTGCAAAATTTGCCATGAACATTGCTCCGCACGCACATATTACTGTTTTGCATGCGTTCGAGGTGCCGTTCGAGGCCAAGCTACATTCTGCTGGGGTAGACTATAAACTGATGCAATTTTACGAAGCGGAAGTTCATGCACAGAAGAAAAAGGAAATGCAGCAATTTGTCTCCGAATTGGAAACACCGGGTAGTTCGTTGACCGGCATTGTAGAACAGGGTGCTGCGGTTGACATAATCCGCAAAAAAACGGAAACGCTTGAAACCGATCTGATCGTTATTGGTAAACATGGTCACTCCGAGCGGAACGAGATGCTGCCCGGCGGTGTAACAACGCATGTAATACAGGAGGCGGGTTGCGACATATTGGTCGTAGCCTCATTGTCCTGATATGACGCTCGTAGCAACGCCTTGTCGATAACGTGACGTAGGATTGATCCTGACAATTTGCTGTTCAGTCGTGGAATGAAACCACTATGCGCCCAGAATCCCTCAAGTCCGGTCGGATCACTAATGGGATCAAATGCCACGATAGTGCCGTCGCCAAAATTACCTACTAACAGATCGCCACTATAGGTGCAAAGTCAGCCGGCGCGTAGGCAACACCCCAAGGCGAGTTGAGGAAACCCCGGTCATCCCAGGTTTGAACAAGTGCGCCAGAGGGATCGAACTGTGCAAGCCGCCCTAACCCCGCACCGTGGACCTCCTCTCCGCCTAGGATTTGGCTTGGTCTTGCCGGGTCTTCCTGCGTCATGGCATAGGGCACGAAAAGACTTGTTCCCCCCGGTCCACTCAGTGCCTGGATATTGTGAATGGCGCATAATCGCCGGGCCGTGGGGTCGCCGACGTGGAAAAAGGGCTCACAAAGGCGGTCGGAGTGCTAACCTCGGTAAAGGAACTATTGAAACTCTGAATTCCTGCATTCTGTCCGAAATTGGCGACGTAGATACGATCGTTGTTTGGGCTCATCGCGATGCCAAAATATTGATCGCCTGCTGACGACCGGTCCACCATGAGATTGGCGTATGACTGACGATCATAGCTGCCGTCTGGATTCTTGCGCTCTGTCCAGGCTGAAATAGTGCCGGTATCGGTCACAAAAAGAAATTTCGCTGGTCCGGTAATAGAGCCCTGCGTAATCGTGAATTGATTCCCGGGATTGAATACCACCCCTGTGGGCGTTCCTACGGAGACACCCGGCACGCCTGTCGCAGGGCCCGGGATGGAGAGCAACCGAAGGTTGTCTGAATACAGGGGGATGCCGGGGATATCTCCGATAAACTGGTTGTACACGAAGTGCCGCACTTTGCCAGCTGTTAACATTATGTTTAATTCGCTCAATCATTTCGACTCCCTTGTAATAGCGGAATTTTATGCTACTGTATAATAGTGATCCTTTAACGCGGATTTACAGCATTCTTTCGTTTTAACTATTGGCGGATGAGTAATCGTGTCAGATTTAGTCAACGAACTCAGACAACACGCGCTTATGTATGCGAATGAAGTCAGGAAATCTAATGCAGAGAAATCTGTCGTGCACCATGCATACGGACGGATAAAAACGCTCGTTGGCAATAATTGTCCGATATGCTGGTTAAAAAGCGAAAAGGCATCTGCGCTGGAAGTTACATCCCACGCTCGCGAGGTAGACATATACAAGTGCAGGGAATGTGGATTCAGTGGTGCATTCTCGAAAATGGCATCAACTGATTGAAGTCCTCCTCAACGCATAGTACTTGCTTGCCGATTCGATTAGATCGTGTTTTTCAATTCTCCCATCGTCCTCATATCGGTCGCTTGGAGCGTGTCGTATATCGTTTGCCGGATTTCAATTACCACAGCATCCCGGCATTTTAAATCATACCGAATAGCAAACACCCGATGTTTGCTCCGAAAATAGCACAGCACCACTACACCCAGGGTAAAAACACCTGGGTTTTTATGAAAAACAGTGGTAATGCGCTGCCTGTTCCAAAAAAGGCATCCAGGAAAAGAAATAAAGCCATCAAACCCGTATCAGCTTGACCTGCCTCATGATACTGCCGGACATTTTGTTTTTCTGATTCTTCTTATCGCTGTCGCGCTGCTATCGAGTTGTGCGGCGGGGTAGATAAAGTCAACCGGCGGCGCTGCTGCAGATGCGCTGCCTAGCAGCCTGTCGGACTTAAAGGAAATCGGCTGCAAAAGCTTCGATTCTTCAAGTCCGACAGGCTGCTAGGCCCGGAGCCACCGTAGAAGTGGGAAAGATAACCATGGAGACCTCAAATCAGTTCGATTTCGATCCGGCTGCCCTGCTGAACGAAGCCCTTACGACAGCTCTTGAGGAAGAGCAACTTCTCTGGTCGGGCGATGAGACTGAGCCCCGGTTTCTTTTTAACGCAAGGATCATGGACTATGAACCAGGAAACGCTTTCAAAAGATGGGTGCTCCCCGGTTGGGGAAGCACGGTTTTGGAAGTTCACGGCGAGATTAGAATACCCGATAGGGGACCGTTGCTGCCATGATCGATAACAAAAGGAGTGTCGTTGCGGGAGGCGCATACACGATAGGCGCATGGAAAGGCCTTTTTGGCAACGTCGCGGGCGATCTGGCGCGGGAGATGAAGACGAGAATCAATGGCAGAGGCTTCGTGGTTGGGGTCTGGGGCGCAATGGAACAGTGAACCGACTTAAGGATTTGCAGAGGCCGGAATCCAACGATAGAGAGTTGGCACGGACACACCAAGGTTCTTGGCCACATCCCGGGGCGGAACGCCGTTGGCCAGCAACTTCTTGGCCGACTCGATCTTGCTGTCGGTCATCTGCCGCTTGCGTCCACCCTTGCGGCCAAGCTGGCGGGCTACTTCCAACCCTGCGCGAGTGCGTTCGACCGTCAGTTCCCGCTCCATCTCGGCCAGACTGGCCATGACATGGAAGAAGAAACGGCCTGATGGTGTGCCGGTGTCAATGGCGTCAGTGAGGCTCTTGAACTGGATACCTTGCTTGTGTAGCTCGCTGACCAGATCGACGAGGTTCTTGACGCTGCGGCCAAGCCGATCCAGTTTCCATACGGCGAGAGTATCGCCCTCGCGCAGCATTTCCAGTGCCTTGGCGAGTCCGGGCCGCTCGGCGCGGCTGCCGCTGATCTTGTCGTCGAAGATCTTTTTGCAGCCCGCCTTTGTCAAGGCGTCGATTTGAAGATCAAGGTTTTGGTCTTGCGTCGAAACGCGGGCATAACCGATCAACATGGCTTTTCAGTCTCTCGACTGCAACGGTAGCACACGTAAGCGCGTGCGGTTCGGATCGACCGTAAGTAGCGCGCCTTCCTCCAACTCCGATGCCATCTGCCGCAAGGCGGCGATGATCTGCTTGCCGATCACGTCCGGACTGACATCCTCGGCGCGGATTTGCACGACGCTGGGCTTCTCGCCGTGTGTGGCGGCAAGGATTGCGCCGAAATCCAGGTCATGAGTGAGCACCACGTAGTCATGGGAATTAGCATAGGCCATGATTTCCGAGTCCGCCGCGTCGTTCGCGCCAAGTATTGACCAGTGCACCGCCTCGATACCTGCGTCGGCCAGCGCACTGATCCAGCGCGGCGACAGATTCATATCGACGAGCAGCTTCATGTAGTGGTCAGCATGACCTCACGTTCTTCAGCCCGCCACGCGGCGTAGCGAAGCGCCTGCATAATGTCCTCACGTTCCAGGTAGGGATAGTCGGCAAGGATTTCATCGACGCTGTGACCGGCCCCGATCTGACCGACGACCATGCCGACCGTGACGCGCATCCCACGGATACAGGCCTTGCCACCCATCACGCCGGGTTGCTGGGTAATGCGATTCAATTGTTCCATGCTTTGCTCCTTATCGAAACTCATTGTCATGATAGTGGATTGAGCATATAGTTTCAAGAACTATTTGTGAGAATGAAAACGCCTTGATTCTGTGTGCCTCATCAATGAAGCGACGAGGCTTATCAAAAACCTCCGTTTGAGAGTATATCTTTGTACCACCACCCACCTGACAGAGAAAGGCTACATGCCGGTTAGTTTTCTGACACTTGCTCAACGAGAGCGCTACGGTCGTTACCCAAATGCGCTTTCAACCATCGAACTAACGCGCTATTTTTACCTGGATGACGACGATCTGGAATGGATTAACATCAAGCGTCGGGACTTCACCCGTCTTGGCTACGCCCTGCAACTGACCACCGTGCGATTTCTCGGTACGTTCCTCGAAGATCCGGCTGCTGTGCCGCAGGCCGTTGTGGAAGCACTTGCATCGCAAGTCAAAGTGGCTGATTCTGCGTGTGTGTCTGCATACCGCGACAGCGAGCAACGTTGGCGGCACACTGCGGAAATCCGTACGCGATACGGCTATCGAGAATTCGTAGACAAGGGCGTGCGTTTTCGGCTCGGGCGCTGGTTATGCGCCATGTGCTGGACCGGCACCGACCGACCCAGCGTGCTTTTCGATCACGCCAGTGCCTGGCTGATTGGACATAAGGTGCTGTTACCCGGTGTGACCATCCTGGAGCGCTTCATTGCCGAAATACACGCACGCATGGAGACACGTTTGTAGACTCTACTCGGGCAGACCGTCAACGCCGATCAGCGATCACGGTTGGAAAAGCTGCTGACCATCACCGATGACGGTGGTCGTCAATCCTGGTTCGACAAGCTGCGCAAAGGACCAGTGAGGATCAGTGCGCCAGCGTTGGTGAAAGCACTCGAGCGAATCGAAACCGTGCGCGCACTGGGTATCACATTACCGGCAGCATCCAATATTCCACAGAGCCGTCTGGCTTCGCTGGCGCGGTTTGCCGGTACAGCAAAAGTCACCGCCATCAATCGATTGCCTGCTGCCAGGCGTATGGCCACACTGGTAGCATTCATGCATTGCCTCGAAGCCACCGCGCAAGACGATGCCCTTGATGTACTCGACATGCTATTGCATGACCTGTTTGCCAAAGCCGAACAAGCTGATCGCAAAACTAGGCTGCGTACGCTCCGCGACCTCAACAAAGCCGCCACGATACTCGCCAAAGCATGCCATATTTTGCTCGATCCAGCTTTGTCAAACGACGTAGTACGTGCGCAGATCGATGCAGCCGTTGGTCGCAATACGCTCGCGCAAGCGTTCAAAGATGTCAATGCATTCACTCGACCGCCCAACGACGTGTTTTACCTGGAGCTGCAGAAAAAACAAGCCACGGTCAATCGGTTTCTGCCAAAGCTCTTACGTACCATTCAGTTCGATAGCAATCCTGCCGGCAAACCATTACTGCAAGCGTTTGAATGGCTACGGCATCGCCCCGATCATGATCCGCCGACAGATATTATTAACAAGGCTTGGCAGCGCCATGTCAAACAGGAAAATGGCGGTACCAATCCAGCGGCTTTTACTTTCTGTGCGCTGGATCAATTGCAAACAGCGTTATGCCGGAGAAACGTATTCGTCGCGCCGAGCTGGCGTTACAGTGACCCCCCGTGTTGGCTTGTTGACTGGTCTGGAGTGGGACACAACACGTCCTATGGTGTGCCGCTCCCTCGCGCTCACATCCAACCCAGAGTCAACGCTCGCGGCGCTGGCTTTGGAACTGGATCAGACCTATCGCGCTGTTGCTGCACGGCTGCCAGAGAACCCGGCAGTTCGTTTCGAAACGGTGGCCGGCAAGGAAGAACTCATCCTGAGCACACTCGATAAGCTCGATGAGCCTGCCTCACTGAAAACTTTGCGCAAAATGGTGAAAGAGCGAATGCCGTTCGTAGATTTGCCTGAAATAATGCTTGAAATCGCTGCACGCACCGGATTTACCAGCTCTTTCACGCACGTGGCCGAAAGTAAGGCACGTGCATCAGAGTTTTAACAACCAGCCTATGTGCAGTATTGCTTGCTCAGGCTTGCAACACCGGCTTCGAGCCGTTCGCCAGTCAGGAAATCGCGTCGTTACTTCGTGATCGACGGACGTGGGTGGAGCAAAATTTCATGCGAGACGAAACGTTGGTTGATGCCAACTCAAGTTTAGTGTCCGCTCAAAATAGGATTGCACTAGTGTAGTACGCCGTAATTAACAGAACTAATAATCACCCCTGCTGTCCAGGTATTAGAACGTATGACAGGAGGACACCGATGCGAACTGCCCCGGAGATTGTACTGACAGCAGGAGAAGAAAAA
>JACCWK010000137.1 GCA_013697655.1 Nitrosospira sp.
TTCAAGCGCAACCTTGGCCTTGAACTGACTACTGAAAATCTTGCGTTTCTTCTCACTCATTTACCTGCTCCTCCTTACAGCAGGCTACCATCTTAAACGACTGTCTAGAAATTGGGGTCCACTATAGACTGCGATAGCATGGCAGGCGGTAGTTTCAATACCTCGGCGGATGTCTGGTTCTAAGGCTAACCGGGAGGGGGACTCAGCCGATACCACAACATGCCAATGATTTCATGCAAAAATAGCTGGCTTTTTTGCAAAGCGCCAGCCGTTGGGATGAATGCGAATAAATCCGTCTTATATCTTGTGGTGAATGCGGTCGCAGCAGGTGAAATCTTAAACCCGGCTTGCTCAAACTCTCTCGCTGCCCTAGGTATATGCCACGCATGAGTGACTAGCGCGATATGGGTGATCCTGTCTCTTTTCAATACTGCAAAACTCTTGTAGGCGTTCTCACGGGTATTGCCCGAGGCTTCCTCTATCCAGTTAACTGGAACCTGAAACTCCTTTTCGAGTACCTCCCGCATTTGTGCGGCTTCAGAAGAGTTGCTGCCCAGGGGAGTACCACCCGTCGCCAAAATGGGTTTACCCGTGAGCCGATGCAGTCGCGCGGCATATCGTATACGCTCCAGGCCGAGCCGGTTCACGGTATGACTGTTGTATTCCGGAGCATTGAAATATGTACCCGCACCCAGTACAACAATGGCTTGTACGCTGTCGAAGGATTCGAGGGCAGGCAGTGTCTCCAGTTTCTGCAGCGCGGTTTCGGCGACAAATGGAGTGGACAGCAGATATAGCAGCGCCAGCGCAAATACTACAAGAACCTTGCCCACTCTCGGGTGGCGCTTAAGAAGCAGAACCCCTGTCGCACCTAACAGGATAAGACTTAATGGGGGGAGCAGAAATGCGCTTACCAGGTTAGCCGCAAACCAGCCCATGATTTATCTTTGAGTAGGACACAATACCTGATTAGTGATATGGAATGAACATGCGAGACATGACATTATTATATTTTCCACTATTTCCTGTGACTGAGAAATAAAAAAGCCGACGCGGTGATGCGTCGGCTTTTTCTATATGCAATACCGGTTTACTTGAGCGATAGAATGAACTGCACAAGAGTTTTAATATTGGCGTCACTGACATTGGAATTCGGAGGCATCGGAATCGGTCCCCATACGCCTGTGCTCCCTTTCTTTACCTTCTCTTCCAGAGCGGCTTGAGCGCCTGGGGTATCCTTATACTTGGCCGCGATATCCTTTAACGCTGGTCCGACCAATTTCTTGTCAACTGTGTGACAGTTCATGCAACCGCTGCTTTTTGCCAAGTCGGCGTTCGCTTGCGCGGTACCCACCACTAACAGGGCTGATGCTGCAACCAATCCCATCCAGACAGCTTTCATGCTCGCTCCTTTTATCCGTTAAGTAATATTATAAAGGGGTTCTTATCTTACCTTGAATTTCGCAGACGCGCAGCAATTCCTGCAAGTCAAAGATCTCCGGTAAGCACTTAACGCCCTGACAGACCCAGGCGTTGACAGTATTATCCATTGCTGCCGGTTTATTCAGACTCGGCGGTAGCCCAACAAGTTCCGACGGCAAGGCAAATACAAGAGTACGAGGGGAACTGCGCCGCAACGTTTTTTTCCATTCTGTCAGAGCATGCGCCGGACCGCGAAGGATGACAATTGGTGGCGGCGTGAGTGATTGCTCCAGCGCTACTAGCAAACTGCAGTAGGAGCTGGCATGGCGAGATATGGCAGGATAGAATAACCCAAGTGCGCGTTCGGCCGTTTGTAAATAGCGAAATTCGCCGAGCAGATGACCAAGCCGCTGCAGAGCGTACGCCGCCACGCCATTGCCTGAAGGTGTGGCGTTGTCATGACTTGGTTTGGGGCGATGAATCAGTTTTTCATGGTCATGGCTGGTAAAGAAGAAACCTCCCGCCTCTTTGTCCTCGAATTGCTCCAGCAACACATCGGCGAGCGCTACGGCAAAATCCACATCAGCCTGACAAAACTCTGTCTGCATCAGTTCCAGCAAGCCATCCAGCAGGAACGCGTAATCGTCCAGATAGGCGTTAAGATGCGCCCTGCCATTTTTGTAGGTCGCCAGCAGACGGTTGTTTTTCCATAGGGTAGAACGACAGAAATCCACCGCACGGGCGGCCGATTGCACCCAATCGGCCCGCTCGAAAACGCGCCCTGCGCGCGCCATTCCTTTGATCATCAGCCCGTTCCAGCTGGTTAGAATTTTTTCGTCGCGGCCCGGATGGATGCGTAATTCGCGCTCAATAAAAAGTTTTCGGCGCGCCAATGCAAGCTTTTTTCGTGCTTCTTCCGAAGTAATGCCGATAGTCAGGGAAACTTCCGCAAGAGGCTGGACGATTTCCAGATTCCAGTGCTTGTGCTCGAAGTTTGGAGTACGCAGAAGGCCGTAATAGGGTGCAACCACAGCATATTCGTCCGGCGACAGAATTTGCGCAACCTGATCGCGATCCCATACGTAGAACTTGCCTTCCTCATTCTCGGAATCCGCGTCTAATGTCGAGTAGTAGCCATCCCCTATATTCACAGGACTTGTTGTGTCTCCTGGCGATTGCATTTCGCGCATCACCCATTCGGCTGTTTCCTCCACGACCCGTTTGTATAAGGGGTCGCCGGTGGCAAGCCAGGCATCAGCATAGAGCCGCAGCAATGGTCCATTGTCATAAAGCATTTTTTCGAAATGCGGAATGCTCCAGTGCTGATCCGTACTGTAGCGGCAGAAACCGCCGCCCAGTTGGTCATAGATGCCCCCCTCCGTCATTTTTTGCAGAGTGTGCGCTGCCATTTGCAACGCCTCCGCATTGCCTGTGGCAAAGTAACGGCCCAAACAGAATTCCAGTTCCGTGGGGTGAAGAAACTTTGGCGCATCGCCAAAACCGCCATTCACCGAATCGAATCGGTCTTTTAACTGCGCTAGCGCCTGATCTAGCGGCTGTTCTGAAAATACCGACATTCCCGGGCTTGCAGATGGTAGTGTGTTGGCAAATGATCGCAGTAGCGAAACACTCTGCCGTTCGATTTCGTCGCCGCGAGCATAATAAGCCTTGGCAACACGTGGCAACAGATCCAGGAAACCCGGCAGCCCGTGGCGCGGGATTTTAGGAAAATACGTGCCGCCAAAGAATGGCTTCTGATCAGGCGTCAAAAACAAAGTCAGCGGCCAGCCCCCGTTACGTTGGGTTAGCATGTAAAGGGCGGCCTGATAAATCTGGTCGAGATCGGGGCGTTCTTCGCGATCCACCTTAACGTTTACGAAGTGCTGATTCATCGCTGCGGTAACTTCTGCATCTTCAAAAGACTCATGCGCCATGACATGGCACCAATGACAGGCCGAGTAGCCGACGGAAAGCAGTATCGGTTTGTTCTGGGTGCGAGCCAGCGTCAGTGCTTCCTCTCCCCAAGGATACCAGTCCACGGGATTCTCCGCGTGCTGTAGAAGATAAGGACTGGTTTCGTTGGCAAGATGGTTAGGCATGGCTTCTGGTCAAGGGAAAATGCGATTAATCCGTTATGGCTCCGCGGCTGGCGGTGGAAACTAATTTCGCATATTTCGCCAGCACTCCCCGCGTATAGCGGGGTTGCGGAGGCTCCCAATTGATGCGCCGTCTTGCAAGCTCCTCTTCCGAGACATTAAGTTGCAGCAGACGTTGTTCAGCATCTATGGTGATGGAATCTCCTTCATGCACCAGCGCGATAGTCCCGCCTACGAAAGCTTCGGGCGCGACGTGGCCGACCACCATGCCGTAGGTCCCGCCCGAGAAGCGCCCATCGGTGATAAGTCCTACCGAGTCGCCGAGCCCCTCCCCGATGAGGGCGGAAGTAGGCGAGAGCATTTCACGCATGCCGGGCCCTCCCTTGGGGCCTTCGTAGCGTATTACGACAACGTCGCCGGGTCGGATTTGGCGCGCAAGTATTGCTGCCATGCAAGTTTCTTCCGACTCGAATACCCGTGCCGGCCCGGTGATCTTTGGTGTTTTCACTCCCGTTATTTTAGCCACGCAGCCTTCAATAGAGAGATTGCCCTTGAGTATAGCGAGGTGGCCCTGCGCATACATGGGATTTTCCCACTGCCGTATTACGTCCTGATCCTTGCGTGGCGTTGCGGGAATATCCTGTAATACTTCTGCGATAGTCTGACCGCTTATGGTCACGCAATCGCCATGCAACAGGCCATGTTCGAGCAGCATCTTCATCACTTGGGGGACACCTCCCGCTTTGTGCAGATCGGTAGCCACATACCGGCCCGAAGGTTTCAGATCGCACAGCACGGGTACACTCCCGCGCACACGTTCAAAATCGTCGATGGTGAGCTCCACTTCTGCCGCATGAGCAATAGCAAGAAAATGCAATACCGCATTGGTTGAGCCGCCGACTGCCATGATTACGGCGATTGCGTTCTCGATGGATTTCCTCGTAACGATGTCACGCGGCCGGATCTGTTTCCTGATTGCGTCAACCAGCACCTCCGCCGAGCGGGCGGCACTTGCATGTTTTTCGTCATCCTCCGCCGCCATCGTAGAAGAGTAAGGCAGGCTCATCCCCATCGCTTCAAATGCCGACGACATGGTATTGGCGGTAAACATGCCGCCACAGGATCCAGCCCCCGGACAGGCGTGGCGCTCCACTTCGAGTAATTCTTTTGCGTCTATCTTGTGCGAAGTATATTGTCCGACCGCTTCAAAAACGCTGACGATGGTCAGATCCCTTCCCTTATAGTTGCCGGGCTTGATGGTGCCGCCGTAAACAAAAATGGCTGGAACATTCATTCGCGCCATAGCGATCATCGCACCCGGCATGTTCTTGTCACAGCCGCCAATCGCAATTACGCCGTCCATACTTTCTCCTTGCACTGCGGTTTCAATCGAATCCGCAATTACTTCGCGAGAGACCAGCGAGTACTTCATGCCTTCGGTGCCCATGGAGATGCCATCGGATACTGTGATGGTGCCAAACATCTGTGGCATTGCCCCTGCTTTTTTCAATGCTTGCTCGGCATTTATGGCCAGCTCATTCAATCCCTTATTGCAGGGCGTGATCGTGGAGAAGCCATTGGCCACGCCGACGATGGGTTTGTCGAAATCCTCGTCGCTGAAACCTACCGCCCGTAGCATGGCGCGGTTGGGGGAACGCTGCGCACCCTGAGTGATGGCTCGGCTGCGTTGGTTGTCTGGCATGGATACTCCTTAAGAATGGTGTGAAACGTAAAAAACCCTTATATGGTAGGGATGCGGAGACAGTGCTTTAATCGTAATATGTAAAATAAAAGGAAGCTCAGATCGCAGCTGTCTGTTTTGATTTCCCCATCATACGTTACGCGTTCTGGGGTAACAGCTGTGAAGGAACCTCTGAGGAAGTCCTCCGTGGGACGCTCGATTTTGGCGCAGCCTGCATGGGGCTCTGCTTTACGGAGGGCTTGCTTTGTCAGCTCCTGCCGAAGGGAATCACCATTCGCGTCCTCGCCTCTCTCGTCTTTTGGTATATTCCCCCTCGCAGAGCCATCGCGCTCGCGGAAATTTATTTAAATATTTCTTAACGTATAATCACTTATTTTACCGCAAAAAGCCGAAGCCCATGCTCGTTCACCCCCAGTTCGACCCCGTTGCCATCTATCTTGGCCCTCTTGCCGTCCGATGGTACGGACTCATGTATCTCCTGGGATTTGCGTTTTTCATACTGTTGGGGCGCAACCGCATCAAGCGCAATCCCCAAGGGGCATTCACTGACAGTGTGCTCGATGATATGCTGTTTTACGGTGTGTTGGGAGTGATACTGGGTGGCCGACTGGGGCATGTGCTATTTTATCAATTTGGTCACTATCTCCAGCACCCGTTGGAAATCTTCGCAGTATGGCAAGGAGGAATGGCATTTCACGGCGGTTTTCTTGGCGTCATTACTGCGATGGCGCTGTTGGCCCGAAAATATAAATTGCAGTGGCTGGCTGTAACAGATTTTATCGCACCGCTGGTACCGTTGGGGTTGGGAGCCGGCCGCATTGGTAATTTTATAAATGGCGAGCTGTGGGGACGTCCCACCGATGTGTCATGGGGTATGATTTTTCCCCATGTGGACAATCTTTTGCGGCATCCTTCCCAGCTTTATGAGTTTGCGCTGGAAGGGCTGGCATTTTTTGCGTTGCTGTGGATTTATTCGGCTAAACCCAGACCGGTAGGGGCGGTCTCGGGCATGTTTCTTATCGGGTATGGTGTATTCCGCTCGTTTGCTGAATTCTTCCGTGAGCCGGAGGATGGCTTCATGGGCGTACTTACGCTCGGTATCAGCATGGGGCAATGGCTTTCGTTACCGATGATCGCAGCAGGCACGATTATGCTGGTTTGGGCTCATCGTGAGGACCGTATGCCGAGTAAGCTCCATCAGCCAGACGAACCGGTGAAAACGACGGTGAAAAAAATGACGAAACGAAATCAGAAGTAGAATATTTTCATGTCCCTACGTCATTCCTATACGATTATCGCTCCGCTTTACGATGCGTTGCTTGCGACTGCAGCCACTGGTGTGCGCGCGGCAAGCCTCGGGCAATTGCCGAAGCAGGCCGGCCTCAATATTCTCATCAATGGGATCGGTTCCGGGCTTGATCTGCCGTATCTTTCGCCAAGCCATAGTTATACCGGCCTGGATCTTACCCCCGCCATGCTGAATCGCGCAAAACCGCGCATCGGGGGTCTTCGCTTGAATCTTGTCCAGGGAGACAGTATGGCGCTGCCGTTTGCAAGCAGACAATTTGATCATGCGGTGCTACATTTGATTCTGGCGATCGTTCCGGATTCGCTCAGCTGTTTGCGAGAAACCGCCCGCGTGCTGAAGCCGGGCGGAAGCGTGCTGATACTCGACAAGTTTCTCAAGCCGGGCGAAACCGCGTGGATCAGACGGACGTTGAATGTGCTGTCGCGGCATATAGTTACCCGGCTGGATGTGGTATTTGAAGAGGTGCTGGCGGGTGTTCCAGAACTGAGATTGGAAAGAGATGTGCCCGTATTGGCGGGGGGATGGTTCCGAAGTATTCGCCTGATTAAAGACTGATCCGGAATGCCAGAATAGAATTAGAATTCTTTACCCAGCATCGAAATTGCTAAACAGACGTTTATCGGGAATCCCATGCGCCACGTTGCTGCTTTCGCTGTCGTTGCACTATTCGCTGCCTCATCCGCGCAGGCATTCGACGTGAAAAGCCCTGGCGTAGGCTGGACCGAAGCTTATCGCACCCGCGAGCTTGTCATCTTCACGAAGGACGTGGAGAAGGGCCGCAGAATTGTTGCGGTCACGGAAATGGAGGCTCCACCGGAGGTTGTTTTCAACGTCATCGCCGACTTCGAACACTACCCGGATTTTATGCCATATGTAAAGGAATCGCGCGTACTCAGCCGCATGGGTGACAACGAAGTTATTACTTATGCGCGCGTTGTGCCGCCGTTCGTGAGCGAGCGCGACTACCCGCTCAAGGTCGGAATGACGCATGGCACAACCGCGAACGGCGGTATATTCAAAATCGAGTGGAAGGCAGTCCCCGAGGTTCAGCCAGAAATCGAGGGTGTGGTGCGAGTAAAACTCAGCGAAGGCTCATGGCTGGCGGAACCGCTCGAAGGCGGTACGCGCACCCGGCTCACCTACACGTTGCTGACGAATCCGGGCGGGCTGATTCCGGCCTTTGTCGTTAATATGTCAAACACAATTGCAATCCCTAAACTCTTTGAGGCGGTGAGGAAGCGCTCGGCCGGGAAAGGTGGCTGCGAAGAGGTAACAGCTGCCCCAGACGATGCTACGCATTGGTCTGGACAGGCAGTTGACGGAAGGTACCGGTACAGAATATGCTGCGCAAAAATTCGAAAGAAAAATTGGGGTGAACTAGTGGCAATAGAATTCTGCCCACGGTATTTCTGAACAATGCGCTTCAGGAGGTGATCCTTGGCAAATAAGACTGTTAAAGTCCTCGCGAGAGTAGCCGCGCGACCTGACAAGGTTGAGGAGGTTAAATCTCTTCTGATGGATCTGGTTGGAAAAACGCGCGCGGAAAATGGTTGTATCAGCTATCAGCTATCAGCTTCTTCAAAACAAAGCCGACCCCGGCGATTTTATTTTCGTTGAAGAATGGATGACCGATTCCGCTATCAATGCACACTTTACGAGCGCCCATGTGCAGGATGCTTTTTCAAAGGCAGCATCGTTGCTCGCAAAAGAACCCGACATCTGCAGATATGTGGTAATTGAATAAGGTGGGGGAAAGATAAAGGCGATTGAAAGAATAGGGAAAGTACAGACCATGGGAAATTTCAATAAAACCGATTCTCCCGTCAGCCTTTTGAAAAAGGATAGGCAGGAGGCTCAACCTTTCCAAGGCTTAATCGAAAATGAAGGCCATGCTTACAGCAACAGGGGACTGAGCCGCAGTACCCGGCCAGCCGTGTATGTTGAACCGATAAGCTACGCTGATGTTCAGGCAGTCGTACGTGACGCGGACCGTTTTCCAACGCCAGTCCATCCAGTCGGTTCGCTGCTTTCGGTAACATCCACCATCGTTAATGATGGTGGGACAATGTTGTGTACGCGCAAGCTTGATGAAATCATGGGGCTCGAACTTGATGAGAGGGGACGGCAAATTGTTCGCGTGCAGGCTGGATGCCGACTTAAAAAACTTAATATGTGGCTCCAGGCACACGGCTTGGAAATCCCGTTTCAGGCGGAAATTGGCGAAGCATCCGTGGGTTCGGTCGCAGTCTGTGATACAAAGGAGTCTTTGCTGGATGGCTCCGGTTATTTCTCTGCCCATGTCCTCGCCCTGACTTATGTCAATGACGGGGGCGATCTATGCACACTATCCGCCCAAAAAGACGGCTCGGTATTCCATGAGTTCAAGTGTTCATTCGGCCTCGCTGGCATTGTCGTCGAGTGCCAGCTTGAAGTACGTCCGGCGACACTATGCGGGTCCGACATTTCGCTCGTAGTGTACAAATCGTCGGATGATCTTGCTAAGGGAATAATTCGTTTGCGCGAGGAAAGTGACGCTCTTTTTGCGATCGTATTTTTGCATCAGCTCGCTGTCTTTTTCGATCAGCGTTACAAGGCCGGTCTCGGCTCGGCTACGCCGGCGACTTCTCAGCCTGCTTGCGATCAGTTCCGCATCGCCAAACGGCTGGCTATTCAACACGGGTTCGATGGGGTCGAAGTACCGCAGCCTAAAGGCATCGTTTATTCGCGCCATGATTTTGTCAACGAATATTGGCATCCTTCAGTCGACGAGCCCCGCCTTGATTTTCAATATTACGAGCATGATATCGGAAAGATCAGTCGCGTCATCGCCGAATCATTTAAATTTATGCCTCTAAACCATTTTCAGTTTTATCTAAGTATGCGTCAGGCAAGCGTTGAGGAGGCGTAATGGCAACTCTGCTTCCCATTCCCGCCGGTTGAAGCGGTAACAGAACTCATTGAGATACTCTTGCAGATACCTGGAGGAGACGCCGTGATAGGT
>JACCWK010000043.1 GCA_013697655.1 Nitrosospira sp.
TTCAAGCGCAACCTTGGCCTTGAACTGACTACTGAAAATCTTGCGTTTCTTCTCACTCATTACCTGCTCCTCCTTACAGCAGGCTACCATCTTAAACGACTGTCTAGAAATTGGGGTCCACTATACTCATGACTTAATCGATAATAAAGGCGATGGTCTAAAACGTTCTCTAACGTTTGCTTTGTTGAGGGCTTACGTACAAAAACAGAAAACAAATGATACTTCGGGGCAAGGACCGGCAGCGCGACCGCTGTTGTTTTTATTTGAAGAGACTGAGCTTTATCTCCATCCTAAATCACAGAGGATGCTATTCGACACGTTGTCAGATATATCTGAATTATATCAGGTCGTTGTAACAACTCACTCACCTATATTTTTCGCCCCCGGAATTACTGCTAGCTTTGTACGGGTAGCAAAAAAAGATGCTAGTCCCAAGCCGCTCAGTATTCTTAACCCCGTTAATTTTAAACTGGATCAAGCAAGTGCAGAAGTGTTTCGTCTTGCCAAGTTCGACAATGCAGAAGCAGCATTCTTCAGTGGAAGAGTCGTACTGTTCGAAGGAGAATCTGATGATGCATTTTGCAGGCATTTATCTAAGTTTTTTGACCCGCTTTGGAATTTTGATCAAAAAAACGTTGCGATGGTTAGGGTCTTAGGTAAAGGAAATTTTTCCAAATTTCGTAAATTCTTCAATCTTTTCGGAATAGAGGTAAAACTAGTTGCAGATCTCGATGCACTTTTTGAAGGTTATAACCATCTTGGTGCTGCTTCTACTACCGATTTAATTCGCGATGCCGCATTGAAAAAAATTGACGAGCGTATCGCTGCACTTGGGGAGATTGCTGAACCGGCATCACGTCAGATAATAGATAGAGTAAATCAATACACATGGCGAGAAAAGTATGTGTCGGCGAAAGCTGCTTTACGGACACTTCAGAAAACACAAATCATTAACGAACAAATCCTGTGCTCGATTGATGAACTATTTACATGGGAACGAGAGATAGTTCGTGTTAGTGTTTGTCGTAAAGACGCCATCGCGGCAGCGGCACTTGTACCCGTTCTGGATGATCTTCGTGCACAGGGTATCTGCATCTTATCTAAGGGTGCGATTGAGGATTATTATCCTAATGGAGTCTCAAGCAGTGGTCCTAAACCGGAAAGAGCAATCGTGGCGGCTTCCCTCATTTGCAATGCGGATCAAGCGAAAGCTCTAAGTGATCCCTTAGCTACGGGAAGAGCGCCCAAGCTTTTGGAAGTATTTCAAGAGCTATTCAGGGATTTATAAAATGTAAATGCAATTCGCTCGTCTGCACGACACGACTACCATTCATTTAACAATACAGCAGTCTATCGCAATTCCGCGATACTTGACGCCTATCTACACGAGTTCATGCCGCACGGCACAATTAAGCCTGCTCAGTTATGGCAAAATATCCCCTGTTCAAGGACGCTACTATTTCGTTGAGTGTATTTTTCAGTTACGGCGAGTTTCCGCCGAATAGTTGCTTATCATTATCGCCAAGGACATCATCGCGCCAATGAAAGAAACGGATAAACCAGAGGAAAAAGAAGAGGAATCCGCGCAAATGGCGGAGGGCAAAGCACTTCCGCTCACCATCTTTGCCAATGCTCCCGGCATGGTTTTTCGGTATATGCTGGGCGAGGACGGTCAACACACCTTGCCGTTTATCAGCGGGCAGTGCCTGAATGTGCTCGGCGTCGCGGTCGAGACGCTTCAGACCACCCCCGCGCTTTTCATGGATATCGTGCTGCCGGAGGACCGGGAAAGCCTGCGCCGGTCCAGGGAGCGGTCAGCCGCCGATCTAATCACGTGGAACTGGGAAGGCCGCTTGTGGATCGAGTCATTCCACGATGTGAAGTGGGTCAGCCTGCGGGCAAGTCCGCGCCGGGAGAAGGGTATCGGGGTGATATGGGAAGGAATCATTATCAACATCACCCAAAGCCGCCTCAGAGAAACAGAGCTCAAGGAATCCCACGAACGGTTGCGGGAAGTCTCCGCGCATGTCCTGGCAGCGAGGGAACATGAGCGCATCCGCATCGCCCAGGAGATCCACGACGATCTTGGCGGCAATCTGACAGCCATCAAGATCGACCTGGACTGGCTGGGCCGCCACCTATCCGACGACGACGCTGTATTGCTGGAAAAAATTCGCACCATAGATCAGCTGGTGGACCGGACCATCGATTCGATACGGCGCATGTCCCGCGATCTGCGGCCTGGTATCATGGATTTTGGCATTGTTGCGGCGATTGAATGGGAGGCCGGGGAATTCAGCAAGCGTCTCGGCATCCCGTGCGAAGTTGCATGGACCGAGGAAGATATCGAACTGGAGCAGGATGCCGCGGTGGCTGTCTTTCGAATTTTTCAGGAAGCACTAACCAATATTGCCAAGCACGGCCGTGCCACGCATGTCTGGGTCCGGCTGGCCGCGAATGCGGCTGAAGAACAGTCGCAGGGACAGCTTGAGCTGGAGGTCCGCGATAACGGCTGGGGCATTGCGTCTTCGGATACCGAGAAGTTCAATTCTTTCGGTATTCGTGGCATGATTGAGCGCGCTGGCCTTCTCGATGGCAAACTGACCGTGAGCGGTGCGCCAGGGCAGGGCACCACGGTACGTTTGGTGATTCCCCTCACTCCGAGGCAAGAACAAGGTGCGTTGACCATCCAGTAATAGAATGCAAGGCAGCCATGAATATCCTGATTGTCGACGATCACGCTATTGTCCGCCAGGGCCTGAAGCAAATCCTGTTGGAAAGCGATTCAACTATTTTTATCAGAGAAGCGGATTGCGGTTCGGACGCAATCCGGCAGGTACGCGAAGGCCAATGGAACGTGGTGGTACTGGACATATCACTACCGGATAGAAATGGCATCGATATCCTGAAGCAGATCAAGAAGGAGTACCCGAAAATTCCCGTGCTGATGCTCAGCATGCACGAAGAAAGTCTCTATGCGATCCGGGCGCTGAAGGCTGGCGCGTCCGGCTATATCACAAAACAGAGCGCGCCGGGCGAGTTGATGGCTGCGATTCACCAGGTTGCCCGAGGCCGCAAGTATCTCACCGCGACGCTGGCAGAGGCGATGGCCGATAGCCTTGGCGCCGACTATGAGCGGCCACCTCACGAGACTCTGTCCGACCGGGAATACCAGACGCTATGCCTGATTGCATCGGGCAAGGGCCTGACCGATGTGGCCGAGGAGATGCGCTTGTCCGTCAAGACCGTCAGCGTCTACCGCGCGCGGCTGCTGGAAAAAATGAAACTCAAGAACAATGCCGAATTGACCCATTACGCCATCAAGAACGGCCTGGCCTGATCCAATCGAAGCCACTTTATCACTGGACCAAAAAATCCTTACGAACGATTAAAGTTTATCTCTGGAGTGGCCGTTAATCATCATAACAGCGGTTGATCAGCCTGGATTCACAGGCGCATCAAAGTCGAAGCTGCACGGTTTAATTCGATTTAACTT
>JACCWK010000188.1 GCA_013697655.1 Nitrosospira sp.
CTTCCAGCGCAACCTTGGCCTTGAACTGACTACTGAAAATCTTGCGTTTCTTCTCACTCATTTACCTGCTCCTCCTTACAGCAGGCTACCATCTTAAACGACTGTCTAGAAATTGGGGTCCACTATACTATCCTCATCCTCAAAGACCTATAGAGGGACATCAGAAGGCGGAACATGATAAGGAGACCTTTGAAGAAATGGGCATGGCCAGCGACGAAGCTAAAGAAAGGCATGCACAGGGTTGTTGAAACCGTAGAACGGGCCTCCACTCTTTTACAAGAAAAGGGCAATCAGGTAAAAGTCATGTAATGAAGCGTAGAAGCGCCGTTCGGTTTGATCGTGTCGCTTCCAGGTCACAGAGATCTCTCACCCGGGCCGAGTCGATGTCTCGGTATGGGGCTTGAATCCTAGTGCCTTCATTGCAGGCAATATGGTCTGCCTGGAAGTTTCATAGTCTGCCCACGGGATATTTCCCTTATCCAGCCGACTGTGGATACTGGAACCAGACCAGCGATCGCCACTGGTAAGCGCCTCCAGTTCTTCCCATGCCACAGGCACAGACACTCCCAAACCTGGGCGGGCACGAACCGACCAGGCGCACACGGTAGTAGCGCCAAACCCATTGCGCAGGTAGTCAATAAAGATTTTTCCCACACGGTTGCTCGGCCCGCTCTTCGCTACAAAACGCTGCGGTATCGTTTTGGCCAAGTGTTGGACGATGGCTTGGGAGAAGTCCTTTACGGTGTCCCAGCTGCGCAGTCTTTTGATGGGGACTACAACATGCAGGCCCTTTCCCCCACTGGTCTTGAGAAAAGGCTTCAGTCCTAATTCGTTAAGGAACACGTGGACAAGCTGCGCTGATTCCTGCATGAGATTCCATGAAACCCCTTCGCCAGGATCCAGATCAAATGTCATTCTGTCGGGTTTTTCAACAGCATTCTTCGTGGCGTTCCACGTATGAAACTCGATCACGTTCATTTGGGCTGCGGACATAAGCCCCTCGGGAGTTGAAATTTCCATGAACGGGGGATGCTCAATATCTATAGCGGGATCAAGCTGATTGACACCCGGCATATTATCTTTTTCCAGGTGTTTTTGGAAAAAGAGCTGGCCCGCAATCCCGTCAGGTGCGCGCACGAGCGATACAGGCCTTCCCTCGAGATGCTCCAGCATCAGAGGAGCGATCAAGCCGTAATAGCGGATAAGGTCCATTTTTGTGAACCCGCTGGATGAATCGATTACCCGCTCCGGATGCGTTATCCGCAATGATGGCGGGATCGTTGCTGATCCGGGTCTTGCGGGGTTCGAATGTACTGGTTTTTCGCGAATGATCACCTCCGCCTTCTTGTCAATTCTTAATCCATGAAAAACCGAGTGGCGGATATAGCCGTCTCGGGTCCATTCTCCAAAGGAGACTTCAGCTACTAACGTGGGCTTAACCCAGTGGACGTTTCGGACAATACCGGTCGCGTTGGCAAAAGGACTCTGAACAACTTCGATTCTGTGCAATTTCGCTTTCAGATCCTGAAGCGTTTTATCACTGAATCCCGTGCCTACGTTGCCCGCATATCTCAACTTTTTTTCTTCATCGTAAAAGCCAAGTAGAAGCGAACCTATACCTATCCGGGAACCCCGCGGGTCGGTGAAGCCGCCGATAACAAATTCCTGCCGCTGACTGCATTTGAGCTTTATCCATTCGAAAGAGCGGCGTGGGATATACGTCGAGCTCTTGCGTTTACCAATAACGCCTTCCAGCCCCATGCGGCATGCCGAGGTAACTATATCGCCGGGAGGCGCATCGAAGGTCTCACTGAAACGCACCGTTTCCGGAGAGGGGGTTTTAAATAATCTTCGCAAAAATTCGCGGCGCTCGACCAGAGGAACATTTCTTAAATCGTATGCGTCATAGAATGGTATATCGAAAAGATAGTAAATAATGCTCTGTGTCCGCGAAGTATCAAAGGCGTTTTGCAAAGCCTGAAAATCCGGAATGCCGTTCTCGGTGGGCACGATGATCTCACCATCGAGACATCCATCCTTTAGACCCATTTTGCCTATTGCTTTTACCAAAGCGGATAGCTTGTGAGACCAGTCATTGCCGTTGCGGGTAAACAACTGGATTTTTTTTCCTTCTATCCTTGTCAGTATCCTATAACCATCGAACTTGATTTCGTACATCCACGCAGCCGGATCGGTGGGGGGACCGTCTACTAGCGTTGCAAGCTGCGGTTGCAGTGTGAGAGGAAGAGCAGCCTTAATCGCCTTTTCCGGCAGGTCGGAAACTTTTTTTTTCGTAGCTGCCGCGGCGTGGCTTGCGGGCCCGTCATCCGTCTGGGACTCAGGCATTTTAAGTTCGGCAACACTTTCAGGCATTTCATCTACTACGCTGTATTCGCCCGAAGGACGAACATACTCGTCTTTTTCCTTGATAAGCAGCCAGGGCTCCTGCTTTTTCTCCTCTTTATTCTTCATGCGAACCAGCACCCAATGGCCCTTTAGCTTGTGCCCGCGCAGTTCAAATTTCAGCTTGCCCTCACGGTAGCCTTTTTTCGGATCGTCAAGGGGAATCCAGGTTCCCTTGTCCCAGATGATGACTTTGCCTGCACCATATTGCCCAAGTGGAATTTGGCCTTCGAAACGATTGTAGGAGATGGGGTGGTCTTCAACGTGGGCTGCCATGCGTTTGTCATTGGAATCGGAGCTGGGGCTCTTGGGAACAGCCCAGCTTTTCATTGTTCCATCCAGCTCAAGCCGGAAATCATAATGCAGGCGGCTGGCCCAATGCTTCTGGACGACAAACGACAGCGCCGACTTAACGTTATTGCTGCGTTTCTCGATTCCGCTCGGCTCGGAGGTCAAGGAAAAATTACGTTTGGCCCGATAGGGTTTAAGTAAATCCGGCTTCGCCATATTTTTATATCAGACAATACGACTTACGTGTCTCGCCGACCGGAGCCGATACGCCGCCCCGCGCCCGCTTTACCTTGTGTCCTGACGGGTGATTTTTCTTGATCATCCTGGCCCTTACCCTTTTTCAAACTTCGCTGGAGCAATTCGGTAAGATCAAGTATTTGTGCTCCGCCCGGGGACGCTTCCGATTGCTCTGGTTGAACCACAAGTTTCATGATCTCATCCTTGAACGAGTCCCGGTATTCCTCAGGATTCCATGTCGAACTCATATCATTTACTAATTGTTCAGCCATCTTTAACTCCTTTTCTGTAATAGCAGCCGCTTTTGTGCCTTCGGCAGGAAGATCCAAATTTTCCCAACTGCGGATTTCGTTACCCCACCGCAGCAAATTCAACACCAGTGCAGGACCGGATGGCACGAGAACGGCGAGATGCTGCTTTGTCTGGATAACCACGCGAGCGATACCAACACGCCGAGTCTTGCGAAGCGCCTCGCGTAAAAGGGCGTAGACCTGGCCCCTTTATTGATCGGCACTACAAAGTACGGCCGCTCCAGATAAACGAAAGGGATGTCGGTATCGGGCACAAAGGTCTCTATCTCAATTGTTTGCGTCATCTTGGGATAAGCAGCAGAAATCTCCTCCTGGCTCAGAACGACATACTTGCCATCCTCATATTCAATCCCCTTGACGATGTTTTCCTTCTCAACCTCTCTGCCGGTTTTTTTATTAATACGCTTATAGCCGACCGGATCCATACTTCGCTTATCCAACCAGTCGAAATCTATTCCTTCTTCCGAGGTTGCAGA
Organism: Nitrosospira sp.; assembly: GCA_013697655.1. GTDB lineage: Bacteria > Pseudomonadota > Gammaproteobacteria > Burkholderiales > Nitrosomonadaceae > Nitrosospira. The sequence continues at coordinate 3,719 of JACCWK010000188.1, forward strand.
GTGAAGAGCGACGGGTATATGTACCAGGCCAAAGCTGATAGCGCCTTTCCATAAAGTCCGATTACTTGAAGTAGCCATGGTTTGCTTCCGGTAAATGAACTTTACGTAATACAGTTAAAAAATTTGAGTAAATTGACCTGCTTTTTTAGTCATCCGCATCAAATCCAGTTCCTGCCACAAAGACTGCAAAATGCGTAACGAATAAAAAAATATGCCTATGAACCATTTTCAGCCTCATCTGCTCAAATTCATTGAGATCAACGATATAAGGAGTTGAGTCATGAAGACCGCAGAGCTGAACCTGCTGGATTGGCAGGAGCGATTTGGCACAGA
>JACCWK010000189.1 GCA_013697655.1 Nitrosospira sp.
TTCAAATCTCATCTTCCGAGTCTCCTGTAACCATTCCGTCCGTCTCATGTCTATCCCCCCTTCGGGATAGCATAAAACCGGACAGATCATTTGCTACAGACCCGGACAGTTTATTTGTTCTCTACACACCCTGTTCCTTGACCGGGAACTTCGCATCAAACGTTTTACTCCCGCATCCTGCAAGCTCTTCAGCCTCATCCCATCCGGTATGGGCCGTCCCATCGGAGACTTTGCGTCGCGGCTCGAGCCAGAGGATCTTATTACGGTTGCCCGGCAGGTGCAGAGCACTCGCTCGGTTGCAGAAGACGAAGTCCATACCCCTGAGGGGAATTACTATCTACGTCGGGTGTTGCCCTACCGCATAGAAGAGGATCGTGTAAAAGGAGTGGTGGTCACCTTCGTTCCTATTGACGCGCTCAGAAGAGGAGAACACGAGCTTCGTGAAAGCGAGAAACGTTTCCGGACCCTTGCAGACACTGCTCCCGTCTTTATATGGATCAGCGGCCTCGGCGCCCGGTTTGAATTTGTAAATCGCCGTTTCGCCGACGTGACAGGGAGAATGGCTGCGGATTTGCTGGACGTGGGATGGCATAGTCTCGTTCATGGCAGCGATTTGGAAGCTTATCTGGAGGCATGCTCAAACGCGGAAGCTGCCTGCAAGAGATATGATTGCGAATTAAGGCTGCGCAAGGCCGATGGCAGCTACAACTGGATGCGTTTTGTCGGCGAGCCGAGATTTGAGCAGGAGAAGTTGGTCGGTTTTGTCGGATCAAGTGCTGATATTCAATATCACAAGAACGCCGAAGAGGAGTTGCGTAAGGCTGATCGGCGCAAGGATGAGTTTCTTGCCATATTGGGGCACGAGCTTCGCAACCCTCTCTCGCCCATACGCAATGCCGCTCAGGCTTTAAAATTTGTCAACTCTGACGACAAACGTCTTTTGTGGGCACGTGAGACCATTACCCGGCAGGTAGACCATATGACTCGCCTGGTAGACGATCTGCTGGACATTGCCAGACTCACCCGCGGAACGCTTGCGCTACGCAAGGAAACGGCAGGCATGGTGGTTGTGGTGCATCATGCCGTGGAATCAACCAAGGCGCTGGTTGATACGCGAAGGCACAATCTAAAAGTAGCGATCAAGGATGAGCCGCTTTTTGTCAATGGCGATCCGGTCCGTCTTGCCCAGATTGTTGAAAATCTCCTCACTAATGCCGCGAAGTTCACTGACGAAGGGGGAAATATATTGCTGGATGTTCACCGTGAAGGACATGAGCTGGTGATGTCAGTCGCGGGCAATGGGATTGGCATACCTCAACGGATGCTGTCGAAAATTTTCGAGCTTTTCATGCAGGAAGAACGCGCAGTCCGGAAATCGAGTAGTGGCCTTGGTATCGGTCTGTCCTTAGTGTTCCAGCTCGTTTCCCTGCATGGCGGCACAATCATGGCATCGAGCAAAGGTACAGGCCAGGGCAGCGAGTTTGTTCTTCGGCTTCCGTTGGTTGATATCGGGGCCGCTCCGGCTCCATTTGCGAGTGCCGTGCCTGAATCAGGCACGGCACGCATCTTGATCGTAGACGACAATATAGACAGTGCCGATTCGATGGCCATGCTGATGGCCGCGTATGGATATCAGGTACGCGCAGTTTATGATTTCGAGTCGGCCATACTAGAGGCGACTTCGTTCGTCCCGCATGTCGCCCTGCTTGATTTAAGTAAACCGGAGCCCGATGGGATGGAGCTGGCGAGGCAATTTCAGGAAATGAATGAGACAAAAAAAACTATGTTGATCGCGTACAGTGGATATGGGCAGCCTGATGATCTTGAGCGAACCAAGAAAGCGGGCTTCGTACATCACCTGGTGAAACCAACCGATCCCGAGTCAATTCATAAGCTCATTAACTCAATGAAGTTAAATGACAATTAGGTATCCACAAGCTGGATCGGTCTTGCTATGGTGGGGGATTATGCGAGTCCTCTCCGTTACCTGACAGTTGCAACCGCGTCTGCTCTTCCTGCTGCTGGAGCTCCCACATATGAGCATAGGTTCCGTTTACTGCAAGTAGTTCCCGATGAGTGCCGCGTTCGATAATGCTGCCCTTTTCCATAACCAGAATCTGGTCGGCATCAGCGATAGTGGATAGCCGATGGGCAATGGTCAGGGTGGTACGATTTACGGCAATACGCTTCAATTCTGCCTGTATGGCCTTTTCTGATTTCGAGTCCAACGCCGAAGTCGCTTCGTCAAAGATAAGTATTTTTGGGTTCTTCAGAATTGCACGCGCGATGGCAACACGTTGTTTTTCTCCGCCCGAAAGTTTCAGTCCTCGTTCTCCAACCGTGGCTTCATATTTATCCGGCAGGCTTTCGATAAAATCATGAATGTGAGCTGCCCGGGCTGCCTCGAATATCTCTTCGCGATTCGCATCAGGGCGTCCATAGGCGATGTTGTAATAAACGCTGTCATTAAACAACACGGTGTCCTGCGGGACGATGCCAACGATTTCACGCAGACTTTTCTGCGTTACATTGCGGATGTCCTGGTCGTTTATCAGAATCCGTCCCGCAGTCACATCGTAAAACCGGAATAGCAGTCGTGCCAGTGTTGATTTGCCGGAGCCGCTGTGTCCCACTACGGCTACATTACGCCCAGCAGGGATATAAAAGTCCACGTTAAAGAGAATCTGGCGATTGGGTTCATAGCTAAAATTCACCCCCTCGAATCTCACCGCGGTATCGCCGGGAATAAGCTCGGTTGCGTCAGGCTTGTCCTTGATCTCCTCATTCTCCGCCAGCAATTTGAACATCTTTTCCATATCCGCCAGGGAATGCTTGATCTCACGATATACAAATCCGAGAAAATGCAATGGCATATATAGTTGCAACATGAACGCATTGACCAGTACCAAGTCACCCAGGGTCATGCTGCCGTCGATCACTCCCTCCGCGGCCAGCAGCAATAGCAGGGTCGCGCCTATCGCAATAATGGCGCTTTGCACAGAGTTGAGTGCCGCAAGCGAGGTCTGGTTACGAACCGCTGCAACTTCCCATTTCTGCATATGCTCATCGTACCGCTGCGCTTCCCAGGATTCGTTATTAAAATATTTAACTGTCTCGTAGTTCAACAAGCTGTCGATAGCTTGAGTGTTGGCTTTTGAATCCATGTCGTTCATAGTTCGGCGAAAAATCATGCGCCATTCGGTAATGACCAGCGTGAGCACAATGTAGGCAGCGAGTGTCGCAAAGATGATTATCGAGAACCAGACGTTGTATCTGGAAAGGAGAATAACTGCGACCAAACCGATTTCCAGCAATGTTGGCAGGATGTTGAACAGCATGAAATTAAGCAGGAAGGAAATGCCCCGGGTTCCGCGCTCGATGTCGCGCGACACGCCGCCAGTTTGGCGCTCCAGATGAAAGCGCAGCGATAATGCGTGCAAGTGACCAAATACCTTGATTGCTACCCGCCGGATCGCGCGCTGTGTAACTTTTGCAAATACTGCGTCGCGCAATTCTCCGAAGAGTGTGCTGCTGAGGCGTAGCAAGCCGTAACCCGCCAGCAGCAAAACGGGCAGGACCAGCATGGCGCGCGGTTGATCCAGAGCGTCGATTATTTCTTTCAGGACCAGTGGCACAGCAACGGTGGCAAGCTTGGCCATAACCAGGAGGGTCAGCGCCAAAATTACCCTGCCTTTAAATTCCCACAAATAAGGCAGCAAGGAGCGGATAGTTCGCCAGTCGTCGCGATTCGCTGGTGGTTTTTCTAAACGGGTGGGGCGCATCAGTGAATTTTCCCATAATACAATATATGCCTATGAACCATTTTCAGCCTCATCTGCTCAAATTCATTGAGATCAACGATATAAGGAGTTGAGTCATGAAGACCGCAGAGCTGAACCTGCTGGATTGGCAGGAGCGATTTGGCACAGA
>JACCWK010000190.1 GCA_013697655.1 Nitrosospira sp.
CCTCTGTGCCAAATCGCTCCTGCCAATCCAGCAGGCTCAGCTCTGCGGTCTTCATGACTCAACTCCTTATATAGTTGATCTCAATGAATTTGAGCAGATGAGGCTGAAAATGGTTCATAGGCATATAAATTATTGTGGCAGGAAGCATGCCCAGCAGACTAACCCAGAAGAAGATGCGGGTCCGAATGGCGGTGAGGCCCATCAACAGATTAATGACAAAAAATGGAAATACGGGTACCAGCCTCAAGGAGAAAAGATAAAATGCGCCATCATGCTCAATACCGGCATTGATCGATGCCATGCGGTCGCCAAAGCGGCGATGCACCGCATCTCGAAACACGTAGCGCGCAACCCAGAAAGCTACAGTTGCCCCAATAACGGCGGGGATTACTGCCGCTGGAACGCCCACTCCCAAGCCGAAGATGGCGCCACCAGCCAATGTCATGACCGTCGCTCCCGGCAGCGAAAGCGAGGCTATGACAATATAAACTGCGGCATAAAGGCCTATTATCTGCAGTGGCCGAGCTCGAAAGGCTTGTTGCAGCTCATCCCGGCTACTCTTGAGCGCCTCCAAGCTGAGGAAGCGTCCGAGGTCGAACGCAAAGAATAGCCCTGCCAGCATTATCAGCAATATAAGCAGCCACCAATGTTTCATTTTTCATGAGCTCCCCTACAATTATATGGGTATTATCGAAGTCATTTGAATTGCCTCGCATGGTAAGTCGAGACGGGGAACCATTTACATCATAGACAGCATTTGTCCTTGAAGCACCAGAATCTCCTTAACTATTCGTCCTGCACAGAGCTTCTTCATGTCTAGATGGCATAACCGCTGAGTTGACACTGGATGTTGTTAGAAGCTTGGACCACCGATAAACACTAGGGCAGGGGAAATATGCAAGATTGAGGTAATTGCTATTCCCATCGAGTCATAGTCGTCACGATACTGCCTCGGATCACCCTTCCGATCAAAAGCATTCAGGCATCTACATGGATTTCGGATTTGGCTGAATAGTAAAAATATTGCCAACTCATGCTCCAGAACGTTCTGGCTGAAGCAAAAGTTAACCCTCTTTTTTGGCACCCTTCAAGTTCTAAAGTCTACCGCTGCCGATACCACTGCTCCAGCATCATAAGTACCCAAACCATGGTCCCATGATAACCCGCGTGCTCGCCGAGATGCCGCCCAAGTAGCTTGTCGATAAAATCGGCGCGTATGATATTTCTCGCCTTGAGATCACTCAGGCTATCCGAAGCCAGGGTCTGCAACGGTTTGTGATGTTGAAGCCACACGCCGAAAGGCAGGCCGAAGCCGTGTTTTTGCTTGGTGATGATCTCTGGTGGCAGGAATCCTCGCAACGCCTCTTTAAAGAAATAACGCAATTTTGTGCCCTTAAGCTTGAGGTGGGGTTCAAGTCGTAAAGAAAAAGCTGTAATCTCATCACTGATAAGTGGAAAAGCTACGTTCATCCCTGCCAATTCGCAAGCTTTTGCCACTTTAGGCAAATCGTTGTCTGCCAGTGTGAACTTACGATCAAAAGCAAGCATACGGTTGATCAAACTTTTTGCATCCGACTGATGATAGATTTGATTCAAAAGAAAAGCGGGATCGTCCGCATTGACAGCAGCCAGAAACTCCGGGGTGAAGACCTCTCCATGGCCATAACGGTCCAGCAAATTATAAGTTTCCGTACGCGCCGGCATTGCAATGGATGCTTGTTCGATGTAACTACGAGCCTTTTTCACCAGCGGTAAAGCAGCTCCGCCAGGAATACCAAATACTAACGGCTCAATCATTCCCTTGCGCAACGCCGAAGGGATTTGTTCATACAGGGCGAAGAGATGTTGCTTGGCATAGCGTACGTTGCCGCCAAATAACTCATCTCCTCCGTCACCACCCAGCATCCTGCTCAGTCCATCTTCTTTAGCCATGCGCGCGCAATAGAAAGTAGGGATGGCGGATGCGTTGCCAAAAGGCTGATCGAAAATTGCCGCAATCTCTGGAATGGCCGTCACGATATCAATGGGAGTAACATAGTATTCATGATGCTGAGTACCAAAATGTCTCGCCGCAATGCGGGCATATTCCATTTCGTCATAACCGGAAGCATCGAAACCAATAGAGTAAGTCCGGGCTGGCTGACCACTTACTTCTCCCAATATTCCCGCGATCGTGGAACTATCAGTTCCACCGCTGAGAAAAGCTCCCGCCTCTTCGCCTGCGATCGCCTCGCGCACGCTTGAGCGCAGCAATCCCAGAAAATCCCGCTTAATTTCCTGAAAGGGACGCTTATCGTCTTCAAGAAAACGCATTTCCCAGTATTTGTGAGTCTCTACGCGATCCTTCCGATAAATTAGATATTCACCGGGCAGAAGGCGCTCTTGCCCCTTATAAATCGTACTGGGGCCGGGCACCATGTGAAAATAAACGTAGTTGTACAAGCTCTGTGGAGCAACCTCGACTTTTACTCGGGGGTGCAAAATCATGGCATCCGCCGATGAACCAAAAACGAGGTCCCCTCCCGAAATCTGGAAGGAAAGCGGATGAATGCCCATGCGATCTATTGCCAGAACGGCCTCATTCTTATCCTCATTCAGGATGCAAAGGGAAAATGCTCCTGTCAGACTCTCAAACACCTTTTCTCCTCTTTCCCTCCAATTGTCGGCTAGCGTTTTTGCCGGGCCCTCGGCCTGGGAAAGCTGGTTCAGGCGAGGCTCGTTAAAGCCGACTTGTCCCCAGATTGCTACGAGAAGTCCTTCCTTCTGATAAAAATGTGCGCTATGGGCGTTTGCCGCAACTGCTAACGCACTATTCCCCCCAGCTAATGCCTGAACCTTACTACCGTCAAAACGGGTAAGCGGCACAGACATTCGCTGGACAAGCTGCAAATTTTCAGTGGCGGTAGCGCCATGACCTATCCAGCCGCATAACCCGCTCACATTTGATCCTCGATATTCCCAAACATTACCATTCCATATTTTTTGTTGTTAATTAATTGGTTAACGTCAATCTGTGGCTACCGCTTGGCAAAATTTACCTATCCGCCGATCAGCAATAATCCTGCTTGCTAAACCAAGACTTCAATGGGTGCAGGATGGCCGAGAAATGCCGTCGGGCTCGCGGTGAGGCCGTAAGCGCCTGATTGAAAGACGACAATAAGGTCTCCCATCTCGGCCTTGGCCATTTCCATCTGATCTGCCAATAGATCCAGAGGGGTGCAAAGCGGCCCCACTACCGAGACAACTTCCCGTTCGTTGCCATGTACTTTATTTCCGACAACAACAGGATAATTTTTGCGGATTACCTGACCAAAGTTCCCGGAGGCTGCAAGGTGGTGATGCAGGCCGCCATCCGTCACCAGGAAAACCTGTCCCCGAGACATTTTTCGCTCCAGTACACGGCACACATAGATACCCGATTCACCTACCAGATACCGTCCCAATTCGATTACAACGCGAACATCGGGAAGTTGCTGTTTTGCTTCAGGCATCAAACGCTGCAAGTTTTCACCCACCCCCGCCAGATCCAACACCTCATCGCCTGGAAAATAAGGAATTCCGAAACCACCGCCGATATTCAGCAAGCGAACCGGACCGGGGGCATACTGAGCAAGAGAGATGCCGAGCTGCAGAGTTTTTTCATGGGCCTCCTGGATAGCCGCAATCTTCAGGTTTTGTGACCCGCTGAAAATGTGAAATCCCTCAAAATCGAGCTCGAGTTTCCCAAGCCGGCCAAGCATGGCGGGGACTCGTTCCGCGTCCACTCCAAACTGCTTTGGTCCCCCGCCCATTTTCATGCTGGAGGATTTAAGTTCGAAATCAGGATTGACACGCACCGCCACTTTTGGACGAATGCCGAGGCAAGTACCAAGATTGGCGATTCGTTCCATTTCCTGCTCCGATTCCATGTTCAAGACAATCCCCGCAGCAATCGCGCAGGAAAGTTCGTCTTCGCCCTTGCCTGGGCCGGCAAAACTGATCAATCCTGAAGGCATCGGCGTATCAAGAGCAACTCTCATTTCGCCCACTGATGCCACATCAATCCCATCCACAAGACTCGCCATATGCTGGACGACCGCAGGCATGGGATTGGCTTTCATGGCATAGTGGAGGTGGACTTCATCTGGGAGATGTTGACGTAGAAAAGCAACTCGCTCCGTGATCTTCTGCCGGTCATAAGCATAAAAAGGCGTTCTGCCTACCCGTTGCGCCAGGCGCGTAAGGGACATACCGCCTATTTCGATACAATTGTCGCGAACCGGGAATTGAAGCAGCGGGGCATGCTTTGGGCGGAGGTTATTCATGCGCCGGCTTCCATAAACATATCCTGCAACTCCTGGGCCAGAAGTTTTCGGTCAATCTTGCCGTTGGGATTACGCGGCAAATTGCCCTCTCTGGACTCAATGCGGCTGGGTAGCATGAAAGCAGGAAGATGAAGCTTACAAGCCGCCGCCAACGCATCATGATCAAATTTTCCGCCCCCTCGCAACGTTACGATCAAGACAATGGCCTGACCTAAAACCGGATGGGGAATCCCAATGGCCGCAGCTTCGCCCACCAGTTCCGTGGCATATATCACTTCTTCGACCTCGGTGGGGCTGACACGATAACCCGATGTCTTGATCATTTCATCGCGGCGACCAATGAAATACAGAAAGCCTTCTTCATCCATCCTCACCGTATCTCCAGACCATACCGCCAGCTCCGGAATGGTCAGTCCGGATTGACGGGAAGGAAAAGGTTTAAAACGCTCGGCGGTTTTTTCCCGATCATTCCAGTATCCCATGGACACCAGGGCTCCACGATGCACCAACTCTCCCGGCTCGCCGGCAGCACACGGCGAGCCATCTTCGCGTAGCACGAGCACTTCGGCATTGGGAATGGCTTTACCTATGGAATCGGGGCGCCCATTCACTTCCTCCGGGGGCAAAAAGGTCGAGCGAAAGGCCTCGGTAAGGCCATACATAAGAAATACCATTGTCTTGGGAAATATGCCGCGCAACAACTCGAGAGTGGCTCGCGGCATTGCCCCGCCGGAATTTGTAATATAACGCAATGAAATGTCTTCTGGCCATTTCAACTGGGCGAGTTGAATCCACAACGGGGGCACTGCAGCGAGACCAGTAATGTTTTCCTTCTTAACAGTATCGACGATATCCCGCGGCAGCAAGTAATTCATCAGGATACTTGTAGCCCCAACATGAAAAGCTGTTGTAAGTTGACTGAGCCCGTAATCAAAACTCAGCGGCAACACCGACAGAATCCGGTCGCTGGAGCTGTTTTTCAAGTACTGAGCAACGCTCATCGCTCCTGCCACGAGGTTACGGTGAGAAAGAACCACACCCTTTGGCTTGCCGGTGCTTCCGGAGGTATAAAGAATTGCTGCCATGTCGCTATCGATACAATGGTGGGCCTTAATCTGCCTGCTGGATAACGGGGCATCGTCCCAAGATATGACATTCAGACCAGGGGTAACGGAAGAAGCCTCGGGAGGGTTGACCACTATCACGGAGTGCAGGTCATGGCACTGTTGCAGAACTGCGCCAAGCAACTTTAACCGTTCCACCGAAGTGACCAGAATTCGTACATTACAGTCACGCAGAATGTACGCTACCTGGTCCGGCTTAAGAAGTGGGTTAACCGGCACGAAAACTCCCCCTGCCGCAGCGGTGCCAAATAGTGCAATCACTGTTTCCGGACGTTTTTCCAGGTAAACCGCAACGCGCTCGTCCCGATCGAGGCCTAAAGCAAGCAAGGCCTTGCCGGCTGACTCGATTCTTTCAGCCAAATCAGCATAGTTTGTTCGGTTTTCCTGATATACCAATGCTTCCGCGTCGGAAAACCGATCAGCGGACTTATAAATGAGCTTATGGACAAGATCTGCCATCAAAAAACCTGCTTATTATTAAATGAAGAAAGAGATAACTACGAAAATTTCTTATTTTAGCCCGTGACGGTTCATTAAGTCATAAATGGTAGGACGACTTACGCCGAGTAATTCTGCTGCCTTTACAACGTTACCATCTACTCTAGCCAGCGCTTTCATCAACGCATCACATTCCGCTTTGTCACGTATTTGGCGGAGATTTATAGGCTCCGCCAAAGTTGTTGAAGCCTGTAACCCCAGATCTTCCGCGCTAATAAGGGGACCATCGGTCATGATAACGGCACGCTTGATGCAGTTCTCCATTTCTCGTACATTGCCGGGCCATGGATGGCTTTCAATCGCAGCAAGGGCTTCCTGACTAAAGTTTAGTGATGAACGCCTTTCCTGGTTCGAGAATTTATTCCTGAAGTGATGGGCCAGCAGTGCAGCATCACCCGCCCGTTCCCGCAAGGGAGGAATAGTGATCACGATCTCGCTCAGACGGTAATAAAGATCTTCCCTAAAACGCCCTTCCTCAATCAACTTCTTCAGATTCTGATGTGTTGCGCATACGATACGCACGTCGACGGGAATTTCTTTACGCCCCCCAATTCTCTCGATTACCCTTTCCTGCAGGAAGCGAAGAAGCTTTGCCTGTAGCGGCATGGGCAAATCACCCACCTCATCAAGAAAAAAAGTACCCCCATCCGCGAGTTCAATTTTACCCAAAGTCTGCTTTGCGGCGCCAGTATACGCTCCCTTCTCATAGCCAAATAATTCGCTTTCTAAAAGGGTTTCGGGAATCGCTGCACAATTAATTGCCATAAAGCGTTTGCCCTGTCGGGCACTCGCTTGGTGGAGAGTTTTTGCCAGAATTTCCTTTCCCGTTCCGCTCTCTCCCAGTAATATTACAGTGGCATCTGAGGGAGCGACTTTTTCAACGCTGCGGCATACCCTGACCAGGCTTGGATCGCGGGTAACAATGCCGGATATGGGAGAATGTTCTAAGGTTTGCGATAGCCTACGATTCTCCTGCTGCAATGCATACAGATAAAATGCTCTTTCCACAACCAGCCCCAGCATTTCGGGATCAAAAGGCTTTTGATGAAAATCATAAGCGCCCATATCGATGGCCTTTAATGCATTGCCCTGATCCTGGTTGCCCGTAAGAACAATGAGCTTGGTATCCGGTGCGAGCTCAAGTATCTGTTTCAAAGTCGCCAGCCCTTCCGAAGCCCCGTCTGGATCAGGCGGAAGACCCAGGTCCATGGTGACGACCGCTGGCTCATGCCGTCGAACCATGGCAAGCGCGCTTTCACGATCCCCAGCAACCAGCACTTCATATGCATCAAAACTCCAGCGCAATTGTTTCTGCAACCCGGGGTCGTCTTCGATTATTAGCAAACTCTTCTTATCCTGACTCACTTACGTCCTCTCTTTTTGATTTTTTCGACTCTAAAAATATGAACTAACCTTTACAAACGCATCTCGACTTATATCGCTACTTCAATAGCATGATCCTTTTGGTGAAGGGGCAAAATTATGCGAAAGACTGTCCCCCCCGATTCGCTGCTGGTAACTTCCAGTTTCCCGCCCAGTTCAGATACATATTCCTTACTTTCAAACACACCTATACCCATGCCTGCAGACTTGGTAGTTTGAAAGGGTTTGAAAAGTCTTTCTCGGATGAACTCTTCACTCATACCATGCCCAGTATCCTTTATTTCAACGATGGCCAGACCTTTTTCTCCCCGCAGTCGAACGAGAACCTGACCGTCTCGAGAGGTGGCCTCTATTGCGTTTTGTATAAGATGGCCCATGACTCGCTCCAGGCGTGATGAATTGGCATAAACTGCAAGAGTAGAATCAAGTATTTCAAGCACTGGCCTTGGCTCGACAATGGATTTACTCTTTACTGCCTCTTGTAATAACCCGGCAATAAAAAGGGGAGCAGCTTTTTCCGACGGCTCACCGCTACTTAATTTCTCCAGGAGTCGTTTCATCTTTTGAACGGAGAGATATACTGTTTCAATCATATCTCTTTGAAAATCAGGATTTTTTTTGTGCTTCTCCGCATTGGAAAGCAAGAGCGATAACTGTGCGATCAAATTTTTCAAGTCATGGACTACGAAAGTTGACATACGATTAAATGATTCAAACTGACGTGCCACCAGGAGTGCATTTGCCGCTTCGTCTTGGGCAAGATAACTTGCCGCCTGATTCCCGGCCGCCTTAAGCAGGTCGCTCACCTCCCAGTTCAGCTTTACGCTACTTCTAGGCTGAGCCAGTACCACAAAACCAAATAATTTCCGGTGCTGAATTAACGGTACTACCAACCACGCCTTGGGGATGGCTTGTAGCCATTCAGGCAAAACGATGGCTGAGTATTTCTCTGGATTTCTCGCATATTCCTGCAACTCTATTACCCATTCCTTGTGCTCAAGAAACTTGCAAAAAGGACTATTTATATCTTCAACCCCCCTTGCCAGGGGCATATTCCAATGCGTTGCAGGCTCGCAATTGCCGGATTCCCGGCTGATCCATAAGGCACCACTAGGGCTCTCCACCAATTGAGCCAAGGCCTGGATTACGCGTTCTCCCAATCCATGCCCGCCCTCGGAAAGAGTTCGGGTAAAATTTAGCCACTCTTCCCTGTAATCGTAGTTGTAGCTGAAAAAATGCTTGCTGATGAAAACCCTGAGCCACGAGCGCAGAGTGCCTGAGAACAATACAGCTAGTAGCAGGAGGACAGCGCCAAACAAGAACGTCACCTGCATAACCGTGCCCCAGCTTCCCCCAAAAAAGCGCAGGTAATAGCCAGCCGCAGCCATGGCCAATAAATACATGGCGGTACCAAATAATGCTGCCGAATAGAACAGGATACGACGTGACACCGTGATGCCCAAAGACCATTGCGGATTCCGTGCTGCCGATACGGCCACAAAGGGCACCACCAATGCATTGACTATGCCGCGCGCCGTCCATATCTCGGGATTCATATGTCTAAGCAGCAAGGCATCGCTATACAAATAGAAATCGTAGGCAAACACCCCGCCTATGCCGAGGCAGGCGAATTTTATTCCCCAGCGCTCTTTGACCGGCGTGTTCCTGTAAAGCTGCTCCACCAGTATCATGCCAATGATCGCCATCGCCACGCTTGCGACGATACTATTAATAAAATCAATAGTTTTATGGGAGGAAAAGTAGAAATTACCATGAGAGTATAGAGCTATCGCAAGACACGCAATGTAGAACACCGCGATAGCAGCCACGGCTGGTCTCACCCTTGGAATTGAGGAAAAATTCACCTGCCGGTAAGGCCCCAGGAGCGTTATTAGAAACGCTGACCAGCCGGCATTTCTCATGATCTCCAAAACATCTGTCAGAAGCGACAGAGGGGATGTTTGAGTGGCTTGATAAGCAAGCGCTGCTGCCCACAGTGCGGAAAACAGGCAAGCGATCGGCAGCACTATCCCATGCAAGCGGCCCCGCCAACTGGTTAACAACAGTATTGCTAAAAAAGAATGCGCCACGGCAGCCATTGCGTAGCTGGCCGTCGCTATGCTAGTCAACATAAATGGGATGATTGCACCGCGAAATCATCTTCCGCCTTTTCCCAGCACCACGACTTCGATCGTATCTATGAGGATTATGATATCAAGGAACAAACTGTGGTTCTTCACATAGTACAGATCGTACTGAAGCTTTTCGATGGCATCTTCCAATGAGGCCCCATACCCGTAGCGGACTTGGGCCCACCCGGTTATGCCCGGCTTAATGCTGTGCCTCACATTGTAATAAGGAACCTCCGCACAAAGCTGATCTACAAAATAGGGCCTTTCCGGGCGGGGTCCGACAAAACTCATTTCCCCATTCAGCACATTGAATATCTGTGGAAGCTCATCAATTCTCAATTTGCGGATAGTCTTTCCCACTTGGGTTGTACGGGGATCATCAGTTGCCGCCCACTGGGGCTTTCCGCTTTTCTCCGCGTCATTTCTCATACTACGAAACTTTAAAACCGTAAATGTCTTTCCCCCTTTCCCGACCCTCTCCTGCCGGTAAAAAACGGGAGCACCATCCTCTAAAATAATACAAAGAGCAGTAATGAGCATTACTGGTAGCGTGACAACCAGGAGGAGGCCACTTGCGGCCAAGTCAAATACTCGTTTAATACCCGAGCGAAGAAGGCTTTGATCAAACCCTCCTCCAAAAACCAACCAGCTCGGATAAAGGGAATTCACCCGAATCTGGCCGCGCTCACGCTCAAAAAAAGCAGCTGAATCTGTTACTTTGATCCCGTTTAACTTGCATTCCAGCAGATCCTGGATAGGAAAAGAGCCTCCACGCCGTTCCTGAATGGCGATGATGATTTCGCCGGCACCGTATCGATTAACTAACGACATCAGGGAATCCAGCTTCGGCAAGACGGCAGAGGATGGTACATGGAGTTCTTCATCCGGTAATGGAACAAAACCGATGATCTTGAATGGCCGGCGCCGGGGTTCATTCTTAGTTTGATCGATGAACTCTTTCGCCCTCCCGCCTATGCCTAGGACAATGGCCTGCGATACCAGAATTCCCAAACTGGACCACTTAAGAAAAGCTGTCCGCGTTAGAAGAATCCCACACAAAGCCAGAAGCATGACTAACCCTAATATGCCACGCCCCGAGTAGAGGTCGGGCAGCAGATAAAAAATCAGGGTCATGGTTCCAAATCCCAGCATCATGGACGGCATGAGACGGAATAATGTCTCTTTGATATCTGGTCGGAAATCCAGCTGATACATTCCCATTGCTGCCATGCTCAGTATCATGACGAACGTGAAAGTACTAGCGACCGGAAACAATGAAGAAAAAGAAAAAGGAAATAATTCGCTTTGACCAAAAAAGCGCAGGCTCGCGCCCAAATAAAAGGTGATCATCAGCACGAAAACTTCTGTGCTAATAAGTAAAATCGCCGTTCTGGAAATATAGTGGTTATAAATACGAAACAATTTGGCCCCTTATTGTGCCCATCAACGATTAGGCACCCCTGCCGCATCTGTTGTCTTATTGCCGAACCAGGCATACATAATATCTACGTTAAATAACGTCTCCACGCCCGATTCAGAGCTGGTACCTTTGTTAACCTTATTGATATTGTCCGCCGCCACTCCGCAGATTCTCGAATAAAGGAATCATGTGGGATACCCTGTATATCTCGACCGGCTTAATCCCGGTTGTATCGCTAACCGCGCGGCAACACAGGTTGCGATCTGGGATTACCGTGCAACACGTAATTTTTGGCATTTTCGGATATTACGTTAGCTACACTAGCACGCCTCTACTTCTGCCTAACTCGCTCAAACGAGGAAATTCGATAAGCCTGTTAGTTTAAGCAGCCCCGCCATGCTGGGATTAGGTCATATTCGCATCATATCAATTTTGACAGTGAGAACAATTGGACTTTGGTACGCTACTCAAGGCTTGGATAAGTCGAGAAATTTTTGGGTCTCTCGTTTGCTGGAAGCAGTTCAGAAAAATTCGCTATATTGATTTGGGGAATGAGCGATCAAGCTGCTCGCAATTTTAGCGCCCCAAAAGGGAGGGCGGCAAGGGCCTAAAAACTCGAGGCACCCAACATGGAGGACAAGAACTAGTGTAGTGAGTCATTCTGTTTGGAACTTAAGTGGCGATTGGCGCGGATGACTTTTTGCAGGATGTCATTAGCCTTGGCAGTCCAGACGAAAGGTGCGGGGGATTGGTTATGCATGGCGATGTA
>JACCWK010000191.1 GCA_013697655.1 Nitrosospira sp.
ATGAGGTCGAAAACAGGGTTCCTGAACAAAACGAGTCAGGAAATTTAACAAAACTACTCTTCAGGTCTCCTGATTAGTAATAACAATGCCTACTCTCAGATCACCCGGGAGTTTTGCAAGAAGCTCACTCGTCTATGGAATAAACTTCCTGCCGGGGACTAAACTGGCTGAGCGTTGCCATGAAGCGCTGGCTCATGTTGGCATAGAGCTCGTAATTGGAGGAAAACTCTACTACACCGATCTCCCTGGCTTTTTCTTCCACTTCAAACCAGGGACCTGCCATTCTTATATCCATTACTCGGGCTTCCCTGCTTTGGGCAATAACACAGCCGTCATTATTGGAAAGCACCACTATCGGTGTTGTCCTCAGATCAGGACGGAAGACCTTTTCGCAGGAAGCATAGAAAGAATTTGCATCAGCCAAGGCAAAGATCGGTCTATCTGGCCTGATTAATGACATAGGTCACCACACCAAAGATGACCAGTTCCTGTCCTTCCTCCAATACGATGGGAGCGTTAAGCGGATTCTCGGATAACAGCTTGACGACACCGCTTCGCTTGTACAAGCGCTTGACCATCCATTCGCCATCCACATCGGCAATGACAATGCTGGAGGATTTGGGTTTAATAGAGCGATCAACAATCAGGGTAGCGCCATCAAAGATGCCAGCGTCCACCATGGAGTCGCCCTTTACAGTAAAGAAAAAGGTCGCGGGAGGATTAGCGATGAAGCGGTCGTTGAGGTCGAGCATCTTCTGCTCATAGTCCTGGGCAGGGGAGGGAAAGCGGGACTGCCCAGCAGTCACGTTGCCGCTGTAAATGGGGCGTAGCAAAGGACGAGGATTGGGGATGGCCTGGGGAAAAGAAGCCTCTTCAACAGCTGTTTGCTGAGAAGCTTTGCGGAATGGTTCAAGATAAACCAGCACATCGGACTTTAGACTCGCAGGAACCCGAATCACGGAAGTCTTCTCCCCATACGGACTCATGGATTTCTTGGGACCTGAGCCTTCCCTTTTACCACCGCGTGAACCCATAACTTTACCTATAATCGAACAATGTAACGATGTTCAATTTAGCATGGATTCACTATCCATAACGCAATTATCTGCTGGCAAGGTTGCCAGGTGGATTTTTCATCCTTTTGCTTGTTTCTCCATCTTGTTAATGGCTACATAAGTTATTTTCTAGGGAAATATTCGGGTGAATCAGATGCCTATCAGGAGAAAATACGTAATACTTGTGCGGCTTGACACGTTTGAGCATTTAAGCGAATCTGTCATCGCGCCAGTGGCGCGGACTGTTCGTTTATAGGGTAACCTGACTACGGCTGTCCAGATGACACAGGCGCACCTACTCCCATTTGATGGGGCAGTTGAGGCGCAATCTGAGGAGCGATGAGGTTGCAAACTCGGTTTGATTCATACTTTTTACGACGACGCTGCAAAACCAGTTACCGGAGATTAATGATGACAGATACGACTTTGAAAGAGGACAATTCTTCGACGGATTGGGTATGCCCTTGGACCGGGAGGCGCTGGAAAGCATCGGAGAGACAAGCGCTGCGAGAACAGCGAGAGCGGGTGAGGGTTCAATCCGTCACGGCATACTCATCCAGTCCCTTATATCAAGCAGCAGCAGCGAAAGACCCGGAATATTGGAACGAGTTCTCAATGGGAGTCGTACACTTGTATCCAGAGGACAATTAAAAGAGGTTTTTTCGCGTCAAAGCAAATCCGTCAGCGGCATATCCGTCGCTGATGTCACTAAGGCCATTGCTCATTGCAGGGCCCCGCATCACGGGTGGCAACCTTGCCACCTTGGAGCCAAGCAAATCCCATCCCGTCAAATGGCTCTGGCAGCATCAACAGCAGGTATCTTGGAAGTTCTTCCAGGCGGTGCGGTGGGTGCGGGTCACTGCGTGGTCTTCTCGACCTTTGGTATGATGGGTGGGGCTTTGGAAATATTAAACGGGCTGCAAAAGAGTGAATTTTACGTGGTGAATATCTACCTCCCGACAAGATTATGATTCATGAATTCACCGTCGCTTCAAAGTATCCGGGCGATGTCTGGTGAGATGTTCTAATCGGCATAGATATAATTTCAGCCGGCGAACTTTCTATAAAAAATGTTGGCTCTAGAACGGAGTGGACATTCAGTATGGCATCGTTTAAAGGTGTGTTGTGAGACCCGCTGCACCTGTCCCCCGTTCCGATCTTTGAAGCCTTCCCCTCCAGCCCGCTCTAGTGTAGTGAGTCATTCTTGAGGGAACCTCTATTGTAGATTGCACTCTAATGAAAGGACGACATTCCTGGAGTGAGAAATGCGAGTTGCATCCGAAATCAATTTGACGCCAGAAGAGCGGGAATCGCTGATGAAGCTGGCCCGGTCTGGGCTTACCAGCGTCAGGCTGGCACAGCGTGCGCGGATCGTGTTGCTGGCAAGTACGGGAATGCAGAACCAGGGCATTGCAGCTGAGCTGGATGTGGGGCGTGTGCAAGCCGGGC
>JACCWK010000257.1 GCA_013697655.1 Nitrosospira sp.
CGCCATTGAAGTGGCTCAATCGCAGATTCTGCTGTTCAAACGCCTCCGGCGACCTTAACTGTCTGGTCGGTTGCCTGGCGTGGCCTGACCGAAGGGAATAGCTGAGTACCGGGATAGTGCTCCTGACTCCAGGAGATGATGGCTGCCAGTACCGGCCGCAGGCTCTCGCCCTTCTCCGTCAGGGAATACTCGTAACGGGCTGGTTTCTGCTGATAGGCCTGTCGCCTGACAAGTGCCGCGGCTTCCAGTTTCTTCAGACGGTCCGCAAGGATATTGGATGCGATTTTTTCTGCTGAGGAGATAAAATCCTGGTAGCGCCTCTTGCCCAATATCAGATCACGGATGATCAGCAGGGTCCATTTATCCCCAAAAATATCCAATCCGTTCGTGATCGGGCAGCACGATCGCTCAAAAGCCCGATTTCCTTCCACGGTCTTGTCGTCTTCCATAGGTTTCCTGCACGAAAAATAATCAAGTGTATAATATAATACAGCTACTTGCATTTCGCAATATATTGAGCTAAGCTCCATTCACTTGCTTATTGCAAGTTGCGCAGCCTGAGATACCTGCAGGTTAATTTGGAGAATGATATGTTGAAACTCTATCAGTTCGAGCGTGCATGGCATTCCTAATTTGGGGTTTTCTGTGGAATCGTATCAAACTGACTACTACCCCCGAATTTGCAGTGCTTGATATTAATGTCATACTGTAAAGCAACCGACGACGGCAGCCGAATTTCGATCTATACTTTCGTATGTGACCGATATCGCAATAGATGCGGAAAATGAGAATTCCAGCAACCGGCAAATCGGATGTTAGTTGATTGAATAAATTCAGCGGGAGACAGTTTTATGTTTGGTTTGCTCAAGGACACTCGTGTCGTCGGTAAGGCCAACGCTTTGATTCAACGTCCTCCCAAAGATATTTTCGAGTTTGTGGGCGCCAACTTTCTCACCAATTACCCCAGGTGGTCGCCGGAGGTTATTGAATTGAAACCCCTTACCGAGGGACCCGTGAAGGTGGGAACCCTATGTCACCAGGTTCGGGTTGACCAAGGCAGACGCTCGGAATCGACTTTCAAGGTCATGGCTTTTCAACCCAGCCAGCGCATATGCTTTGAAGGAGTGTCCAACCCCTACCGATGCGATTACATTCTTGAAGCATCCACTCCCACTTCTGCAAGCCGCATCACTTTTACCTTTGAGCTGCTTAGCCTCGACATGTTCATGAGACCTTTCGAGAAGCTTATCCGCATCGCCGTGCAGGAAGGTACCGAGAAAACCGTGAGAAATATAAAGAAATTGGTTGAAGCGGAAGTTGCGGATGAGTCCGTTAAGAATTAGTTGCTGTCGGTTTTTCGCTTCACGACGGCAGGCACAAGTTCGGGTGGAATAACATAGGAGAAAACAATGCTTTTCATGGATGACAAAGATCCTGGATTAATCCCGCGGGTTCTGTGCACGATCCTGGATTCCTGCGTGAACGGCGTAACGCTGGCCGATCCCGATATGGAAGACCTGCCGCTTGTCTATGCAAACAGGGCGTTTGAGGCAATGACAGGATATACGCAGGAAGAAGCCATCGGAAAGAACTGCCGTTTCCTGCAAGGCAGGGATCAGGAGCAGGCTGAGAAACACCGGTTGCATGAGGCGATAAAAAATGCGCAGGCCGTCGAGGTTACGCTAAGGAACTATCGGAAAAATGGCGAATTATTTTATAACCGTTTGGCGGTTACGCCATTGTTCGATTCTAGTGGGCGCGTACTCTATTATCTGGGCGTACAATATGATGTAACCAGGCAAGTTTTGGCAGAGGAAGAAATTAAACGGTTGAATGATCGTCTTGAGTCCCTGGCTAAATAAGTTTTAGAAAGTCTTACGGAAAATTCGCGTTATTCTTGTTTTTACGCAGATCCTTCAGAGGTTCCCATCTGCAAATAGCCGCGCCAGCCGCCAAACCGGCTAATCTCCGTGGCACCGGCCACCGCATAGTGCTCACACAGGAATCCTTGTACGCTTCGCCATCTGTGAGTGTAATGGTGCCGATGCCCAAGGGTGCCGGTAGGGTTATGCCGAAAGGCAACCATCTTTCTAATATCCGGCAGGAATCGCCACTGCTGCATAGTCAAGAAGATTCGCATTCAAGCGTATGAGATCTATGATTGACGACAATTCGGCTGCGCGCTAAATCTCACCCTGGATGATGAGTAGTACCTGCCCAGCCGACACATGCCCACCTTCCCTGCTGAATAGCTGCCGCACGATGCCGCTGATGGGCGCATCCACTGAAAATTCCATTTTCATCGACTCGATCACCAGAACCGATTGTCCCACGTTGATGCGATCTCCTTCCTTTGCCAATAATTTCCATACCGTGCCGGTCACATGCGCGCTCACGGCTTGTGCGCCATCCGGCAAATCCAGTTCCCTCTGCGCATCCGCCTCGCCCGGCGTGATCTCGTTGATGTATTCCACGTTGCCCTCTACCGTCCAGCGGTCACGCTCGGCTTCAAATGCGGCCTGCTGCCTGGCTTTAAATGCGCTGATCGACGCAGCGTTCTGTTGCAGGAATGTGTTGTATTGCTTCAGGCTGAACGTGGTTTCTTCCACACGCAGCTTGAAGTGCCCGGTAATGAAATCCTTACGTAATTTGAGGAGTTCGCTTTCGCTTACCGGATAAAACCGGATTTGATCGAAGAAGCGCAGTAGCCAAGGTTTACCGTCCTTGAAATCGGCTGTCTGGCGATAGCGATTCCACATCTGTACAGTGCGGCCGACAAATTGATAACCACCAGGGCCTTCCATCCCATATATACATAGGTAGGCGCCACCGATGCCCACCGCGTTCTCGGGAGTCCAGGTGCGTGCGGGATTGTACTTCGTGGTAACCAGGCGATGGCGAGGGTCAACGGGCGTCGCCACCGGTGCGCCCAAATACACATCCCCCAGCCCCATTACCAGATAGCTCGCCTCGAACAGGATGCGCTGTACCTCCTCGATGCTGTTCAGGCCATTAATCCGGCGGATAAACTCAATATTGCTCGGACACCATGGCGCATCGCTGCGCACCGACTGCATGTATTTCTCGACCGCCAATTTTGTCGCCGCATCATCCCATGACAATGGCAAATGCACGATGCGAGTCGGTACCTCCATGTACTCGATAGGTGGCAATTTCTTTTCGGCGGCAATGAGACTTTTCAGCAGCTTGTCGCGGGACAATTTGCGCGAATCGAAATGGATTTGCAATGAGCGGATGCCCGGCGTCAGATCTACGATACCCTTGAAGCGGCCTTCATCAAGAGCTTTCTGAACCCATTCCATTAGCGCATGAGCACGGAAGCGCAGATTGAGGTCGAGTTCCGGCGGCCCATATTCAACCAGTAGATTTTTGTCGCCGGATTGCCGATACACCACCTCGACCTGCCTGGAATTTCTCGGAATGCGATGCAGGACAGGACTGTCCATTTTGCCGGTTGACTTCGGTAATGCGGGCATAACATTCGGTACTTGAAGATTCCGGATGGTAGCGTCCTGCAACTTTTCCAGTGCAAGCGCGTACTCGGCTGACATTCGGCAAAAGCGCACGCTGTCGCCCGACTTGAGTTGTCCCATTTTCCATAATTCCGCCTGGACGATAGTTGCAGGACAGACGAATCCGCCTAGGCTTGGGCCATCCGGACCAAGTATTACCGGCATATCGCCGGTGAAGTCTACCGCGCCGATGGCGTATGCGTTGTCATGGATATTGGAGGGATGGAGCCCCGCTTCACCGCCATCGTCGCGCGCCCATTTCGGTTTCGGGCCTATCAGGCGCACTCCGCTGCGGCTTGAGTTATAGTGCACTTTCCAGTCCACAGCAAAAAAAACCCGGATATCTTCATCGGTAAAGAAATCCGGCGCTCCCTGTGGGCCATACAGCACGCCAATTTTCCATTTATTGCTGTAATGCGGAACCAACTCCTCCGGCAGCACGCAATGGGTGCGGGTGTTTCCCGCCACTATGTGCAGCACATCCCCGGTAAGCAGGGTGCGTCCCGCGTGCCCCCCGAAATGTCCAAGCGTAAAAGTGGACTTGCTCCCCAGGTAATCAGGCACCTCAAAGCCGCCTTGAACCGCCAGATAGACACGGCAGCCGTGGTCTTTGAGCTTCCCGAACTGCAGTAGCGCGCCAGCTTTAAGCGAATGTGATCGCCACTGCGTCAGAGGGTCACCATCCAGATGTACCTCCATCTGCGCACCGCACACCGCAATTACACTATCACAGTTGAAGCGCAGTATTGGACCAGCCAGGGTAATCTCGAGGCCGGCCTTCTCTTCGGTATTATTAACCAAACGGTTAGCTAGGCGAAATGCCAAACCATCCATCGGCCCGGATGGCGGCACACCGATGTTCCAGTAGCCGATACGGCCGGGATAATCCTGCACCGTCGTTTGTACACCGGGGTGGAGCACATCGATAGTGTGTGCAATATAATGAAAACCATTTAGAAACCTTGTTGTGTATCGTCCGCTACGAAACGCGGCACTGCGCAGAACCTGTTCAAGGTAGTGCAAATTGGTTTCGATCCCATGCAGCGAAATTTCCGCCAATGCACCCAGCAGTTTAGCGATAGCCTGATCACGATCTGCTGCATGCACGATAATTTTTGCCAGCATCGGGTCATAGAACGGGGATATTTCGATTCCACGTTCCACCCAAGTTTCCACACGCGCTATATGCGGAAGCTCGGGCGGAAATTCTGCCGCCGTAAGTGTGCCGCAAGAGGGCTGAAACTCTTTCGCTGGATTCTCGGCATACACACGCGCCTGAATGGATACACCATGCGGCCTAATTTCAAACAACTCCAAGGGCAACAACTCTCCGGCAGCTTGCCGCACCATCCATTCCACCAGATCGATGCCAGTCGCTTCTTCGGTCACGCCATGCTCCACTTGCAAGCGCGTATTGACCTCAAGGAAATAGAACGCATCGCTGGATGCATCTAGAATATATTCCACAGTACCGGCTGACTGGTAGTCAACCGCCTTGCCCAGCCTTACGGCGGCATCCAACAAAGCCTGACGTAAGTGGGGGCTAAGATTGGGTGCGGGCGTTTCCTCAATCACTTTTTGGTTGCGCCGCTGCATTGAGCAATCGCGCTCACCCAGCGCAATCACCCCGCCCTTGCCATCTCCGAAAATCTGTACCTCGATATGGCGAGCGTTCTCGACATACTTTTCCAGAAACAGGCCCGCATCCTTGAAGTTATTCTGGGCCAGGTACTTCACCGATTCGTAGGTGCCACCCAGCTCACTCTTATTCCAGCACAAACGCATGCCGATGCCGCCGCCACCTGCAGTACTTTTTAGCATGACCGGATAACCAATGGACGCTCCTTTGCTCAATGCATCTTCTACATTCTCCAGCAAGTTGGTTCCAGGCAGCAGCGGCATCTGATTCTGCAAAGCCAGTTCTCGTGCGGTATGTTTCAGTCCAAAAGCACGCATCTGTTGTGGGGTGGGTCCGATGAAGCAAATGCCATGTGCAGCGCATTCCTCCGCGAAATCCGCGTTCTCACTGAGAAAACCATAACCCGGGTGTATGGCTTTCGCACCAGCATGCCTGGCTGCTTCGAGGATCTTGTCAGTACACAGATAACTTTCCACGGCGATTCCGCTGCCGATGCAATACGCTTCGTCAGCCTCCAGCAAATGCCGCGACAGCGCATCGGCATCGGTGTAGACCGCCACACTTTTCACTCCGATGCGGCGTAACGTACGAATAATACGGCGCGCAATGGCTCCGCGATTAGCAATCAATACTTTCTCAAACATGGTCTATTCCCTATTTTGGCGGGCAGCAGGACAAATCTTATGTCGGAATCATTTAAATGATTCCGACGGGGTCTCCATTGCTCACGGCATAGTGGCGGTTCTTTTCGGACAACATCTGCATAATATTTAATCTATTGTTCAGAATATCAGATAAGAAAATTGACAACAATAGGGAAATCCCCGACAATTTAATTAATCCCCAGGTTGAAGCTGGCATCGGCTCGCGTTCGTTATAGCGCGAATGGACCGGCAACTTTATTAAACGAATTTAACTCAACTATATATTAATAAAGGAAAGGTATGAATCAGCTCATCTCTGGCATGACTGCCAATGCTGATAATGTCAGCCCAGTGGAAAAGTACCCCAACGGGGTGACAGGTAGCCTCACCACTGTAGTTGCCGGATCGCCGCATTGGGATGTTTCGCGAATCGAGGCATTGCTGGATCTGCCATTCAATGATTTGATTCATCATGCGCAATCGGTTCATCGTCAGTATCACGATGCCAACATCGTGCAGTTGTCTACATTGATTTCGGTCAAGACCGGCGGGTGTCCCGAAGATTGTGGCTATTGTCCCCAGGCTGCACGTTACCACACGAATGTCGAGAATCAGGGCATGCTGTCGCTTGACGAGGTGGTTGCTGCGGCAGGGGCGGCAAAGGCGCAAGGCGCTTCACGTTTCTGCATGGGGGCTGCGTGGCGCGGGCCCAAGCAGCGAGACATTGAAAAAATGACGGAGATGGTGAGTGCCGTGAAAGCTCTGGGATTGGAAACCTGTACCACGTTAGGCATGCTGAAGCCAGGACAAGCGGAGCAACTTAAACAAGCCGGACTCGATTATTACAACCATAACCTTGATACGGCGCCGGAATTTTACGGCGAAATCATTACCACCCGCAACTATCAGGATCGCCTGAATACTTTGGAAAAGGTTCGCGGCGCGGGTATAAATGTGTGTTGTGGCGGTATCGTGGGCATGGGGGAATCACGTCATGCCCGTGCCGGCCTGATCACACAACTGGCGAATCTGGATCCTTATCCTGAATCCGTTCCCATCAACCATCTGGTCCAGGTCGAAGGTACGCCATTGCATGGCACAGCGGCCCTCGATCCGCTGGAATTCGTGCGTACTATCGCGGCGGCTCGCATTACCATGCCGAAGGCAATGGTAAGACTGTCGGCGGGCAGACAGGAAATGTCGGATGCGGTGCAGGCATTGTGTTTTCTCGCTGGTGCCAACTCGATTTTCTATGGCGACAAGTTGCTTACCACGGGCAACCCGGAAGCTGACCGAGACAAGGCATTGCTTGAGAAGCTGGGGCTGCGCGCGATGTAGAATACCTATCCGCGTCTGCCTGCCTAACTTGCGTGCCCGCCTGACACCCACAGGTTTCCAACGTGTAGCTGACTGGACTGGTCAACCGGAAATGCCCAACGAGCTCACTGAACAACTACGCGGCGAACTCCTTAGCCGTGAAAAGGAGAAGCTATACCGTCACCGTCTGGCCCTGGAGAGCCCCCAGCAAACACATGTCTCCATAGCGGGATGTGAATACCTCTCATTTTGCAGTAACGATTACCTCGGTCTTGCCAACCATCCTCAACTGATTGCGGCAGCCTGCGACGGAGCCAGGCGATATGGAGTGGGGGCGGGCGCTTCGCATCTTATCAGCGGGCACTCTTCAGCACACCACGCGCTGGAGGAAGCGTTGGCGCGCTTTACGGGCTTCCCTCAGGCATTGCTGTTTTCCACTGGATATATGGCCAATGCTGGAGTGGTTACCGCGCTGGCAGGCCGTGGCGACACAATATTCGCCGACAAACTCAATCATGCTTCACTCAATGATGCCGCGGTGGTTTCCCGCGCGAAGTTTATTCGGTACCCGCATCTCGATCTAGCGGCGCTGGAACGGCAACTCGCCGTGTCGCAGGCCAAACGTAAACTATTGATAACCGATGCAGTATTTAGTATGGATGGAGATGTTGCGCCGGTTGCCGCGTTGCTGGCATTGTGCGAAAAATACGATGCCTGGTTAATGCTCGACGATGCGCATGGTTTTGGTGTACTCGGTTCACGGGGGCGAGGGACAGGGTCTCAGTTCGCCATCGATTCCCAGCGCATCATTTACATGGCAACGCTTGGCAAGGCAGCAGGCGTATTCGGCGCTTTCGTTGCTGCGGAACGCGAAATTATTGAAACCCTGATTCAGCGTGCACGAAGTTATATTTATACGACCGCAACGCCGCCGATGCTGTCCCATGTCTTGCTGAAAAGCTTGGCGATGATAGAAGGAGACGAATGGCGGCGCGAGAAGCTGACACAACTTATCGTGCAGCTAAAAAAAGAGGTGGGATCGTTGCGCTGGCAGCTACTGCCGTCCGCCACGCCTATCCAGGCATTGATTATTGGTGAGAATGACAAGACGTTGGAGATCAGTGCGACGTTGCGCGAAAAAGGCATTCTGGTTCCAGCGATTCGCCCGCCTACGGTTGCGCGAGGTACGTCGCGGCTGCGGATTTCATTGTCCGCATCGCATGATATGGCAGATATTGCCCGCTTGGGGGCGGTGTTAAGAAATCTGGATAATAATTTTGTCAGCCGATGAGTCTTCATGTCGAAGTTACCAGTACGGGACCTGATCTTGTTCTGCTGCATGGCTGGGCCATGCACAGCGGCATATGGAGCGATGTGCGCGCCCGATTGGCGCCGCATTTCCGTTTGCATCTGGTGGATTTGCCTGGGCACGGATTCAGTCCGGCCTGCCAACCCGGGACGCTGGAACGTGTTGTCGAAATGGTGGCGGATATTTTGCCCCCAGCTTGTATCGTTTGTGGGTGGTCGCTCGGAGGACAGATCGCAATCGAGCTCGCTTTGCTCGAGCCGGTACGTGTCAAAAAACTTGCCTTGATTTCAACAACCCCCTGCTTTGTCAAGCGACAAGACTGGCAATGGGGCATGGAGACCGCAACCTTGCAACTGTTCATGCAGAATTTGAAGCGGGATTATGCTGCGACCCTTAACAGGTTTCTTACTTTGCAGGTGAACGGCAGCGGCGACAGCACGGCAGTGCTGGCACAATTGCGTGCAATTGTTTTACAGCGTAATCAACCGGATAAGGCTGCGTTACAAACAGGGTTGAACATTCTGCTCATGAGCGACTTGCGTCAAAAATTAAAGAATGTTGCGCAACCAGCCATACTGATCCATGGTGAAAATGATGTGATCAACCACCCCGACGCGGCGAAATGGATGAATCAACAGTTGAAGAATTCAGAACTGGTTATGTTGCCCCAATGCGGTCATGCACCATTCCTGTCTTATCCTGACCAGTTTGTAGCCAGCATGATCAGGCTTCTTTTATAGTCTGGTTAATAGATGGACTACGACCATACTATCGACAAGCGCCAGGTGCGCAACGCTTTCGATCGAGCCGCGAAACAATACGATCAGTCGGCGGTATTGCAACGCGAGGTGTGTGACCGGATGTTGTCGCGCCTCGATTATATTAAATATACGCCCAACGTCATTCTCGACGGCGGCAGTGGCACCGGTTACGGTACACGTAAACTGGTTATGCGCTACCCCGCTGCCAGGATGCTGGCAATCGATATTGCACCGGCTATGCACTTTCACGCGCGCCCCGCCGTTTCATGGTGGAAACAACTGCTGTCGATTCGAGGAACGCGAACCGGTAATCGGACAAGCTATATATGCGGCGACATCGAGCAATTGCCGCTTAAAGACGCCTGCGTGGGGCTGGTGTGCTCGAATTTGGCACTGCAATGGTGCAATGATATTAACCAGACATTTGCCGAGGTGCACCGCGTATTGCAAACTGATGGTTTATTCATGTTCAGCACCTTTGGTCCGGATACGTTAAAGGAATTGCGTCTGGCTTTCCGCGGCGCGGATGATTACAGACATGTCAATCGCTTTACAGACATGCACGACATCGGCGATATGCTGGTACACAATGGCTTTGCCACGCCTGTCATGGATATGGAATATATCACGCTGACTTACGATGATGTAATGAGCGTAATGCGGGATCTTAAGGCCATAGGTGCTCACAACGTCACCCAAGGCAGGCGGCGTGGGTTAACCGGAAAAACTGCATGGCAAAAAGCGATAAACCATTATGAGATGCTACGCGCATCCGGAAAACTGCCGGCAACCTATGAAGTGATTTACGGGCACGCATGGAAACTGCAGCCACGAACGACAATTATCACGCCTGAACTCAGACGGCAACTCGGCCTTGCATGACAGAGTGATTCGTATGACAAAAGGTTATTTCGTTACTGGAACCGGCACCTGTATAGGCAAAACCCTGCACCGTTGCGCGTTGCTTCATGCCTTTGCCACAAAAGAAATTATAGCGTCATCTATTCTGGCTGAAATTACACCCTCTCGAGTGAAATGGAAAGGGCTAGTTCCATCTAGGAGCAGCCCCTTCTCATACTCAATCAATCCTCCTGAACACCAGTAGAATCTGCCCGGCGGACACTCTCTCTCCTTCCCTGCAAAATAACTGTCGCACAGTGCCGCTGACCGGCACACCTATCGTAAACTCCATCTTCATCGATTCCACCACCACTGCTGGGTTTCCTGCGGCGACATGCTGCCCCTCCTTGACCAGGAGCTTCCATACCATGCCGGTGACCTGTGTGCTAACAGCTTGAGTACCCGCCGGTAAATCTGCCTTGCTCGGCGGCGTCCTCGCATGGTCATGCGCGCTTTCGCTGGTTGTATAATTTGCCTGGCCCCCTGCATTCCAGCGCTCACGCTCAACTACATACGCAGCCTTTTGCTTGGTTCTAAAGGCGTCGATTGCTGGAGCATTCTCTTTCAGGAAATTATTGTATTGTTTTAAGCTAAAATTACTTTCTTCAATACGCAAACTAAAGGTCCCGCTAAGGAAATCCCTGCGCATTTGAATCAACTCCTCCTCAGTCACGGGATAGAATCGAACCTGATCGAAGAAACGCAGCAACCAAGGCTTGCCATCCTTGAAATCTTTTGTCTGATTATGACTATTCCACATTTGCACAGTGCGGCCAACAAGCTGATAACCACCCGGGCTCTCCATACCATATACGCACATATAGGCACCCCCTATACCCGCGGCGTTCTCCGGCGTCCAAGTGCGCGCCGGATTGTACTTTGTGGTAACCAGGCGATGCCGTGGATCTAACGGAGCCCCAAGTGGAGCGCCCAAATATACGTCACCCAATCCCATTATTAGGTAACTCGCCTCGAATATAATGCGTTTCACATCCTCAATACTGTCTAGTCCGTTGATGCGGCGAATGAACTCGATATTGTCCGGATTCCATGGCGCATCTTTGCGTACCGATTGCATATATTTCTTCATCGCCAATTGTACCGACGGATCATTCCATGACAACGAAAGATGCACAATACGCGTGGGTACCTCCATTTCCTCAATGGCGGGCAATTCCTTTTCTGCGGAAATAAGGGTCTCCAGCAGCGTGTCACGTGGCAACAATTTCGAGTCAAAATGGATATGCAGCGAACGGATACCCGGCGTCATATCCACGATGCCTTTCAGGCGGCCCGCATCAATGGCTTGCTGGAGCCATACCATTAGAGCATGTATGCGGAAGCGGAGATTGAAATCGAGCACTAGCGGCCCATATTCAACCAACATATTTTTGTCACCGCCTTGTCGATACAGCACCTGCGTCTGCTGAGCGCTCCCAGGAATGGTATGAAGGATGGAACTCTTCGTTCCTTTTACCGCCGCTGCTGGCGTCGCTTCCGATAAACGGAAATCCCGAACCATTGTATCCTGCGATATCTCAAGCGCTTGTGCGTCGGCGGCTGATATCTGACGAAAGCGCACGTTGTCACCGGGCCTGAGTTGGCCCATCTTCCATAGTTCGGCGTGGACCAAGGTCGCCAGGCAAACAAAACCACCCAGACTGGGGCCGTCCGGCCCCAATATAACTGGTACATCACCAGTGAAATCTACGGCGCCAATCGAGTATGACACGTCATGGATGTTGGATGGATGCAGCCCAGCCTCACCTCCATCGGTGCGGGCCCATTTTGGCTTGGGACCGACCAAACGCACCCCTGTGCGGTCGGCATTGTGGTGCACTTTCCAGTCAGAAGCAAAGAAATTGCTGACATCTCCATCAGTGAAAAAATCCGGTGCCCCGTGGGGACCATACATTACGCCAATTTCCCAGTTATTCGTATATTCAGGGATTAATTCCTGCGGAAGCCTACGAGGCGCATGACTTTTAGCCGCCACAATATGCAGCACATCGCCCGGCCGCAAAGTACGTCCCTCGTGACCACCAAATTGGCCTAACATGAAAGTGGATTTACTACCAAGATAGTCCGGTACCTGGAAGCCGCCTTGAACAGCTAAATAGGCACGACAACCATATTTCATAATATCGCCGAACTTCAGCAGCATACCGGCTTTAACCTGGTGTGACTGCCATTGCGCCAATGGCTTGCCGTCCAGACTCACTTGAATGGGCGCACCAGCCACCGCGATTACGCTGTCACAATTAATGCGCAGGGTGGGGCCACCAAATGTGATCTCCACCGCAGCCTGCCCTTCCCTGTTATTAACTAGACGGTTGGCCAACCGGAACGCAAGACTATCCATCGGACCGGACGGCGGCACACCGATATTCCAGTACCCCAACCTGCCAGGATAATCCTGTATCGTGGTTTGTATGCTAGTGTAGTGCGCCATTCTGTTTGGAACTTAAGCGGCGATTGGCGCGGATGACTTTTTGCAGGATGTCATTAGCCTTGGCAGTCCAGACGAAAGGTGCGGGGGATTGGTTATGCATGGCGATG
>JACCWK010000030.1 GCA_013697655.1 Nitrosospira sp.
AAGCCCAGACCGGGCCAGTTTCATCAGCGATTCCCGCTCTTCTGGCGTCAAATTGATTTCGGATGCAACTCGCATTTCTCACTCCAGGAATGTCGTCCTTTCATTAGAGTGCAATCTACAATATAGGTTCCCTCAAGAATGACTCACTACACTAGGCTGTCTGTCATCTTAGCTGTTATAGCAAATTGTGTCAGATGCGACCCGTTATGACTCAAACCGGTCCAAACCGGTCCAAACCGGTCCACGAGACTACTGTAAGCCAGCCTCCAATGATTTGCTTTATAGGGTGCGCGACGCTTTTTGCCGGCATCCCTCTCGAAGCATTTGTTAGGCAAAGCTGCTTTTAATCGTCGTTCCGCTCGTGCTCGCTAATGTCCCCTGTTCTCAACAGCGGAAATCGAACGTCATTAAATTAATCGTAGAGAATTTAAGGCGATTTTTGTACTTGACTCTATGATAGAGAAATGGAACAGTTCGACAATGAAAAAAAACAGACCTAAATATCTAGTCTGCATGAGGAATCGTTCATGATTAAGAAAAAGCTGTTTTTAGCTTCCTCTTCCGAACTGAAAGAAGATAGGGAACAATTCGAGATTTTCATCAATCGCAAGAACAAGGATTGGATCGATAAAGGTATTTTTCTTGATCTCATCATCTGGGAAGATTTTCTCGACGCGGTTTCCCAGACCCGGCTGCAAGACGAGTACAACAAAGCAATTAGGGAATGCGACATCTTTGTCCTGCTGTTTGCCACAAAAGTCGGCAAATATACCGAAGAAGAGTTTAAAACGGCTTTCGGACAGTTCAAGACCACCAACAAGCCGTTTATCTTCACCTATTTCAAAGACGCCGAAATCAGCAGCGCTAGCGCCAACAAAAAGGATCTAATGAGCCTGTGGGCGTTCCAGGAAAAGCTGGGGGAGTTGGGGCATTTCTATACGGTCTATAAGAACATTGATGAACTCAAATTCAAGTTCAACCAGCAACTGGACAAATTAGCCGCCAGCGGTTTTATCGAGTTCAAGCCCGACGAAGCCGGGACCGAACAAACCCCCGCGATAAGCATCAGTCACAGCAAAAATGTCGTGGCGGGCAGCACGGTAACTGCGGGTGGTGATTTTACCCTCGGCGACAACAACCAAAAAAAATAATCAGATGGACGAGATACGAGTCGAGAATTCGCAGAATGTCATAGCCGGTTCCACGGTTAGCGCCAATGGCGATGTTTTGGTCGGCGGCCAGAAAATCACCAACTACTTCTATTCCGCTCAATACCAGGACCTGATAAACCAAAGGGATAAGTTGGACAATCGGTTTTCTAAAAACCGGCAGAAAAGAGAAAAATATCCCGACGACGAAGATTTCAAAACCGAACAGCTGCAAATTGACGAAGAACGCAATGAGCTACAGAAAAAACTTGATGATCTGAAACACGAAGTCATCCGTCTGGCCGAGACCTTCGTCAAAATTCCCCTCAATACTGAACGCCTGAGGCTTGCCCGCCAGTATTTTGAAACGGGAGATTATGCGGCGGCACGGATCATTCTAGATGCCGACCAAATGGGCGATGAATTAGACGCCCTGCTACGCCAAAAAGAGCAACTGCAACATCTACAAGCGGAGAACGAGACAAATCTCATAGATAAGGCCAATGAATTCCTTATCCTCGCACGCCTGACCGCCGTTGACTTTATATTGGCCGATCGCTACGACAAGACTATAAAATACTTCGAGCAATCCCTCAAAGCGGCGCATACCGTAGACAACACCTTTGCCTACGCCTACTTTTTGCAAGGGCACAATCAGTTCACTGCCGCTCTTCCTTTTTACACTGAAGCTTTAGAAGTCTGTCGCCGTCTGGCAGAGGCCAACCCGCAGAGCTACGTGCCAGAACTGGCGACGACGCTGAACAACCTGGCGGTACTGCAAAAAGAC
Source organism: Nitrosospira sp. (assembly GCA_013697655.1). Classification (GTDB taxonomy): domain Bacteria; phylum Pseudomonadota; class Gammaproteobacteria; order Burkholderiales; family Nitrosomonadaceae; genus Nitrosospira. Next base: position 1,936 of record JACCWK010000030.1, read on the forward strand.
AGGAACGAATTTCCTGCAGCCGAGGCCGGGTATCAGGAGGGTCTGGCGATTTACCGCCGTCTCGCCGAGGCCAACCCGCAGACCTATCTGCCGGATGTGGCGGCGACGCTGAACAACCTGGCGATACTGCAAAAGGCTGGCAACGAATTTCCTGCCGCCGAGGCCGGGTATCAGGAGGCCCTGGCGATTCGCCGCGGCCTGGCCGAGGCCAACCCGCAGACCTATCTGCCGTATGTGGCGATGACGCTGAACAACCTGTCGCTATTGCAAAAGGACGGAAACGAATTTCCCGCCGCCGAGGCCGGGTATCAGGAGGCCCTGGCGATTCGCTGCCGCCTGGCCGAGGCCAACCCGCAGACCTACCTGCCGGATGTGGCGATGACGCTGAACGATCTGGCGATATTGCAAAAGGACGGAAACGAATTTGCCGCCGCCGAGGCCGGGTATCAGGAGGCCCTGGCGATTTACCGCGGCTTGGCCGAGGCCAACCCGCAGACCTACCTGCCGGATGTCGCGGGAACGCTGAACAACCTGGCGCTACTGCAACAGGCCACGAACGAATTTGCTGCCGCCGAGGCCGGGTATCAGGAGGCCCTGGCGATTTACCGTGGCCTGGCCGAGGCCAACCCGCAGACCTATCTGCCGGGTGTGGCGATGACAGCAGTTAATATGAGCGTTTTCTATCTACAAGCCGTGCCGGATAGAGAAAAATCGCTGGTCTTCGTTAAGGAGACGTTAGTTTCCGCGCAGCCATTTGTTAAATCTGTACCATCCGTTCAGAACTATGCAAGCACGGCCTTGCAGGTTGCGGAGGCATGGGGACTGAATAAAGAGGGTTTTATTGAGGAGGCGGTCAAAGCATAGAAAAGCAATGAAGGTTGATTTCGAAACGATGTTCCGGCATGTTCTGGAGTACAGTTATTAACTGTACTCCAAGGGTGCAGGATCAGCGTGATGTAATGTGATTATCGCTGCCCATTCATTCGCAGCCTCTTTAAGTTCTATCGGCTTCTTAATTTTATTCGTATTGCATTTATGGCGAATGGTCCACTGATGAATCCGGGCAGGGAATACAATCCTTTCCCACGTAATGCCAATGATTTCTTCCGCTTTGGGTTCCCTGTAACGGTTAGGCTCATCATTCCACTGCTTAGCCAGTGATATCGCTCTTATAGCACACCTTTTGCATTATTTACGAGGGGGTGCGCCATGAACGACTTTTTAGTGTTTTGCGGTACGTATATTCTTGTGCTGCTCCCTGGTTTAGGTCTGCTGGCAATAAACTGAATATTTTTTAGAGAATGGCCCGGTTGCATCGATCTGCACCGGGCCATTGTATTTGGTAATTCTAATAGCATCTCTTAGTACGTCATCGTACAGAACAACTTTACGGCTGGCGTACTATTTCGGAACAGCAAGGTGCTGGATAAACGTAAGGTCTATCATGAAAAATATTTCCTTTCTAAAGGCAACATCTCGATCAATTTTACTTGCTGGCATGATGTTTGGGATTACTGGCATCGTTCATGCGCAAAGCGGCGCAGGTACAGGAAGTGCAGGTGGTAACGCAGGACAAGCCGGTGGAGGAATGTCCGGCTCTAGCCAAGGCTCATCCATCTCAGGGGGAACGTTAACGGGACCGGGAAGCGATAGTCCACAAGGCGGACCAGCATCCACGACAGGCCGAACCTTAACCGGGCCGGGAAGCGACAGTCCGCAGGGCGGTTCAGGGTCGGCGTCAGGGCGAACCCTAACCGGACCGGGAAGCGACAGTCCACAAGGCGGACCCGCCTCCCGACAAGGTATGGCCGGCAAAAAAGGATCATCAACCGGGTCTTCTAAGAAGCAAGGATCCGGTTCAACTGGCCAGTAAAGACGGGAGATCTCGCGGAAAAGGCGGGTCAGACGCTGGCCCTTCGTCTTCGACCGCGGTGGCACATCCGAGCAGCACGCCAAAGCCGGTAGCCAATAGCACAGAAACAAATAGCATTTCTTTGTGAAGGATAGAAGGTAAAAGTTCTTTTATCCTTCTTCGTTTTTTAAGTAAAGGGAACGATAAATTGATAGGATTCAACCGTACTGCTTTAAATGAAGTTCCTTTGCTTTCGATATTACCTCTGCTCTGTTCGGTAGAGCTTGCAAGCCCGGCGTTATTTCATTTTCCATGCCTAAGGAAGCGGACCAACTGAAATTGACACTCGCTGGGAAACAATAAATACTTGTATCTGTTCGACAGAACGTCCAGAAACTGGGTAGTGAAAAACGAGCGCGATGTAACTATAAAGTAAAATTGCTACGATTGAAATTCAGCTTCAGAGTAGGCATGACGGGCTGTTGGTATCGATACGCAGGATGCGCCGAGCAGGATGCCAAAGATTATATTTATCGGCTGCGGGTTGAGGTATATTCCGTAAGCGAGATGGGGTGGCTAATGAGTTTGTAACGGCCCTGGAATATCGTGGCACTTATCAGCCTGTTTTTTAGGAGATTGACGGCATGAAAGACGAGAAGGCTGAATCAAATAAAGAAGCTGGTGAATTAAACCAGCAACCATCGCTTAAGGAGCTTCAGCAGTCTCATCACATCCTTGAAGCGCTTATTTCGACCCTGCCCACTCAGACAAAAAAAGAGCTTGTCGATCTGCTGCAAACTCTTGCTAAAAGTGACGAATCTCAAGAAACAAATAATGCCGTGCATCAAAGAGCCCTACAGATCGTGTCCGATATTTGCAAGCCGAATTCGCCTAAAGAGATCAAGGAGCAAGGTGGAAACGAAAGACGGCATCATGACAGGAGAATAAAATAAATTACGGCAAGTTAATCGAAAATGCCGCTTAATCGGAAGTGCGGACGGTTTTTAGTCTTCATAAGCCCCTAACGCTATATTACTTCCCTCTGCGGCACGGCCTTATCCGGAGCTATTTGGGATACTAGCGTTTTCATGCAGCGCTTCCCACGAGATCTGTTTCCGCGCCGTCAAGTTGCGCAACATCTCCATTTCTTTCTCGTGTTATCAAGTAGGCGTACTTCAGTCCAATAGTAAAACCTGCCAATGCGATTAACATGCTGGAATAACCGGCGTCGCTGCTGGGCTGTTTTTCCTGAGCCTACATGAAAAAAAATATCCGGCGTTTAGCCTGTCCGTCCGAAGCAGGAAGGGCATAACGATGCGTCGCGGATATATTCGGTGCGCTGGTTCAAGATTTAATCTGGAAGCACCACAAAAGGCGATTACTATGACTGAAAAATCGACATTCGAGCAGACATATGAACTGGCGGATTTGCTGATTGCGGAAGCGACAAAAGAACAGTCCGCCGAATGCGCGCGGGTACTCGCTATGAGTCTTGCACATCATCAATTAAGACACGGAGAAGTGCCAGTAGATCAAACTTTAGCTACATTGCGCATGTATGAACCGACCGAAGAATATCTGAGCTTACTCGTCGATGGCATGACAAATCTTGTCGGCGTACTATTAAGTGTTTGCGGCTCGTCAAGAGAGGCAAGACACTAAGTTTTCTCTATGCTATTGGAGTTTTTGTAGTTTGCAGCGCACTTTCGGCCACGTATAGGTATGGCTCCTTATGCCATCATCGTCAGGATCCGCACATGGATGTTCAAGAGATGGCGGTTATCAGTGACCTAGTCAGTTGGGTTGGAAGACGAAGATGATAATTGCTATCAAATAAGTACTGAATCACGCAAGCCATATCATTTCAATCAGGATATAAAGTCCCAAACCAGGATTAGTCCTGTCCGGGCCTTGAGCACTATCAGAAGAAATAGGGAATCAAAGATGCTTAAGAAGGTAGATTATTATGCATATCTTCTAATAATAAGTACCGGGGGCTATGGCATCAGCGAGGGCGACAGTAATTGCCATCCACATGCAAGTGCTTAAATGACTAATACAAAACCAATAATAAGACCAAAAATGATTTTTGCCAATATATTATCTTTTAACCACGTATCTACATTCTTCATGAAAATGGAGCGATTCTTTTCCATGAGCGCTGAGTCAAATATTTTATACCCGGCATCAACCTCGGCCTCGTTTTCACCGATTTTTCCAAATTTTCGTGTTAAAAATCCGGACAAGCGTTCCGCAACCCAACCACATCCATATAATGATGCCGCAACCAGAAGGCAATAAGGCAGTCCGATAAAAAATTTCACGGACAAGTCAGGATTTTTTTCCATTAAGGGGAAACCAAAGCTATTTAATGAAATAGCCACCACCCATAATATGGGAAGAAACAGGCAAACCATCAAGGTATGAAAAAGCAATTGTTTCATGGCACCTCTCCTTTCGGCCCAAGCATGAATTAAATATTTACAAGTTACTCAAAAAGCAGCTTCGTAAAGTAAACAAACTCATGAACTCAGTTCCCCCCCACTTACGGACAGTCTGACACTTTAGGACATTTCATGATGGACAGACTGCCATAGGGCATGTGAAGAAGATGTCACATATATGTGATTAATTTGTGAAAATCGCAAACATGGAGATTAGAAAAGAATTACACGAATCCAACGCCAACCTGATTAGGTTGTCCCTACGGGGATAATGGAAACGAGGGGGCTATTCCCTCAACATCTTTGATCGGAAGGGAACTAAAAGAGTAATACGCAGCAAGCAGGCACGCTACAAAAACGAATTATTTGGATACCGCCGATGGCGGGGGAAATATCATAACGCTAAAACTGGTCTGAGGCGTTTTTTTCGGAAATCAGAAAGAGCATTCAATAATGGAAATCACCGGAATCCAAAGCCACGGGATGATTTTTTTCTATGCTGAACTACGCCAGGAGTCCATTTTAATTGTAGTGGTCGCGACTTCATCTGAAAGCGCACGCAACTTAACTTAACTTCATGTTGGTTGAATGCGCCGGAGAATGGCGTAATCCGGCGGAAATTCGTCAATAACCCCCACCCCTGTACTGGAACCACCACTTTGTCCAGCGCCAGACCCTTGACTGCTATTCAATTTATGCGCCTGACCCTCTTCCTGGTTCCGGTCAAAACGGTTTTTCCGTTCAGCTTCCTCTCCTCTGGCTGTACCTTTTTCAAACGGTTTTCCCGGTGTTACGGGGGGTTGCATCGAATCCGATGGACGCTGCATGGAATCACCTTGGCTGGGCGTATTGACTTGCGCATGAACTAAACCCGCCATGCTTAAAAAGACCGCGCCTAGCAGGACCGTTTTAGTTTTCGACAGGGATGGGTATCTCATGATAGATTCTTTTATCACCAGCGATATTGCTGTGAAAAAAGGTTACACGGTAACAACGATCGCTACCGTGCGACAACGCACAAATAGCCCGCGAGCCGATAGAAGTTAGTTACATCGTTTCATGCATGTACCTGTTCACTTTACGGTTATTTGTTCAAACTTTGTAGCTTCAATCACCCGCCAAATGTCCGATCCTGTTTCTTGAACCAGGATAGTGCATGCTCAAAATGCTGAGGATCAAAATCCGGCCAATACTCATCTCTGACATAAAAATCCGCATACACTGATTGCACCGGGAGAAACCCACTTAGGCGGCGTCCCCCTCCCCATCGCACGATAAGGTCCAGGCGTGAAACTTCGTTTGAACGTAGATTGCCGTTTTTCAGACCCCCCAGGTCCCATTCCCAGCCATAGTTTATGAGCAGATTTACCTTCATCCCGGTTCCCTGACGCTGTCTAAATACTTCCAGCACCTTGGGAAACTGTGCCGAAGTTTCATCACCGACAACCAGCAAGGCCGCGCCACGGCGCGCGATTTCAAAAGCAAATTCGACAGATGCGTCGGTAAACGCCAGTTTCTGGGAGGAAGGCCGCTTGGTATTATCCTGAGTGAAACAGTAAATGGAGGCTTCGACAATCCCGCGTTCTTTGCATATTTCATACAACAATATGCCCGGATCGATGCCGTGAGCATATCCATCCTCTTTGGGCAGGCCCTGGTTCATAGCCCAGCGGCGATTTCCGTCTGGAATGAAGCCGATATGCCGCGGAGTGCTATTTCTAGCCATGGTAGTCCTTATTCAAGCATGATCCGGAACTACACATTCAACTTTGGAGCGATATTCAATTTTTTTGCTTCCTCTGCCAGATACAGCCATGTTTCCACTACTGTATCAGGATTAAGCGACAGGCTTTCGATTCCTTCCTGCATAAGCCACCGTGCAAGATCTGGGTGATCAGATGGTCCCTGACCACAAATTCCGATGTATTTACCGGTTTTAAGACACGCCTGAATGGCCAAGCGCAACAGTGATTTCACCGCCGGATCTCGCTCGTCGAAGGATTCGGCAACTAAACTGGAATCACGATCCAACCCGAGAGTAAGTTGGGTAAGATCGTTAGATCCAATGGAAAAACCATCGAAATATTCCAGGAATTGCTCCGCCAGCAGGGCATTGGACGGAATTTCACACATCATGATTAGCCGCAGTCCATTCTCCCCCCGTTTCAAGCCGTTTTCTGCCAATAATTCTATCACGCGCCTGGCCTCGGTCACCGTTCGCACAAACGGGATCATGATTTCCACATTAGTAAGCCCCATTTCATCGCGCGTTTTTTTCAACGCCCGGCATTCCAGTTCGAAACAATCACGGAAATTTTCTGCTATATAGCGCGAAGCGCCGCGAAAACCCAACATCGGATTTTCCTCTTTAGGCTCGTAACGCTGGCCGCCGATGAGACTGGAATACTCGTTGGATTTAAAATCCGATGTACGCACAATTACGGGTTTGGGAAAAAATGCGGCCCCCAGCGTAGCGATGCCCTCGGTCAGCTTCTCAACATAAAAGCTGACCGGATCGGGATAACCCATACATCGATTTTCTACTTCCCGTTTCAAGTCTGCCGGGATATCGGGATAGTCCAGAACCGCCCTGGGATGTATCCCGATCATGCGAGCAATGATGAACTCCACGCGCGCTAATCCGACGCCATCGTTGGGTATGCGCTGGAAATCGAATGCCAGCTCGGGGTTGCCCACATTCATTGTGATCTTGACTGGAGGCTTTGGCATATTTTCCAGCGCAAGATCGATCACTTCAATTTCCAGAACACCCTTATAGATATTGCCGGTATCGCCTTCCGTACAGGAGACTGTAACCATTTGATTCTCTGACAACGAACTGGTAGCGTTACCGCACCCTACCACTGCAGGAATGCCCAACTCACGCGCAATGATCGCAGCGTGGCACGTACGGCCCCCGCGATTGGTGACAATGGCGGCAGCACGTTTCATGACCGGCTCCCAATCGGGATCGGTCATGTCGGTAACCAATACATCACCAGCTTGCACGCGAGACATTTCTCTGGCATTCAAAATGAGACGTACTGGCCCGCTTCCTATTTTCTGCCCTATAGCACGCCCTGATATTAATATGTCTGATTTGCCCTTCAAACGATAGCGCCGCAATGTATCCATCTTTGCGCGAGCCTGCACCGTCTCAGGCCGAGCCTGCAAGATATATATCTTACCGTCAGCGCCGTCCTTGCCCCATTCGATATCCATCGGCCTTTGATAATGCTGTTCAATGACAAGAGCGTGGCGTGCCAGCTCCTCCACGTCCTTATCCGTTATGGAAAACCGATTGCGCTCAATTTCATCCACATCCAGTGTTTCCACCGGTGGGTCAGCCTCCGGATTTTTAGAAAATTGCATTTTGACGAGCTTGGAACCGAGGTTGCGCCGAAGAATCGCGGTCTTTCCCTGCTGCAAAGCAGGCTTGTAAACGTAGAATTCGTCCGGATTAACTGCGCCCTGGACCACAGTTTCGCCAAGACCATAGGAAGCGGTAATAAACACAACCTGGTCAAAGCCCGATTCGGTGTCCAGTGTAAACATTACACCGGAAGCGCCGACGTCGCTGCGCACCATCCGTTGCACTCCCGCGGACAGCGCCACCTCGGAATGAATGAACCCCTTGTGAATACGATAGGAAATAGCACGGTCATTGTAGAGCGAGGCAAACACGTTCTTGACCGCTTTGAGTAAACTGTCGAGTCCCCGTATATTAAGAAAAGTTTCCTGCTGCCCGGCAAATGAAGCATCAGCCAGGTCTTCGGCGGTTGCCGAAGAACGCACCGCGACGGAGATATCCCTGATCTCCGCTTCCCGCAAGATTTTCTCGTAAGCAATCGAGATTTCCTTCTCCAGCCGCGGCGGTAATGGCGTTTCCACGATCCACGCCCGGATCTGCGCGCCTGTCGCCGCTAATGCTTCGACGTCTTCAGCATCCAGCCCCGCGAGCGTTGTTTCGATACGCTGCGCCAGACCATGGTGAGCCAGAAAATCGCGGTAGGCATCGGCTGTCGTAGCAAAACCACCGGGAACCCGAACGCCCGCATCGGATAACTGGCTGATCATCTCTCCCAACGAGGCGTTTTTGCCGCCGACACTGCTCACGTCGGCCATGCGAAGTTCGTCGAACCACATTACGTATTGCGAATCGCTCATCTTTTTCCTATCCGCTGGCTTGCACCGGAGTATGTCCAGGCAGGGTTGTGTTAGGTGCTAAAACGCGATATTTTGATCGCACTCAACATTATTGGCGCATTAACATAAATGTCAATCATGGCAAGACCGCACGGACGCACCGCGTTCTTCGTTTCTGACCACACCGGCATCACTATCGAAATGCTCGGCCACAGTCTGCTAAGGCAATTTGAAAATCTGCCGTTTACCGAAATCACCCTTCCCTACCTTGATACTGCAGAAAAAGCCCTGGCCGTTGTGGCCCAGATCAATGAGCGTGCCATATCGGATGGTGTGCGCCCATTGGTTCTGAGCACATTTGTGAATCCCGAGATTCGATCTATTTTTAACTCTGCGAACGGCCTGCATCTGGACTGCTTCAACACTTTTATAGTCCCGCTGGAAGCTGAACTGGGCGTACGTTCCTCGCACGCAGTGGGGCTCTCTCACCGGGTTGGAGATGGGATGGACTATCGCCAACGCATTGAGGCAGTAAGGTATACCCTGGAACACGATGATGGCGTATCGCAAAAGAATTGGCAACAAGCCGATATTATTCTCGTAGGCGTTTCCCGCAGCGGCAAGACTCCTACCTGTCTCTATCTCGCGTTGCAATATGGCATTTATGCCGCCAACTATCCTCTCACTCCCGAGGATTTTAGCTACAGGCGGCTGCCATCCGAACTTGAGAGTCTGCGTACCAGGCTTTTTGGCTTTACTACCGATCCTCTACGGTTGCATCAGATACGCAACGAGCGCAAGCCCGACAGCAAATATTCATCTCTTGAGAATTGCCGATATGAAGTGCACGAAGCCGAAGCTCTTATGCACCAGGAGGGAATCCCCTACCTCGATGCAACCAACAAGTCCATTGAGGAATTGGCAACCGCCGTGCTGCATCAGGCAAAAATGGAGCGAAGAATTTACTAGCGCTGGAATGCTAATCGGCAAGTGACACGGTACCACCCCTGCGCGCATTCACTTATATCTCGCTCGCCCTTAAGAATCTATTACGATCCTGGAGTCTCGTTGAGCGTAAATATCGGGATGTATGGACCGCCCTTATCATGAGGACCACTGCCAATCACGGATCTCCGGCATATCCTCGCCATAGCGCGTGATGTACTGCTTATGCTCGGCCAACTTATCCCGCATCATTTGCTTGAGATAAGCCTCTTTATAGCCAAGCTTCGGAACCCGGTCGACCACGTCCATCACCAGATGAAAGCGATCAAGGTCATTGAGCACGGTCATGTCAAATGGAGTGGTGGTGGTGCCTTCCTCTTTATAGCCACGCACGTGAAGATTTTCATGATTGGTGCGGCGGTATGTCAGGCGATGAATGAGCCAAGGATAACCGTGATAAGCGAAAATGATCGGCTTGCAGGTAGTGAAGAGCGTATCAAAATCAGCGCCCGATAGCCCATGCGGATGTTCCTCTTTTGGTTGTAGCGTCATCAGGTCCACCACGTTGATAACCCGTACCTTGAGTTCTGGAACATAATGCCGCAGCAGGTCTACCGCAGCCAGTGTTTCGAGAGTTGGCACGTCGCCAGCGCAGGCCAGCACCACGTCTGGCTCGTCATTTTGGTCATTGCTCGCCCAGCCCCATATACCGATGCCGGCAGTGCTGTGCTCTATAGCGGCATCCATGTCAAGCCACTGTAGTGCGGGCTGTTTACCAGCAACAATGACATTGATGAAATTGCGCGAACGCAGGCACTTGTCTGTAATGAACAGTAGCGTATTGGCATCGGGAGGCAGGTAAACGCGTATGATATCGGCCTTTTTATTTACCACATGATCGATAAAGCCCGGGTCCTGATGCGAAAAACCATTGTGATCCTGGCGCCATACGTGCGAAGTCAGCAGATAATTAAGCGAGGCAATGGGACGGCGCCATGGAATTTTGCTACTGGTAACCTTGAGCCACTTGGCGTGTTGGTTGACCATGGAATCTACGATATGTATGAATGCCTCATAGCAGGAAAATAGCCCATGGCGACCGGTGAGCAGATAACCTTCGAGCCAGCCCTGGCAGGTATGCTCCGAAAGAATTTCCAATACCCTTCCATTCGTTGAAAGATGCTCATCCTCGGGCAAGGTTGGCGCCATCCAGGTTCTATCGGTCACCTCAAACAGGGCGTCGAGACGGTTTGAGGCGGTCTCGTCAGGCCCCATTACCCGAAAATTACAGCTGTCCAGGTTGAGTTTCATGACATCGCGCAGAAACTTGCCCATTTTTCGGGTAGCTTCATCCACAACGAATCCGGGCCGAGGTACAGCGACAGCATAGTTTCGGAAGTCCGGCATTTCCAGATCCCTAAGCAACTGACCCCCATTGGCGTGGGGATTTGCGCCCATACGACGTTCGCCCTGGGGCGCAAGCGCTGCCAACTCTGGCATAAGCTTGCCCTTTTCATCGAATAGCTCTTCCACTCGGTAGCTCTTCATCCAGCCTTCCAGCAACTTCAGGTGCCCGGGTTTTGAGCCGATCTCAGCAAGTGGCACCTGGTGAGAACGCCAGAAATTTTCTGTTTTCTTGCCATCAACCTCTTTCGGCCCTGTCCACCCCTTGGGACTGCGCAGAATAATCATGGGCCAGCGCGGGTTTGTGGTTGCCCCCATAGCTACGCCATTAACTGCGTCTTTTGCACGCGCTTCGTGTTGGATCGTCCGGATCTTTTCAATTACAATATCCAGCGCAGCCGCCATCGCCTGGTGCATGAGCTCAGGATCCGAGCCCTCGACAAAATAAGGTTGATAGCCGTAGCCCATGAATAGGCTTTCCAGCTCTTCATGACTGATACGGGCAAGCAACGCGGGATTCGCTATCTTGTAGCCGTTAAGATGCAGGATTGGCAACACTGCACCATCATGGGCCGGATTGAGAAATTTATTGGAATGCCAGGAGGCGGCAAGCGGCCCCGTTTCGGCTTCGCCATCGCCCACCACGCAGGCCACGATTAGATCAGGATTGTCGAAAGCCGCTCCAAAAGCGTGAGACAAGGCATAACCCAGTTCTCCACCTTCGTGAATCGAGCCAGGCGTTTCCGGTGCCACGTGGCTGGGAATGCCGCCGGGAAAAGAGAACTGTTTGAACAGCCGCTGCATGCCGGTCGCATCTTGGGAAATATGAGGATAAAACTCACTGTAGCTTCCTTCCAGCCAAGTGTTTGCGACCATGGCGGGCCCGCCATGGCCCGGACCGGCAATAAAGAACATGTTAAGGTCATTTTTTTTTATAACGCGGTTCAGATGCACGTAAATGAAATTGAGCCCCGGTGTAGTCCCCCAATGGCCAAGAAGCCGGGGCTTGACATGCGCGAGCGTCAGCGGCTCTTTGAGTAAAGGATTGTCAAGAAGATAGATTTGCCCGACCGAAAGGTAGTTCGCCGCACGCCAATAAGCATGCATCTGGCGCAACTCGTCTGCAGGGAGCGACGTGTTGCAGGTACTGGTTAGCGATGCGGCCTCTTCATTCATTTGAATCTCCTATGGAAACGCCTGATGAGCTCCGGGCTTGCCGCTATGCGCGCCACGGAAGACTTTCGGGACTCCTAAAATATTTCAGCCCGCTTTTTAGCCCCCTTTGCCGCTATCACGGCTTCCGCCTCGCGCGCCAGGATCAGCGCCTCGTTGACCGGAATGATCCACACTTGGACTCTGCTTGTTTCATTGCTAATGCACAACATTTTTCCCGGGCCGTAGTTTTTTTTCGAATCGATCTCGATTCCACACCACTCCATCCCTTCCAGAATCTTTTTCCGCACCTCCGGCGCGTTCTCGCCTACGCCTCCCCCAAAAACAATTGCCTCGGCACCGCCTAACACCGCCAGATAGGCGCCCAGATATTTACGTGCCCGATAACAATATAACTCCACAGCCAGACGCGCATGCTCATCCTGTGATTCCAATAATTGACGCATGTCGGCACTGATGCCGGATACCCCCAACAATCCCGACTTCTCGTTCAACAGGCGATCTATCTGCTCAGATGTCAGACCCTCCTGGCGTTGCAGAAACGTGAGCAGGCCCGGGTCCATATCGCCCGAGCGCGTCGCCATCATCAACCCCTCCAAAGGCGAGAACCCCATTGAGGTATCGCGCGGCACTCCCCTGTCAATCGCCGAGATTGAGCAGCCCGAGCCAAGCTGCATCGAAACCAATCTTCCGCCGCGCGGAATATGTGGCTGTAGCTCGCACCACTGTCGCCACATTGCCTGATGCGCCAGCCCATGAAAACCGTAGCGGCGCAGTCCATGTTTTTTTACCAGCGTAGTCGGGATCGCATATGTCTGTGCGATTTCTGGCAGAAGCGTGAAGAACGCGGTGTCAAACACCGCGACCTGGGTAATACCCTTACCTAAAACCTCATGGGTTGCGTGTATCCAGCGCAGGGAAACGGGGTTGTGCAATGGCGCGAGCAGCGCCAACCGGTCGATCTCACGCTCCACATCCTGATTGAGCAAGCAGGATGCGGTCAAATTTGCACCGCCGTGTACAACGCGATGCACTGACACATCTATCCCAGTGAGGCTATGGCTCTGAATAAATTCGTGCAGCACGATCCGGGGCTCGCCACCGGCGGCAAGGTCATGATGTATGGTTGCCAGCTCGATTAGCTCATTGCCACGGCGGACGAATGCTGCGAGCCGCACGGATGAACTGCCGGTATTAACGGTCAGAATGGTCATAAATGCTGCACAGATGCGCAGAACACCATCAAAGGACGGTTGTCATTCGAAGTCGTGCACTTGTTTCTCCCGTGCTAAGTTTCCGGGCTGACCATCACCACATCGCTTGGCGTCTCATAGAGAACATGCTTGGTGACGGATCGAATGCGCTTCATCCAGCTCGGTTTCTCCACGCTTGCCGACCACGATCAGGTCTGCCCAATGAGATTCTACATTCTATCAGTAGTGTCCGGTTAAAAATCGAACAAAGTTAATTGGTTATCCGAGCCATTCTGTTCAGATCCGTAGTCGTAGCTTGGGAAGGCTTGCGGTAGCTGGGTTTTCTCAAAAACGGAGACCGATAAG
>JACCWK010000042.1 GCA_013697655.1 Nitrosospira sp.
GTATCTCAATGAGTTCTGTTACCGCTTCAACCGGCGGGAATGGGAAGCAGAGTTGCCATTACGCCTCCTCAACGCTTGCCTGACGCATACTCAGATAAAACTGAAAATGGTTTAGAGGCATAAAAAAGAAAGTTACAAGCAAAAGGCTTGCTCTCAAATTTTCGACTGAACTAAGCAATACGGCAAAGACATACGCGGGGCTAATAAACACCGATCATGAGCTTTGGTTGAAGTATGACGTCGCTGCGCGCGAGGAAGTCTATGCGCTTAACCTCTTAGGCATGGTTCAAGTTCGCCCACTCCTGCTCGCGATTTTGGATAAATTCGAACCTAAAAAAGTCTCCGCGGCATTCAAGAAACTTGTTGCTGTAGCCGTCCAATTCCAGATTGTAGGAGGTGCCGGCGGCGGAACATTGGAACGTATCTATAGTGACGCTCGGGGTGTGGCAGAAGGAAAACTCACCTCTATTGAAGAAATCTTGAATGGATTCAGCACTCTACCCGCTGATTCCGCATTCATTGCGGCTTTCGCCGTAGCATCAATTTCTAAGCAAGCTCTAGCCAGATATTATCTTCGAATGCTTGAGTCCGGCGTGCCCGGTGCATCAAGCGAACTAGTGCCGAGTACAGACAAGGGTCGCGTGAACCTTGAACACGTCTTACCCGTCACTCCGTCCGATAGGTGGCTCGAGATCTGGAGCGCTGACGACGCAAAAGCCTATCATCGTCGCCTCGGTAATATGGCTATCATGGCTGCGAAAATGAACAGCACACTTGGCAATGAAGAGTTCGCGACAAAAAAGCTAGAACTCGCGAAGTCAGCATTTTACTTCACCAAAATGATTAGCCAGTATGCCACGTGGGACCAAACCACAATTGAACGCAGACAGACTGTGATGGCAGAGACTGCAGCAAAGGTATGGTCAGTGCGGGGATAGCTATAGAGATGGAATTATTACTCTCATGGCAGGCACCTCGATTAGGAGGTAACAAACACCTTGATCGAAGGGATCACAGTCTCCAAAAAAAAAATAACAGCAATAGAAAAAATTATAGCCGCGCCTATTATGAGAAAATGCTTTGCTACATACGGGGGTGATATCCCATTGCTTGGGACCCCGCGCATTCGGTTGTGCGCACGGTTCGGTTGCGCGCAGCATTGGGTAGAGCAGCAGTATTGGGGACAGACCACGGTTTTCGCTTCCCTACATGCCTGCGGACAAGTTGACAGGACTGATATGGTCGGTGGAAGTAAGCCCGGAGGCTGGCGAAGCGTGGCCCGGCAAAAGACGGTAACACAGCAAAACGTCAGCCTTTATTAGCATTGTGAGGGTGCGGGATAGACCTCATTGAACTGCCTGATGCGCATCCCTTGTACGGCACGGAATGTTTTTGATTTCATTGACAAGCTGTTTCTCTGCCAGCCGCAGTTCATAGGATTGTTGCAGATTGAGCCAGAAGTTGGGACTGGTACCGAGCCATTTGGAAAGGCGCACAGCGGTATCGGCGGTGACAGCGCGCTGACCTTTGATAATCTGGGTAATGCGGTTCGTCGGTACGCGCAACGTGCGTGCAAGCGCGGCGGCGCTCATACCAATCTCCGCTAATTCATCGCCGAGTATCACACCGGGATGTATCGGGGTTCGTGCCATTGTGTTCTCCTTCAATGATAATCCGTAATCTCAACATTTGATGGACCGGGTGCGCCCCTGGGCCACTCAAAGCATATCCGCCATTGTTCGTTAACTCGGATGCTGAATTGCCCCTCCCGGTTGCCACCGAGCGCCTTAAAACGATTACTTGGCAATACCGTCAGATCTTCAATCCTGGTAGCGCTGTCAAGAATCTCAAGCCGCTTTTCTGCCTGCGGCGCAAAACCAAGGAAAGCGGGAACACGTTTTCCTTGGGCAAACTCGCGTGTTCGTTTGTCCTTGTAATCTACAATCATGACAACTTATAGCAAGAGTAACGCATGACGTCAAGCATAACGATCATCAATGAACAGAACAGCATTGGGAAAGCCCTCAAAGGTTCCCGCCTAGGCGAATTCTGGAAGTACCGCGTAGATGATTACCGTGTTATTTCGAGTATTGAGGACCGCTCTTTGAAGATCCTTGTCGTACGAATCGGTAACCGCCGCGAGGTGTACCGCTAGCAGCCTGTCGGACTCAAAGCGGGAGAAGTTGCCCCCGGCATGAGCAGGGAATGCATGATGAGGTAATGGGGGTGTATCAGTTTTAAATCGCTGCTTGATAAAAAACTGTATCAATTTTAAATCGCTGTTAACAGACTTCAACCCGCTAGACTTACTGCTGTTACTGCGAACGGACAGACCACGGTTTTCGCTTCCCGGTTGCTCATGCGAGTGAAACCGTGGTCTGTCCCCAATGCTGCACAATTCTCACCCGCGCTACATGCACTGAAGCGCGCTAAAAGCGGCTCATGCGTATTCCCGCATGGATCGATGTTCACTATTGTCGCCTGAAATGTAGTAGCTCAAACTTGATCCGACACGTGGTGTCAGATTAAGTCGAAACCAAGGCGGGTATGACCAACTGCCCTGTGCCAAAAGAAGACCGTGGTGACGGGCAGCTTTCGGGCGACGTATGCATGCCACGACGCTCTGCCTGGTGCCATAACTGTCCGTTCATTATTCTCAATCGTTCGGGAAACGTGAACGCATCATATTTATGAATAAATCTGTTGACGCCACCGTTCACTGTGCGGTGTTGTTCACGTAACGTGAACATGTTAAAGTATTGAACAATGAAACCACTTAACGACAAAGAACAGGCCATCTTGCTGCGTGCCTTGGAAGCACTGCATAGAACGACAGACATTGTCGGCCAAGTGGTTGACAGAGAGCCGGCAATCGCCCAAGACTTTCGTGCGGATGCTCGTGTTGAAGTCAAGGTAAACGGACAGTGCCATCGCTATATGGCCGAAATCAAGCGTGTCGATCGATTCGCAATTTTGGGAAATATCAGGAATCAGTATAGACAGCATGGTGATCAACTGCTGCTGGTAGCACCCCGCGTCACCACTGAGATCGCTGAAAAATGCCGCGAACTTGATCTGCAATTCATAGACACTGCCGGCAACGCTTATTTGCGCGGTCCCGGGTTGTATGTTCTGGTTAAAGGACAGCGGTTGGGTGAAGGAGAAGATTTTTGGCTGGTAGAGCAAGAGGGCAAACGTGCAGGTACAGCAACCAACTTGCGTGTCTTTTTCGCACTGCTATGCAAACCAGAGTTGCTCAATGCACCTTACCGCGATATCAACCAAACCGCCGGTGTCGCGCTTGGCGCGGTTGGATGGGTATTCTTTGGCTTGAATGCCAGAGGCTATATCACCGGCGGCAAAGGCAAGGGTGACAGAGCGCTGCTTGAGCGCCAGAAACTCGTGCAAGAGTGGATAACAAACTACCCGATAAAGCTGCGCCCAAAACTCAATCCCAGAAGGTTTCGCGCTCCGGCAACCGACTGGTGGAAAGAAGTGGATATCACTAAATATGGTGCCCAATGGGGGGCAGAGGTCGCAGCGGAGAAATTGACAGCTTCCTTGCGACCACACGCACTCACCATTTATCTCCATAAAGAGCAAGGGCAGAGAAATTTGACCAGGATGGTTGCAGAGCACAAGCTGCGGGCAGACTTGCAAGGTGACATAGAAATTCTCGATGCATTTTGGGATTTTAAAGATGAAAAACCAATGCCGGAAACAGTGCAGCCGTTGCTGGCTTATGCGGATTTGATCGCAACGCTGGATCCTCGCAACCTGGAAGCTGCAAAGATAATTCATGAACGATACATCGCGACCACTGACACCGAGGCCTGATCGCCCGGTTGAGCCAATAACTTTATAAAAAGATACCGGCTTCTGCACAAGCGAACAGAGACCATAAAGAACTGCTAACTGGTACAAAAAGTGTGGGCGATTGATAGAAGATATGGCAAGAGCGATGCTAGCCAGGGAAGATGCGCTGAAATATTCGCGTCGCTTATTGGAACAATTCACCAACGGTTTTATCGCTGAACCGGACAAGTAAAACAAACGGAATTCATGAATAAAGACCAACTAAAAAAACTGGAGGCTGACTTGTGGAGTGCGGCCGACAAGCTACGCGCCAACTCTGATCTTAAATCCAGCGAATACGCTACGCCGGTGCTGGGACTGATCTTCCTCAAATTTGCAGACAACAACTACCATCGTCATGAAAAGGAAATTCTCGCCGAATACCAGAAGCTCAAGGGCACCCGCCGCGAGAAGAAAATCTCCGATATTGCCATCGAGAAGTGCGGGTTTTATCTTCCCGATCATGCTCGCTACGAGCACCTGCTAAAGCTCCCGGAAGAAAAGAACATCGCCAACGCGCTTAAGGAGGCGATGAAGGCCATCGAGGAATACAAGCCTTAACTTGAAGGCGTATTGCCCAAGGGTGAATATGCCGCGCTGACGCGGACAGACAAGGCCATCCCGCAGCAGTTGCTGCGAACCTTTGCCGACATACCCGCCGATGCCACCGGCGATTTGTTCGGGCAGATTTACGAATACTTTCTTTCGGAATTTGCTCGAAACGAGGGACAAAAGGGCGGCGAGTTCTTCACGCCGCGCTCAGTGGTAC
The DNA here is from genome assembly GCA_013697655.1 of Nitrosospira sp. Lineage (GTDB taxonomy): Bacteria > Pseudomonadota > Gammaproteobacteria > Burkholderiales > Nitrosomonadaceae > Nitrosospira. The sequence goes on from JACCWK010000042.1 coordinate 4,625, forward strand.
GCCTGATGGTCGAGATCATCGAGCCGCATGGCGGCAAGGTGTTCGATCCCGCTTGTGGCTCCGGCGGCATGTTCGTGCAGTCTGCCCAGTTCATCGCGGAACACCGCAAGGAGCTGAAAGGGTCGGAAAGCGGTGTGTACGTCTGTGGCCAGGAAAAAACGCGTGACACCGTCAATCTCGCCAAGATGAACCTCGCGGTGAACGGCCTGCGCGGCGAAATCAAGCAAGCCAACACCTACTACGAAGATCCATATAACAGTTTCGGCGCATTCGATTATGTTCTCGCCAATCCGCCGTTCAATGTGGATGAGGTGAGTCTTAACGCTGTTGAGAAAGATAAGCGCTTCAACACCTACGGCATCCCGCGCAACAAATCGAAAGTGAAGAAGGCCGACGCAGGCAAGGAAATAGTTCCCAATGCCAACTACCTATGGATCAACCTGTTCGCCACCTCGCTCAAAGCGCAAGGCCGCGCCGCGCTGGTCATGGCAAATTCGGCATCGGATGCGCGCCACTCCGAGGCCGACATACGCAGCACCCTGATCGAGCAGAACCTTATCTACGCCATGCTGACGCTGCCCTCGAACATGTTTTACACCGTCACGCTTCCGGCTACGCTGTGGTTCTTCGACAAGGCCAAGGCGGACGACAGAATCCTGTTCATCGACGCTCGCAACATCTTCACCCAGATAGACCGCGCCCACCGCGAATTCAGTGAAGAGCAAATCCAGAACATTGCCATCATCAGCCAGTTGCACAAGGGGCGGCGCCAAAAATTCGTCCAGCTCATAGACCGCTACTTCGCGGCAGGCATGCAGCGCCTGGTCGAGAACAAAACCAAGGTCGAACCTGTGTCGGCGCAACTGCTCAAAGTGCTGGAGGATGGAGCGGGCAAGCAAGCCGTGGGCGAACTGGCCAAGCAATGGTCCGGACTCGGCGCGCTCAAGACCCACTACGCGCAGTATCAGGAAAAGCACGCGATTGAAGCAGAAGTCGACAAGAAAAACGAGGCGCAGCAACAACTGCGCGAAGCGTTCGATCCCTTCTTCGCCGCGCTGCACGAAGGACTGAAGCGCCTCGACAAGATCGTGCGCCACCGCCAGAAGCAGCAGGCTGAACAGGCACATGCCGAAGGCAAGCGCGGGGCTGTGGACCGCAAGACTAAGGCGCTTAAGACCGCCCTAGAAGAACTGCACCAAGAAGTGAAGAGCGCTGAGCTCTACTACCATCACATCCATTGGTTGCAGGAACGCTTCCCCAAAGCGGAATACGAAGACGTCACTGGGCTGTGCAAACTCGCCAGCCCGGAGGAGGTGAAGGAGCAGGACTATTCGCTGAATGCGGGCCGCTATGTGGGCGTGGTAATCGAAGAAGATGGGAAGAGCAAGGAGGAATTCATCTCTGACATGCTCTCGCTTGGAGATGAATTAACAACGCTCTTCGCTGCACACTCTAAATTGGAGTCAGTTATTTTTAAAAATCTGAAAACGCTAGTTGGGGAAATATGAATGGATTTCATCGAGTCAACCTTGGTGACATACTCACTCTTCAGCGTGGTTTCGACATTACGAAGAATGAGCAATCGAATGGTGGAATACCGATTATTTCTTCCTCTGGCATTTCGAGCTATCACAACAAATGGAAAGTAAAAGGCCCCGGTGTGGTTATTGGTCGGAAGGGCACACTTGGAACGGTGCATTTCATTCGGTCAAACTATTGGCCGCACGATACGACGCTGTGGATTAAAGACTTTAAGGGAAACGACCCCAGATTCCTGAGTTATTTTCTTCAAACTTTGAAATTGGAGAATTTCGACGTTGGCGCATCAAATCCGACCCTGAACAGAAATCACCTACACAGAATCAAGATCATCTTTCCAGAAAAAGTCGATACGCAGAAACGCATTGCCGCAATTCTATCGGCCTATGATGATTTGATCGAAAACAATCGTCGCCGCATCGCACTGCTGGAAAAGATGGCCGAGGAAACCTACCGCGAATGGTTTGTCCGTATGCGCTTCCCAGGCCATGAAAAAGTGAAGATCATCAAAGGTGTGCCGGAAGGGTGGCGCGCTTTACCGTTTACTGAAATTTGTGAGTTCCAAAAAGGTAAGGCGCCCGATCAAGTTTTTTCAGAGCAACAAGATAGTTTATTGCCCTATATCAACGTGGAGTTTTTGGAGGGACAAGGTACGGGATACGTTCAGAAAAAGCGGAATAGCGTTATCTCTGAAAACGGCGATATATTGATGCTGATGGATGGTGCAAGGTCAGGTTTGGTTTTCAGGGGTAAAAGAGGTGTCGTCGGTTCAACCTTTGCGCGCGTTGCAGTAGAACCCCTCTATCGGGATGTCATCTATGAGTTTCTCGTGGCATCACGCGAACATATTGTTTCCAATAACACGGGTTCTGCAATTCCGCATGCAAACAAAGAATTTATCCATCGGCTCATTCAGTTCTTACCTGTGAATGAGAATTTGATCGCGGAGTTTAATGTTCGCTATCGCGGTTTCCTTGAGCAAGCTCAAAACCTTGTAAGGCAAAACGAATTATTGGTACATTCCCGTGATGCGCTTCTCCCCCGCCTCATTTCCGGCAAGCTCTCCGTTGAGCATCTCGACATCCAGTTTCCGTCGAGCACGGTGGAGGAATTGAAAACCGAAGCCGTCCATGCCTAACTTCATTTCCGAAAACCAGATCGAGCGGGCATTGGTGCAGAAGCTTCAGCATCTGCACGGCTTCGATGCACTCGACTGCTACACCGAAAATGCGGAAGACTTGAATGACGGCTCGGGCCGCGCTCATAAGCGCGACGTGATTCTGGCCGGCCGCGTGCGCGAAGCGGCGCTGCGCCTGAATCCGGGCATCCCCGCGTCAGCCATCGAGAGCGCGCTGGAAAAGCTGCTCGACCGGCGGCAGGCGATGACGCTGATTGCCGCGAACCAGGAAATTAATGGCCTGCTGCGCGACGGCATCCCGGTTCAGTTTGACGATGCGCAGGGCGCGCAGCAGCAGGAACGCGTGCGACTGCTGGATTTCAACACCCCGGACAATAACCGTTATCTGGCCGTTACCCAGCTCTGGATCAATGGCGAGCGGGGTTTCCGCCGGCCTGATGTGTTGCTCTATGTGAACGGCATTCCGCTGGTGTTCATTGAACTGAAAAATTCGAACGTGAAGTTGCGCAACGCCTACGACGACAACCTGACAAGTTACAAGGCAGAGATTCCGCAGTTGTTCCTGACCAACGCCTTTTGCGTGCTGACGAACGCCATCGAGACCAAGGTGGGCAGTATCACGGCGGAGTGGGAGCATTTCTTCAACTGGCTGCGTGCGGATGACGAGAAGGAAAAAATAGACCGCGCCGCGATCCGCGAACAAGGCACCAGCCTGGAAGGCGTGATCGGGGGTTTGCTGCCCCGGCGCAAATTGCTCGACTACGTGGAAAATTTCATCCTCTATTACAAGGGCAGCCAGAAGATCATCGCGCAGAACCACCAGTTCATCGGCGTGAACCGGGCTTATGAAACTTTCCTCAGGCGCGAGGAACTGGCGGGAAAACTGGGTGTTTTCTGGCACACGCAGGGTTCGGGCAAGAGTTTTTCGATGATCTTCTATGCCCGCAAAATCTTCCGCAAGCAGACGGGTAATTTCACCTTCGTGGTGGTGACCGACCGCGACGACCTGGATGGGCAGATTTACCGCAACTTCCTGAATACCGGCACAGTCACCCAGGCCGAGGCTGCGCAGCCCAAAAACAGCGAGGAGATGCGCAAGTTCCTCGGGCAGAACAAGCGGCTGGTGTTCACCTTGATCCAGAAATTTCGCTGGGACCGGGGCCTGGAATATCCCGAGCTTTCACCGCGCAACGACATCATCGTGATTGTGGACGAGGCGCATCGCACGCAATACAAGTCGCTGGCGGAGAATATGCGCAAGGGTTTGCCCAGCGCGCAATACCTGGCCTTCACCGGCACGCCGCTGCTGGGGCGCGAGCGCAAGACCAATGCGTGGTTCGGCGGTTACGTTTCGGAATACAACTTCCAGCAGTCCATGGACGACGGCGCGACGGTGCCGCTGTTTTACGAAAAGCGCGTACCGGAGGTGCTGATCCAGAACGAGGGGCTGAGTGGAGAGTTCTACGAGATTCTGGAAGACGAGAATCTGGACGAGGCGCAGCAGGCCAAGCTGGAGCGGCGCTTTGCCAAGGAGGTTGAAGTCATCAAGCGTGACGACCGGTTGGAGAAGATTGCGCGGGATATTGTGTATCACTTCCCCCGGCGCGGTTATCTGGGCAAGGGGCTGGTGGTGTCGGTGGATAAATTCACCGCCGTGAAGATGTACGACAAGGTGCAGCGGCTCTGGAAGGAAGAGATTAAAGCCTTGCTGGGGCGCATCGGCAAATCAGCCAACGACATCGAAAAAGCGCGGCTGAAACAGATTGTCGAGCACATGCGCGCGGTGGAAATGGCGGTGGTGGTCAGCGAAGACGCGGACGAGGAGACGAAATTCGCCGTGCAGGGTCTGGACAGCAAGCCGCACCGGGCGCGCATGAACAAGCTGGACGAGCATGGGCACGACATCGAGTACAACTTCAAGGACGCAGCGCATCCGCTGCAACTAGTGTTCGTTTGCGCCATGTGGTTGACGGGTTTTGATGCGCCCACGCTTTCGACGATGTATCTCGACAAGCCGATGCAGGGACATACCCTGATGCAGACCATCGCCCGCGCTAACCGCGTCACGTCGTGGAAGATCAACGGGGTCGAGAAGCGCAACGGTGAGATCGTGGACTACTACAACGTGTTTCGCAACATGAAGCTGGCGCTGAAGGACTACGCGCAAGGAGGCGATGAGGCCGAGCCGCCCGTTAAGGAAAAATCAGAGTTGTTCCGATTGCTGGACGATGCGATCGAGCAGGGCCTGGCATTCTGCTATGAGAAAGAGGTTGCGCTGCGTGAGGTGCTGGGCAGTGATGATGTGTTCAAGAATATTGGCCGCTTCAATGTCTTTGCCGATACCTTGCTGAGTAACGACGAATGGCGCAAGGGATTCAATGTGTATGAAAACACGGTCACGTCGCTGTATGAGGCGTGCAAGCCGGAAATCATGGCGCGCGGCAAACAGGGCAGGACACGTGAAGTGGCTGCATTCCAGTATTTACGCGGGGTAATCGATAGCCTCATTGAGCGGAAAGACATCGACGCGATCAGCCTGAAGATCGCCAAACTACTGGATGAGAGCGTGGTGGTGAACGACGCGGAGGATTTCAAGGCGCGGCAGTACAATGCGGAATACCAGATCATCCAGAAGGGCAAGACCTGGGATCTCAGCAAGATCAACTTTGACAAGCTGCGCGAGGAGTTCAAACAGGCAACCTACAAGAATATCGAAATTGCCGATCTGCGCGCTTTCCTGCAACACAAGCTGGAACTGATGCTGCAACAGAATGCGACGCGCACTGATTTTGCTCAGCGATTGCAACAGATTATCGATGCCTACAATTCCGGCGGTTCATCCACCGAGAATTATTATGAAGACCTGATGAAGTTCACCGAGGATTTGCGCGCGGAGGATGAGCGGCACATCCGCGAGGGCCTGACAGAAGACGAGCTGGAATTATTCGACCTGCTGAAGAAAGATAAGATGACGCAAGAAGAAACTCAAAATGTCAGGCTCGCGGCCAAGTCCTTGCTGCATCGTTTGCTGGAAGAGCATCCCAGGGTGCTGGTGCAGGATTGGTATAAAGACGGGCAGAGCAAGCGCAAGGTGCTTTCCGCGGTGGAAGAAGTGTTGCACACCAATCTTCCGGAAAGCTATGACCGCGTACTGTTTAAGGAGAAATGCGACAACGTGTTTTACCTGATGCTCGATTACGCTAGCCATGGCAGGAAGTGGGCAGCTATGCCTAATCAGCTAACGCTTGTGCAGCATGGGAGAATAGCTTAAATCCCGCATGTATTTTAGTTTGTATAGGAAGGCAAACAAATTGGACCAAGATACAGTATTGTGGCAGCAGCATTGGGGACAGACTACGGTTTTCGCTTCCCGGTTGCTCATGCGAGTGAAACCGTGGTCTGTCCCCAATTCTGCGCCTGCAATTCTGCGCCAATTCTGCGCTGTGCCCAATTCTGCGGAATAGAAACCGATGCTGCAAGAGCATAATCCCAGAACCTGGATACATCATCTTTTTACTTGGCCGGTATTGCTGCTATTGATGCAGAACTGCGCGGCCTGGGCAAGCAATGATGAGTTCAAGGCCAGGTGCGTAAAGCTGGCAGTGGCCGCCGCGGTAGTGGTTACGTTCACGGACATTGCCACTTCCGAGAACAGCTCGCACACCGTGGAATCCCTTAAATCGCTATCGGGCAAGACCAGTGACCCGCATCACAATGTGTATGGCCTGACGCATACTGAGCCGATATTCAGTTATGAAATCAAACCAAGGTGGCTGATCGGTCCTGCGGGACGGACATGCATGGTGCCTGATGTATCAGTAAAAATGGGATTTTCGGCAATGCGGATATACCTTGCCAGGGAGCTGCAGGATAGTTGCAGAAAAAACATTGTTCGTGACCACGAACTGCAGCATGTGTCGGCCTGGAAGTCACACCTTCGCATTGGTGCAAAATTGCTGGAGGAACCATTACGCCTAGCTTTTTCTCAACCACGTTATTACGCATCCACAGCTCAAGCGCAAGCTGACTTGCAACCATGGGTGGAAGGAGTGCTGAAGCCTCTTCATCAACGAATAATGAAAAGCGTCACATCAGCGCAACGCGCGATTGACTCATCGATATCCTACACTCATGTAAAAAACCGCCTGCGTAATTGCCCTCCCAGCGCCAATGGAGTGTTGTGAGGGATTATGAATTGCCCGGTCCCCGAAGCCATTCGCCTGGGTAATGCTGGAACGTATCCAGTTCTGCCGCGTTCACCAGGGACGAAAAATTTCGGGTAGCAAGAATGCCTGCCATTGGCTCTGGACGCATAACCGGCCAGGGAGAAAAATCGGTTAGCCAAAATCTGAATTCGAACGGTTTAGTTACATATTGCGGCTCTTCTTAATCAACTCATAAGCAGCCTGTACTTCCTGAGTTTGTGCGGTAGCCATGGAAATCATATCCTCTGGTACACCTTGGCCCATTAATTTGTCAGGGTGGTACTGGCTCATCAGCTTTCGATAAGCACGTTTGATTTCCTGATCGCTATTTTCTTTCGTCACACCTAATGCTTTATAAGCATCGTCCAGAGCGGTGACGGAGGTGGTCTGCCCGCCGGCAAAGTGTGACTGACCTAAAACCATATCCAGCAGTTGCTTGAACGCGAACTGGTCGTAGCCCAGATGAAGAGCAAATTCTTTTAACAAACCTTCCTCAGCCGCATCCAGCCGTCCGTCTGACAATGCCATGACAATAAGATAAATCAGCAGCATCTGCTTCAGGCTGTTCGTGTGTCCGCAGACTGCCATGAATTCTTGCAGCTTAGGCTCAATATTAAAGCCCGGCGCCGCTCCCTGTTTAAACAGGGCGATTGCCAATTGTCGATGCGCAGAGGACATTCCCAGCTTCTGCATGAAATCTTCAACATGATTAATCTCATCCTGCGAGACATGCCCATCTGCTTTGGCAAGCTTTCCCATTAAGATGAAAACGGTTTCAATGAAAACTGTCTGGCGATGGGCGGTAGTGAGCGGATTAATCCCACCCGCACCGTAGGCTCTATAACGGTCGATAAAACTTCCGACGATATATCCGACGAACGCGCCGAAAATACCCAGGAGGTAGTAACCTAATAGGACTCCGATTATTTTAAACAAAGGGGTTCCCTGAAATTTATGTAAAAAAGGATAGTCGTACAATCAGACAATTATTACTGAAATCTGCATTCTTTAGTTGGCATATAAAAGCTGAGAAATTTATTAATTCTGATTCTTAACTCAGCGTCCGCAAGTAAGCGCGATGATATCCATCAAAACTCCCTGCCCAAGCACAATGTAAATGGGGATTGCGGCAGGTCCATTCAATACATGCGAAACAAAGGAGACACCGATGATTGAATTGCATTCGAGCCCTACACCTAATGGCCAGAAGGTGATGATCATGCTTGAAGAAACCGGAGTCGAATGGAAACACATCGACGTCAATATCCGAATCGGCGAGCAATTTAAGCCTGAACATTTAAAGCTCAACCCCAATAACAAGATTCCAGCCATTGTGGATGCGGAGGGACCTGGAGGCGGGCAATACACGATGATGGAATCCGGCGCCATTCTCCTTTATCTCGCTGAGAAAACTGGAAAGTTCTTACCAAAAGATATGCGCAAACGCTATGACACGATGCAGTGGCTATTTTTTCAGGTGGCACATGTTGGCCCCATGTTCGGCCAAGCCAATCACTTCAACGGCCAGGCTAAAGATAATCAATACGCCAGGGATCGATATAATAACGAGGTGCAGCGTCTGTATCGGGTACTGGACAACCGGCTCGGCAAATATCAGTGGCTCGCTTGCGAGGACGAATACACTATTGCCGACATCGCAACTTATCCGTGGTGTAAGGGACATAAAGATCGTGGCATAGACAAGGCTGTTTTCCCGCATTTCATACGCTGGTTCGAGGCGGTGGAAGCGCGGCCGGCCGTTCAGCGCAGCAATGACATGGCGGCTGAAATTCGCGCGCGCATGAGCAAAGCTGTAGAGGGTCAGGCACCCATTAATATCTACGATACCAAAGATAACGCCGAGCGGCTTGCTCTCGCTACCTCGCACTAGTGCCCAGCACATGTCTCTGGTAAAAAGATGCGAAGATCAGGATTACCGGCCCTATCTAAGACAACTTTGCAGTCCAACTCACCCTGGATCCCTCAAGCCGCAGCTGCAAGGGAAGCGGCAGGCATCAATATGATTGCGGAAATATCTCTTAAAATGTTAATACGTGGTCCTGCCTGGCAGGAATGAAGCGAATTGACTTATCCACGTTTTCGCCCGGCAGATTCAGCTAGGGAGGCACGGCCCCTGCCCGTCTGGCTCATATATATCTCTGAACCACAAAAAAACCCCGCCAATCAGGCGGGGGTCCTGTTAGCGTAAATCCTTTATGCTTACAGCTTATTGCTTATTGCTTTTACGCTTTGCAATACCACCCATTAAAAGCAGCCCTGCCAGCAGCATGGCATAAGTTTCCGGTTCCGGAATGGTCGGTACTTGTGTCAGAGTAAAAGTGGTGGTGTTACCGGCGCCCGGATCGAATGGGCTCAAGTTAAAGCTCGCGTTGGCCGTCTGGCCGTCCAATAATGTTCCTGTAAAGTTAAGATTACGTGGACCGCTTGAGCCATCGAGCGTAAAGTCAGCAAACGTTGAACCCGCGTTGAATTGGGTAAATACAACGCCTTGACCCCGGTCTGGTTCGATAATACTGTAATGGAAGTCCGTCCAGGTCTGGCCAGTATTGTTGAGAACGTCCTCGACTACCGAATAGGGATTTCCGGTACCAGCCGCGTGGGCAACCGTAAATGTCAGCGAGATTGGATTAATGCTGGTAAATGTCTTATCAATATCCAGGGTGCGGTCCGCACCAATAACACCCGAGTCAAACGTTCCCCCTGATAAATCGGTGGCCGTGATATTAGTGATGACGCCCGCTGCGTTTGCGGTTGAGATGGTACCTCCCAAAACGAAAGCGGCTATGATTGCTTTTGACAGTGTGTTCATTTTTTTCTCCTAAGATAAGTTTCGGTACATTCGATAAACAGGTGTTTCTTATACAGAACCATCGCTCTTTCGAATCCCCCCAAAGCTGCTTATTGTGGAAGGAGTCAGTTATACTGTTAGCATCTATCGTGCCAATAAAAAATAGACTATTAATCCAATTGGTTGAGAAAAACGCCCACTCAGACTGAGCAATTTGGAGTGTCGTTGTTAAGAGACAGTTAATTTGGTAGATATATTCAAGCCCGCCTGTCAGAAAGGATATTAGCGCGTTGCCATTTAACGACAGAATTTTTGCTAATTTTCAAGATGTTGAATAAAAAAATTTAACTAGTGTCTCCATTTGGAGACACTAGTTCTTTAGGCCTATAATATAAATGGATAATTAGCACTTTAGAACTATGTCATAAGATCATTTCGACAGAGCTGCCTTAGCTTTTTAGTACTATGGCATGAATTGGATTCACACAATTTGTGGTCAAATTGTTTTAATACTCATAAAGGCGCCTCATCAAGAGTATCAGTGAATCTCTCAACAAGATCTTGACCGACAAACATTCGATTTTGGAAGGTTCGATACATGGGCTCGGGCTTGCTATTGTTAACTCCTTTCGAAGGATGCGCCAAAACGATCGATTTACCGAAGAAAAACAGCCTCGTGTGCTGCAAATGTCAGCAGCGAAGGAGCAGTTGGCCCTGTTCGCGCGAGGTCTGCCCGACGTTCTTGCCACAATTGACCAGAATGACCAGGTAGCCGAACTGAGGTTGTCCCGGGTACCCGCGTTCAATTTCGAGGCGGGATGTATTAATTATGAAGGTGAGCCGGGAGATAAACCCATGGATACTTGTTCCATTGCGTATGTCGTCCATTCGACACAGAGAAAGCTGTGCCCTTCAAGACGCACTGGACGCTTTACGAGAAGCGGCGCGACCCTTAGCGAATATGGACGACACAATGGGAGCGTAAAGGGGGGGTCCTCCCCCACCTAGTCATTCAGATTTTTAATTTTCGCGCAACCAGTCAATGTGAAAGTGAAACGATTTGCCCAAAAAGGGAACGCAAACCGGCTGGCACGCGTTATTAAGATGTGCAATTCTTATTGTTATAAATAGAGATGAGTGCACTCTTTCTATCACTGATTAAACGAGTTGCTTCACCAGCGTCGTAATAGGTATACGCCAAACCCGGAAGCCAAAAAATTGCGGCAGCAACGTTAGTTCCGGTAACGCCTTTCTTTGAGTCGATCTCAGCTTGCGCCTTATCGAGTTTTGCCAACTCCTCTTTGACCGCATTACAGGAGAGGTTTTGATCGCCAGGCTGAACCACCTGTGTTTTTTGCGATGTTGCACAACCAAATAAAAATCCGCTTAAAGCGGCGGCAACTATCGCTGTATTTCTCAAGGTAAACGACATCACTACACTCCCTTTCAGCCGCCCAAAGTGCGTAATCGAAGCCGGGGACGGGATCCCGCTGCGCGCAGTTGTTCATGCTATATAAATGAATATAATTACTTGCATCGTATCCATTGTCGATCCCTATATCAAGAGCGACAGAAAGAGTTATAGGAATGAAATCATAACAAGGTCGAGTTGGAGTGGATTAATTAAACCGGGTCGAATCGTTCTGAAAACGGTACAACGCTACTCCCATCCTTTATTTCCCCCAGAATTGCGAGCTCCCACAGTCGTTTATTTTCAAAATAACGCCATCATAGGTTAAACTTGATTCAAGTTTCTCAACCAGCATAACTGGCATATATAAATGGCTCAATACGTACTTACCATGAACCGTGTAGGCAAAGTTGTTCCCCCACGGCGCACGATTCTCAAAGATATTTCCATCAGTTTTTTTCCCGGCGCAAAGATCGGGCTGCTGGGCCTGAACGGCTCGGGCAAATCCACGGTGCTGAGAATCATGGCAGGGGTGGACAAGGACATCGAAGGCGAGGTTACCGCTATGCCCAACCTCAATATCGGCTATCTGCAGCAGGAACCACGACTCAATCCTGAGCAGACGGTGCGCGAAGCGGTACAGGAAGGGCTGGGTGAAATATTCGGCGCGCAGCAAAAACTGGAAGAGGTATATGCTGCTTATGCCGAGCCGGACGCCGACTTCGACGCGCTGGCCACCGAACAGGTTCGGCTGGAAGCCATCCTTGCCACAAGTGGTGGGGATGGCAGTCAACAACTGGAAATCGCCGCCGACGCCTTGCGTCTCCCCGAGTGGGATGCCGTCATCAAAAATCTTTCCGGCGGCGAGAAGCGTCGCGTGGCGCTATGCAAACTTCTGCTGTCCAAACCCGACATGCTGTTGCTTGACGAACCGACTAACCATCTGGACGCCGAGTCAGTAGAATGGCTGGAGCAATTCCTCACGCGATTCCCCGGGACCGTCGTAGCGGTCACGCATGATCGGTATTTTCTCGACAACGCCGCCGAGTGGATTCTGGAGCTCGACCGTGGTCATGGTATTCCATGGAAAGGTAACTATAGTTCGTGGCTGGAGCAGAAAGGGAACCGCCTCAAAAACGAAGAATCGACCGAATCCGCACGTCAGAAAGCGCTGCGCAAGGAACTCGAATGGGTGCGGCAGAATCCCAAGGGGCGTCAGGCGAAATCCAAGGCACGTATCGCCCGCTTTGAAGAACTCAACTCTCAGGAGTACCAGAAACGCAACGAAACGCAGGAGATTTTCATTCCCGTTGCGGAGAGACTGGGTAACGAAGTCATCGAGTTCAAAAATGCTTCCAAAGCCTACGGTGAGCGCCTGCTGATCGACAACTTGAGCTTTAAGGTGCCGCCCGGCGCCGTCGTCGGCATCATCGGCCCCAACGGGGCGGGCAAATCTACCTTGTTCCGCATGATCACAGGAAAGGAACAGCCGGACTCGGGGGAAATAGTGATCGGCACGACCGTCAAAATATCGCATGTGGATCAGTCGCGTGATGCTTTGGAAAGCGGCAAAACAGTGTTCGACACCATTTCCGACGGCAACGACATCCTCACTGTCGGCAAGTATGAGACGCCCGCGCGCGCTTATCTCGGACGGTTCAACTTCAAGGGTGCGGATCAGCAGAAGATCGTCGGGAACCTGTCAGGCGGCGAACGCGGGCGACTGCATCTGGCAAAAACGCTTATTTCCGGCGGAAACGTACTCCTGCTGGACGAACCCTCTAACGATCTGGACGTGGAAACCTTGCGTGCATTGGAGGACGCTTTGCTGGAGTTCGCCGGTTGTGTGCTGGTTATCTCGCATGATCGCTGGTTCCTAGACCGCATCGCCACTCATATTCTTGCGTTTGAAGGAAATTCGCAGGCTTCGTTCTTCGACGGCAATTATCAGGAATACGAAGCTGATAAACGAAAGCGCTTGGGTGAAGAAGGGGCGAAGCCGAAGCGAATCAGGTATAAGCCTATTAATCGGTAAGATTAGGGCATCCTGTAATTCGAGGCTCCGAGGCTCTAAGTTAGCGTATTCACCAACCGCGTATGTAAGCGATAGATAGGATGAGTAGTCGTTTCCCCTGGGGTCATATTGTCGCCCTCGCGATCTGGACTACTATCTCCGTTGCAATCTATCTATACTTTGACGCCCGCCAGAAACCAACCATTGCTGTAGCTGGCGCGGAACTGGTTAGCGGAAAAGTAGCGATCCCGCGATCACGCGATGGACATTACTATGTGAGGGGTAAAATTAACGGCCATCCCGTGGATTTTATGGTGGACACGGGGGCGAGCACGGTATCGATCAGCCGTGACATCGCGCTAAATGCCCATCTGCCTCGAGGAATGCCTGCTACTTTTCTTACGGCGAATGGGCCTGTCAGGGGCGAGATTGTTTCGGGGCAAACTATTGAAGCGGGTGGCATCGTGGTGGAGGGTCTCAGTGTGGGGATCGGTGTTCAGGGGAATGTAGCGCTGCTTGGACAGAACTTCTTGCGCAAGGTGGATGTTCTCCAGTCAGACGACAAAATGTTACTACGAATCAGGCCCAAATAAGCTCGGGACTCTGTCCCAAGCTGGCTCTGCAAGAGTCGCTGCCCTCACAAAACGGCAGGTTAACCAATAACTCCGGCATTGTGAGTATCTCGCTATACGGGTTAGCATCAGCTACCATGTCGTCTCTATAAAGAAAAACCGCCATCAGAACTGTGAGATATTTGCTGACTATGCGCTTGGGCGCACCTGCCTTAAAAGAATGTTAAAAGAATGCGCCAATCTTCCTATTCACCTTTTAAAATAGAAGTCATGAAAGCAGTTTATTGCACTCTCCTGCTATCTCTTATTCTTGCAGCGTCTGCTGAAGTATGCGCATTCTCGACTGTCCTATCCGCGCTGGAAGCAGGAACACGGCTGGCAGCCCCGCAAGCGCATAGTCAGCAGCGCCAAAGCGAGCGTGCACTCTCAGTAGCCCAGATACAAGATAAAAACACCAATGTATGCCCGGACTGCCCAGAAACAATTCCCATTCCTGGCAATAAGTTTGCCATCGGTAAATATGCTGTAACTTTCAGTGAATGGGATGCCTGTGCAGCAGATGGCGGCTGTGGTGGATATCAGCCCTCGGATAATGGGTGGGGACGCGGCAATCGGCCCGTAACAAATGTAAGCTGGAACGATGCGCAAGCCTATATTCAATGGTTCTCTCGCAAAACAGGCATAACCTATCGACTGCCAACGGAACAGGAATGGGAGCTAGCGTCCCGTGCGGGCACCACTACAAATTATTACTGGGGAAATGATACCGGGCTTAATCACGCTAATTGCGATGGTTGTGGAAGCGAGTGGGACAATAAAAAAACCGCGCCGGTAGGGAGCTTCAAGCCCAATGCGTGGGGTTTGTATGACATGATGGGGAATGTCTGGCAATGGACAGACACTTGCTGGAAGGGTAACTGCACAAAGCGCATGCTTTGTGGAGGCTCCTGGAACCACAGGCCGCAGGATATGAGCGCTGGTATGTGCAACTGGTTCGATACGAACAAGCGCATGCGCTATCTTGGATTTCGTCTCGCTTTGACACTGCCTTGAAACAGCGCACAAGATTATCTTTTTAAGCTTACAAAATGGATTCAGCACCGCTATAGGTTCACTTCCAGCCAAGCTTCGCGGCGTATGCATGTCGCCATGATAATTTATGACATTTCCCCAAATGTTATCTCTAAATTCTCTCTCCGCATTAACCTCATGCTGGAAAGTCGATAAGAAAAATCTTACCAAGCAATTATCTTTTGCTGGAGGGGAGTACCGTTTGACCGTCTAATTTGTTCGCCTGATTTTCGCACCCAATAGCGATAATTTTTCGTCGATGGCCTCATAGCCACGATCAAGGTGATAGATGCGATCAATGACTGTTTCACCCTGCGCGATCAGCCCCGCCAGGACCAGGCTGGCGGACGCGCGCAGGTCGGTCGCCATAACGCTGGCGCCGTCGAGGCTAGTCACGCCACATACCACGGCGGTGTTGCCTTCTACTTTGATATCGGCATTCATGCGCTTTAATTCCTGTACATGCATGAAACGATTTTCAAAGATGGTTTCGGTAATGATAGCAGTCCCGGCAGCGACGCTGTTTAGTACCATGAATTGCGCCTGCATGTCAGTAGGGAAAGCTGGATAAGGCGCGGTTCTCAGATTTACGGATTTCAAAGGATTATTCATTTTCAGATGTATCCAATCCTCTCCGGATTTGATCGCCGCGCCCGCTTCCATAAGCTTGTCGAGTACCGCGTCGAGCGTGTCGGGGTGCGTTCCCATGAGATGGATTTCACCGCCGCTGGCGGCGGCTGCCACCAGAAATGTACCGGTTTCGATGCGGTCCGGCATGACGCGATACGTGGCGCCATGCAATTTCTCGACTCCTTCAATCGTGATAATATCACTGCCGACGCCGTGAATTTTTGCGCCCATCGCAATAAGACAGTTAGCCAGATCCAGTACTTCTGGCTCGCGTGCTGCATTTTCGAGTACCGTGGTTCCATTGGCCAGGGTCGCCGCCATCATCAGATTCTCAGTACCGGTTACGGTTACGATATCCATAACGATGTGTGCACCATCGAGACGTTTTGATTTTGCCTCGATGTAGCCATGTTCGATCTCAATTTCCGCGCCCATCGCCTGTAGACCTTTGATATGCTGATCAACCGGACGCGAACCAATGGCACAACCGCCGGGCAACGACACCCTCGCCGCACCTGCGCGCGCCAGCAGCGGCCCCAGCACAAGGATTGCGGCACGCATGGTTTTAACCATCTCATAAGGCGCCACAAGGTGCGAAAGATGCGCGGCAGTCAATTCCGTTTCATTGTTGTTTGCCGCAATACCTACACCCATTTGCCGGAGAAGACTTAGCATGGTGGTTACATCATTGAGATGAGGAACATTCTCGATAGTCAGCGTTTCTCCAGTTAGCAGAGAAGCGCACAGAATAGGTAACGCGGCGTTTTTTGCGCCGGAAATACGGGCTTCTCCGGAAAGGGGGGTCCCGCCTTGGATGATCAATTTTTGCATGGGTTATCAATATTATTTATGAACGTGCAGGTCAACTCCTTCTTCGAATGCCCAGAGTTTTTACAGCCAACAGCTTTCTTCAATATAGCGAACCTCTTAATAAGTTGTCTCCATGCACCAGGTTTGCCGTCAAAATCGGCTCGATCAAAAGTCGCAAGACGGCGGTCGAGAATAGGTCGGAAAATACGAAGAAGTGTAACACAGTGGACTCCCACTTCTACCGCAACCCGCATGGAACGGTGCTTTGCGGGCGTATGCTTTATCCGTTTCCTGGAATGCCTGAAAGGGACTGACCATTTGCACCCGTGCCTTTCGCATAGCCCTTCTCGTAAGCGCTACAGAAAACTTCTGATGGCATGGTCAGGATCAAAGAAGTTTCCAGGGAACCTCGTTTTCGTAATATTGGGGCACACTTTTTTATCCGTTGAAATATGTCGGGGTTACCTTCATCATATCGCTGAGGACTCTTTTATCTTTTATAATTCCGTATCTGCGCGCTCTACTTTGTTCTGCCGAACAAACCCGGTGGCCATTCAAACATCCCAAGGAGATTTAGATGAAAAAACAGACGATCCAAACTGCTGACGCGCCCCAGGCCATCGGCACCTATTCCCAGGCGATACGCGCCGGAGGAGGAGATACGGTCTATCTTTCCGGTCAGATCGGATTGGATCCGTTTACCATGCAAATGGTTGTCGGTATCGAAGGACAAATCCAGCAGGTATTTTTGAACCTGAAGGCGGTGGCTGCGGCGAGTGGGGGTAATTTGGGTGATATCGTCAAACTGAATGTCTACCTGATCGATCTTGCCAACTTTGAAAGGGTAAACGAGATCATGGCGAGTTATTTCAACTCCCCGTATCCCGCGCGAGCGGCAGTGGGTGTTGCGGCACTCCCCCGCGGGGCGTTAGTGGAAATGGACGCGGTGATGGTATTGCAGGATTGAAGGGTAATACCGACCATTCCGAGTCCGGCATCACTAATTGCCTCGTCAGCAAAGCGATACGAGAAAAACTTGTCAGACTCGGCGTAGCCGATGAATTCGATTTGTTGCTGCACCTGCCGCTTCGCTACCAAGACGAAACGCACCTTTGCCCTATCAACGATGTGCCTGAAAACAAGACGGTACAGGTTGAAGGCATTATTATCCACAGCGAAATAATGTATCGACCACGACGGCAACTGGTGTGCCGGGTGGAGGATGATAGCGGCATACTCTTCATACGCTTCCTCAATTTTTATGGGAGCCAGGTAAAAGCATACGCCGTTGGCACGCGCGTACGCTTACTGGGGGAGATACGCCAAGGATTTTTCGGTGCTGAAATGGTTCACCCCAAATGCCGCATCATGCGTGAATGTATTCCGCTGGCCGACGCACTCACACCGGTTTATCCAACCACGGCAGGACTCTCCTCGGAAGCGCTGCGCAAATTGATTCAGCGAACGCTTCAGGCGCTGGCAGATGGCGGCGATCAGCAAGGCTATCTGTCCGAAACCCTGCCAGACACGATTTTAAAGCAATATCGATTACATAGTTTCAGGAGCAGCATACTTCTTTTGCATCAACCGCCACCGGATGCATCGGCAACGCTATTACAGCAGCGCACTCATCCCGCCTGGCGACGAATCAAGTTCGATGAATTGCTGGCGCAACAACTCTCCATGCGTCTACACTATCGGCAACGGCGCAGCGGAAACGCGCCCGTTTTGTTAAAAAAAAACGACTTGATAAGGGCGCTTCTGCAATCGCTTCCCTTCGAACTCACCAGCGGTCAGAAGAAGGCATCTTCCGAAATCAGCCACGATCTCGTTGCGGGTCATCCCATGCAACGGCTGTTGCAGGGCGATGTGGGTAGCGGCAAAACCGTTGTCGCAGCATTGGCTGTGTTACAGGCGATTGAAAATGGCTACCAGGCGGCATTGATGGCCCCAACGGAGATCCTTGCCGAACAACACTATCAAAAACTTTCTGCCTGGCTTGGTCCAGTGCTGGGCTCTTCGGATATTAAGATTGCGTGGTTAGCCGGTAATCAGAAAAAGAAACAGCGTGACAGCATGCTCGCTGCTATTGCCGATGGTAGTGCCATGCTCGCCATTGGCACTCACGCATTGTTCCAGGACCAGGTAGAATTCGCCAGGTTGGGACTTGCCATTATTGACGAACAGCATCGCTTCGGCGTGCATCAACGACTGGCATTAAGGATGAAAGGAGCTAAAACAGGCTTAGCACCGCATCAGTTGATGATGAGCGCCACACCCATTCCACGCACACTTTCAATGAGTTATTATGCCGACCTCGATGTATCGGTAATCGATGGGCTTCCGCCTGGCAGAACTCCGGTAGTTACCAAGCTGGTCGCCGCAACCCGGCGGGATGAAGTAATCGCGCGGATCCGGGAAGCTTGCCATGCCGGAAAACAGGCCTATTGGGTGTGTCCGCTGATTGAAGAATCCGAGGCTTTGCAACTCAAGACAGCTCTAGACACTTATGAAACGTTGAGCCTCACTTTTCCTGATTTGAAGATCGGGTTGGTACATGGGCGGCTCCCGCCCCAGGAAAAATCCGCAGTGATGGAATCCTTCAAACAGGGTGACATCCAATTACTGGTTGCCACAACGGTCGTTGAAGTGGGCGTTGATGTGGCCAATGCCTCGATGATGGTAGTAGAGCACGCTGAGCGCATGGGGTTGTCACAGTTGCACCAGTTACGAGGTCGTGTCGGGCGAGGTACGGAAACCAGTATATGCATATTGCTATACCAGAAGCCCCTATCCCCAATCGCTCAAGAACGCCTCAAAATTATCTTTGAGAGTACCGACGGGTTTGAGATCGCGCGTCAGGATTTGCGGCTTCGGGGTCCCGGCGAATTTCTGGGTGCACGTCAGAGCGGAGTGCCCATGCTCCGCTTCGCCGATCTGGAACAAGATGGGGATTTACTCGATGCCGCCCGCAACGTCGCAGAGGAATTACTATGCGACCATCCCGAAGCTGCAAAGCGCCATCTACAACGCTGGCTGGGGAAAAGAAGCGAATATCTCAGGGTATAGAAGGTCGCTATAAAATTATTTGCCCGTGATCGGCGGTTCTCGTAAATCCAGCGTACGCTAAAAAATAAGTGATGGGTATCAAGTGGGACTTGAATCGGTGCATAGCTACTCATGCGCAATGACGAGCACACAACATTGGCGAACTCAGCCATATTTAAGAACCGGTGGATGATACTGCGAACCAGAAATCTAACCCTTCAATATCCAGGCAAGCTACTCTGTAGCAACCTGAACCTGACCATCAGTCCAGGCGAATGTTGGGCCATACTCGGGAAGAAT
Source organism: Nitrosospira sp. (assembly GCA_013697655.1). Classification (GTDB taxonomy): domain Bacteria; phylum Pseudomonadota; class Gammaproteobacteria; order Burkholderiales; family Nitrosomonadaceae; genus Nitrosospira. The sequence goes on from JACCWK010000042.1 coordinate 24,172, forward strand.
GGTTGCGGGAAGACAACCTTAATACATACTCTGGCCGGCTTGCGTCACATTGATAGCGGAAACGAACCCTCTGTGATGATGGGGGAGAGAGCACTGCAAACCTGGTCTCGGCGGGAGCTAGCTCGCAATCTTGGGATCATGCTGCAGGACGAGCCCGGCGAGTTTTGGGGCAATGTGTATGAATATGTTTTGCTGGGACGGTATCCTCATGTACAGAACGTGTTTGGCTGGAAAGACGCCGATCAGGACGCTGCGACCCAAGCCATTGAATGCATGGAATTGACCGGCCTGGCCCACCGTTCACTTAGCACGCTTTCCGGAGGCGAGCGTCAGCGCGCACGTATCGCTTTACTACTTGCCCAGTCGCCTCAGTATTATTTGCTGGATGAGCCCCTGCAACACCTTGATCTACGGCATCAGCTTCTCGTCATGACGCTTTTCAGTGAATTGGCAAGGCAAGGTAATGCGCTTATGATGGTGCTGCATGATGTCAACTTGGCAGGCCGCTTTTGCGATCATGCCCTGATGCTGTTCGATAATGGCCGCACCATTATTGGCAGTGCCAAAGAGGTACTCAACCGGCCTAATCTGGAAGCACTTTACCAATGTAATATGACTGAGCTCGTGGCGGGGGGGTTGCGTCATTTCGTACCGGAAACGATGCCGGGTGTATAATTCGCGCTTGATGCTTTTTAAGGAATCTCTGAATAAGCCCTCGGTGGAGCAGTGTGAGATAGGTGATAAGGAGCGTAACGCAGTGAATCGCAATTTTACTGCAATCCGGAAGGGACGATGCTTTGCGAGCGGCCCTGTTTTTTAATCTCCTGACTAAGGACCGGCCATCTGCGTTCTTGGCCCCTTTGCCTGCACCTCCTGTAAAGCCGCTGTCGCCTTTTCTGGCGGCTCGGGAACTTATTCAGAGATTCTTAATTTCTTAATGATCCGTAAATTTCTTCACCGCGTTTTCAGTCGCACCCCAACTGCACCTGTTTCCGCTTCCCGTTCCTCTTCCACCGAGGTTCACGTTATTTCGCGCAAGCAACACGGTATTACCCGCGACCACATCAATCCCTGCGCACTCAAAGTCACGTCGGGCTTGCAGGAGGCGGGATATTCCGCTTTTGTGGTGGGTGGCGCGGCACGTGACCTGCTCTTGGGACTGGAGCCGAAAGATTATGACGTTGCCACTAATGCCACCCCTGAGGAAGTGCGTGCCGTTTTTCGTCGTTCGCGCATAATCGGGCGCCGTTTCCGTCTGGTGCATGTGATGTGCGGCGCCGAAACGGTGGAAGTTTCTACTTTTCGCGGGAGCACCTCAGTCGACGATGACGATGGAGTGATGGATCGCACGCACGCTGACGAACATGGACGCCTCTTGCGAGACAACGTTTTTGGCAGTCAGGAAGAAGACGCGAAGCGGCGCGACTTCACGGTAAATGCGTTATTTTTTGATCCCGTCAAAGAAGAAATCTGGGACTATCTGAATGGCTATGATGATATCAAGGCAAAGCGCTTGCGCATCATAGGCGACCCTTTGCGGCGATATCGCGAAGATCCGGTACGAATGTTGCGAGCAGTTCGGCTCGCGGCCAAGCTCGATATGCAGATAGATACGGACACCGCTGCTCCTATTGGGGATCTTGCGCATCTATTGCAGAATGTGCCGCCATCGCGACTGTTTGATGAGATGTTGAAGCTGCTCCTGTCTGGTTACGCGTTAGCTTGCGTGGTGGACCTGCGTACACGCGGGCTGCACCATGGCTTGCTGCCGATGCTGGATATCATACTGGAACAGCCGCTGGGCGAGCGCTTTATTAGCCTCGCATTAAAAAAAACCGATGAACGCGTGCACCAGGAAAAACCTGTTTCCCCCGGTTTTCTGTTTGCGGCACTGTTATGGCACGAAGTACTCGCGGCATGGAATATTCGTCAAACTGCAGGGGAGAAATTGATGCCTGCTCTACATCAGGCGATGAGCGATGTACTGGCGGTACAAAATAAAAAACTTGCGATTCCGCGTCGGTACGACGCCATCATGCAGGAAATCTGGACTATGCAACCCCGTTTTATCGGGAGATCAGGACGAAGGCCGTTTCGGTTACTGGAACACCCCCGCTTTCGCGCCGCATATGATTTTATGTTATTACGTTGCGAAAGTGGCGAAGTCGACATGGAGTTGGGGAAGTGGTGGGAAGCGTTTCAACGGGCCAGTTCCGACGAGCGTGCAGCCATGCTACTCAAGGATGAGACTCAAAAGAAGCGCAGAAAAAGTCGGGGACGTCATAAACCCATAGCCGACGAGCCAGTAAATACCGACAGTTCATCCGCAGACATGGTGAAATAACTTAATGTCATGTGTTGACTCCTATCTGGTCCACCAGGCTTTTATTGCACTAGGCAGTAACCTGGATGAACCCGAATTGCAGGTAAGACGAGCATTTGGCGAGCTGGCACGGCTACCTTCAAGCCGCCTGTTGGCACACTCCTCCCTTTATCGCAGTGGCCCAATAGGACTGCTGGATCAGCCTGATTTCATTAACGCAGTGGCGCATATCGAGACCGCCCTCGGTCCCCATGACCTTCTTCAGGCCTTGCTCGAAATTGAATTGGGTCACGGCCGTGTGCGCAAGTCTCCCAACGCTCCTCGAACCCTTGATCTGGATATGCTGATGTATGATGATCTGCAATGCGACGAACATTGTTTGATTCTTCCACATCCCCGCATGCACCAAAGGGTATTCGTATTGCAACCCCTTCTGGAAATCACGCCGAATTGCCGTATTCCCGGGCGTGGTACGGTTGCTGAATTACTGTACTTATGTGCGGAACAGCGAATCGAACGCGAGCAAAATAAATGACGCTGGAAAAATATCACTACATCGTCGTAGAGGGTCCGATAGGCGCCGGTAAAACCACCTTGGCCCAACGCATGGCTGATCGCTTGAATGGTGCCCTGCTATTGGAGAAACCAGACAAAAATCCGTTTCTCCAGGAATTTTATAATGATATTCCCCGCTATGCGCTGCAGACGCAGCTATTTTTTTTATTCCAACGCGCAAATCAACTGCAAGGTGACGCCCAGACAGATATGTTCACTAAAGTTACTGTAAGCGATTTCTTGTTCGACAAAGATCAACTGTTTGCCAAGCTCACGCTAAGTGATGCCGAATATGATTTATATCAGCAAGTTTATCGTTATTTGCAACCCAAAGCGACGGCACCCGACCTCGTGATTTACCTGCAAGCCTCTCCTGCCACGCTGATCGAGCGAGTGAGGCGGCGTGGCAATACTTTCGAGAAGAACATATCAGAGGAATATTTGTGGCGGCTCAATGAAAGTTACACTCGATTTTTTCATCAGTACGAAGACGCGCCCGTAATGATCATCAACAGCGAAAATCTCAATTTTGTCGATAGCCAGGAGGATTTTGATCTACTGTTGCAGCAGGTGAGCCAGATGCGTGGCCCCCGGGAATATTTCAATCGTGGAATCTAGTATATCCCGATGGAAATATTGTTACCTGTAACAGAATCAGTCTATAAGCCAGCCGCGGGGTGTTAAAAGTAACTGAGTTGTTGCAGGATAAGGCCGGTCACGGTAGAAAAGCATGGTGGTTCGTTTGCAACGACGGCTTGGCGGCATGGAGGCAATCTGATTATTTTTGTTAGCAAATATTTCTGACGCACTACACGAGGGGTTCAAGTCATGCGTACTACACAAGGTGCCTTACAAAAAAAGCGCGACGAGGGGGAAAAAATTGCCATCCTCACGTGTTATGACGCAAGTTTTGCGGTATTAATGGAAAATGCAGGCGTTGACATCCTGCTGGTGGGAGACTCTTTGGGTAACGTGCTGCAGGGCGAAGAAAGTACCCTGCCGGTCACCTTGGATGACATGATTTATCACACGCGATGCGTGGCGCGCGGTTCAAGCAAAGCATTCATAATGACTGATATGCCTTTCGGTACGTCTCAGGTAGCCCCTGAAGATACTTTCGAGAATGCCGCCGAACTGATGGCCGCAGGGGCCAACATGGTTAAGATCGAGGGCGGCAGCATTATGGTGGAAACAGTTGAATTTCTGACTCAGCGGGGCATCCCGGTTTGCGCCCACATCGGTTTGACGCCCCAATCGGTAAATCAGTTAGGCGGCTACATGGTACAAGGTAAAACTGACCACCAGGCAAAACAATTGCTGGAAGACGCAGTGGCCTTGGAAAAGGCAGGCGCCGGCATGCTACTGATGGAGGTTGTGCCCTCGACCCTTGCCAGAAAGATTACCAAAAAATTATCTATTCCCACTATCGGCATTGGTGCAGGTATAGATTGTTCGGCACAAGTGCTGGTGTTGTATGACATGTTGGGCATCTACTCCGGCAAGAAAGCCAGATTCATGAAGAACTTCATGAACGGCGCGAGCAGCATCCAAGAAGCAGTGGAGAATTATGTCCGGTCAGTCAAAGCGGGGGAATTTCCAGGGCCGGAACATACATTCTGATTTGGATTGAGCGTGGAGATTATCACCGACATCTCATCCTTGCGTGCCCGCCTTAAACGCGAATCTTCTATTGCCTTTGTCCCGACCATGGGCGGCTTGCATGAAGGCCACATGTCGCTGGTTCGGCTCGCGCAACAAAAATCGAATTGCGTGGTAGCGAGCATTTTTGTTAACCCCCTGCAATTTGCGCCGACCGACGGCTTTGACCAGTATCCGCGCACCCTGGCGAACGACTGTGAGCAACTGCAGCACCAGAACACCGATGTAGTATTTGCTCCTGATGACAACAGCCTTTATCCTGTGCGTCAAGAGTTTATGCTGGAACCGCCGCAGGTAGCGAATATCCTGGAAGGTGAATTTCGTCCCGGTTTCTTTCGCGGCGTGGCAACAGTGGTACTAAAACTTTTCAATATTGTGCAACCCCACGTAGCAGTGTTCGGTAAAAAAGATTATCAGCAACTGCATATCATGCGTGAACTGGTGCAACAATTTAATTTGCCTCTGGAAGTTGTTGCAGGCGAGACCGTGCGCACGCCCGACAAGCTTGCATTGAGTTCTCGTAATCACTATCTATCGGAGGAAGAACGTGTCGAGGCGGTGCAACTGTATCAAGCTCTATCTCAAATCAAGCATGAAATAGAGGACGGCAACAGGAACTTTCATGCGCTGGAAGAACGAGCGAAAGAAAATCTACGCAATCGTGGCTGGAAGCCAGATTACATCGCAGTGCAGCAAGGCGATACTTTGCTTCCAGCGCTTAGTAATAATGAGGATAAGGTGATATTGGGAGCCGCGTGGCTTGGTAAGACTCGGCTGATTGATAACCTGGAAGTAACCCTGTAAATCTGGAAGGTAAAGGAAAGCAATAGAATGGCGTGCTATGGCTATCTGACTGATGTTCAATTGCTGATTTAGCTACAGACCACGGCTGCAAATCGCCAGATCAATACCATACACTTAAGAAAACAACAATTGATCCAACGCAACTATTGCCCAATTTAGTTCCATCCTGCCAGATGACAATCCAGCGGGGGCCAAAAATCCGACATTCCTGAGTGTATCCAGGAACAAAGTGACTAAGACTTCATATCGACTTCCTCGTGTGCAATACCAATAATCGCAGTTCTTCACTATCTCCAGTGCGATCCGTCGCTTTTTAGCGACAGGTAATATTCTATTATTCTCAGTGGGTTATGTTAAATCCCAGGTTCCATGTTGCTGAACAGCAACAGTAATTCTCCATTTTACGTGCTATTTTCTTTTAGTGTATTGTTTTATATGAATTAGTTTGTTTGGCATGATAAATGCTTTATAACTAATGATGTCCGACTGCGCCCTCCGGTTTAGCGCCACGAATTCCCTTGGATACGAAAAAAGAGATGAATAAATATATTTGGGTCTTTTTAATGTAGTGACAACTCCCTTTGGCCTTCTGTAAATAGTGACATGACTGAAGAATACACTTGATGATAAAAAAAACATAAGGAGGTACTTCATTATGTTTCCACTGCATAGCTCTAAGCAAAACCGAATTCTTGCAGCCTTGCCCGCGGAAGATTATGCAAGACTTTTAACGTACATGGAATTCCTATTCATGCCTTTGGGACAAGTAATTTATGAACCGGGCGCTTCCATCACTCATTTGTATTTTCCGACTACCAGTATTGTTGCACCCGTCTATGGTGTGGAAAACGGTGCATCGGTGCGGCTTGCAATCATTGGAAATGAAGGACTTACCGGTATTTCCTACCTGTTCGGCGGGGACGAGATGCCAACTGGTGTTTTGGTGCAGAGCGCAGGCAACGCTTATCGTGTAAAGGCGGATATTCTACAAAAGGAATTCGATCGAAGGGGAAAGTTTCAGCAACTGGTGTTGCATTACACGCAAGCCCTGATTACGCAAACAGCCCAGAATGGAGTATGCAACCGGCACCATAACATAGAGCAGCAGCTAGGTCGCTTCCTGCTGATGAGCCTGGATCGCTTGTCGAGCAATGAATTACAAATGACACACGAGCAGATAGCGATTATGTTGGGCGTTCGCCGGGAAAGCGTGACGCAGGCCGCTCTAAAACTGCAAACAGTTGGGGCAATTCGATACAGCCGCGGCCACATTACCGTAGTGGATCGGGAGGAACTGGAAGATTCCGTATGCGAGTGTTATGCGGTGGTGAATAAAGAATACCACCGTTTATTGCCGCATCATTCTGTTTCTGATCTTGTTCCGCCAAAGCGACAGGTCCGCAAAGAGCTATGGGCTGTAAATTGAGGAGAAACCCGGACTACCCAGCAAAGCCAAATTCCGCCCTCCCCTGACCTTGGTTTAAGCTGAGTAGCCCGGCTGGTCCCATAAAAAGCAAACACCATTGTTTATCATTGTTCATTTACGCATGACATGCCAAACCGGCAGACCGCGCGCAAAACGTAGCTCCGGTAAACGTTATGGCAAAATCAGAGGCTCACTGCGCTACGCTCATTCATCATGGGTCACGCTTTGAGCTGCGTCGCGCACTTTGTAATACCTGAGTTGTTCTAAAGGCGCTTTGGGCTGGACTTACCCAGAGGCACCTTGGGCTGTCATGAGATTTCTGAGAACATAAGGCAATATGCCACCGTGCATATAATATTCCACCTCGATGGCTGTATCAATCCTGCACAGTAAATCGATCTCTCGGCTTGAACCATCTTCGCCGTGGATAACAAGCCTCACATTCTGCTGGGGACGAATATCGTCCAGGTCCAACAGATCGAATGTTTCATTACCTTTGATGCCCAGGGATTGAGCGCTGTCATTGTCCCTGAATTGCAGTGGCAATACGCCCATGCCAACGAGATTGCTGCGATGTATGCGCTCGAAGCTCCTGACAATTACCGCCTTGACGCCCAGCAATTGGGTTCCCTTGGCAGCCCAGTCCCGGCTTGATCCACTTCCATACTCTTCCCCGCCGAACACAAAAGTAGGGACGCCGTCTTCAATATATTTCATCGCGGCATCGTAAATACTCATTTGTTCACCATCCGGTTGATGCAAGGTAATACCACCTTCGCTTCCGGGTATCATCAGGTTCTTGATGCGCACATTGGCAAAAGTGCCACGCATCATCACATTATGGTTGCCACGGCGCGCGCCATAACTGTTGAAATCAATCTTTGATACGCCGCTCTCAAGTAGGTATTTTCCCGCAGGTGAAGTGTTTTTGATGCTACCTGCAGGGCTGATGTGATCGGTAGTTAACGAATCGCCAAATATACCTAAGACGCGCGCGTTGCAAATTCCTCCGGACCCACTAGACTGTACCGGCTGCATGGAGAAATCCTGGAAGAAAGGCGGCTCGGCGATGTACGTGGATTGAGGCCAATCATATACCTGGCCGGTAACCGACGTTACGTTGTTCCATAGCGAATGATCCTTCGTGAGATTGCTATAGAGCCGCCGAAATGTTTCCGCGTTGGCGGCAAATTTTATCAATGCTTGTATTTCTTCGTTGCTCGGCCAGACATCACCGAGCCAGACTGGTTTACCGTCCTTGCCGGTACCGAGCGGTTCTGTCATTAAATCCCTAACTATGGTTCCCGCGATAGCGTATGCCACCACCAACGGCGGAGAAGCGAGAAAATTGGCACGAATGCTGGGATGAATTCGTGCCTCGAAATTACGGTTGCCGGAAAGTACAGCCGCACATACCAAATCATTCGTAACCACGGCCTCTTCAATGGGTTCCGACAGCGGACCGGAGTTGCCGATACAGGTCGTACAGCCGTAACCAGCCAGGCTAAATCCAAGTTGTTCGAGATAGGGCAGCAGGCCGGTTGCAGTAAGATATTCCGTCACTACGCGCGACCCAGGCGCAAGCGATGTTTTAATATGCAGTTTTACGGTCAGACCCTTTTCTACCGCTTTCTTAGCCAGCAACCCCGCAGCGATAAGCACACTGGGATTGGACGTATTGGTGCAGGACGTAATCGCCGCTATTAAAATGTCACCATGACCCAAATCGAATAGTCCATTTGAGACACACTGCGGCGCTTGGTCTGTGTCGAGTATTGGACGATTATTGACCATCTCCTCGACGTTCCTTGCGCTACCGGGTGCCAAAGGAATCTTTTCCTGACCTGCCCCATTCGGGGAAGCCACTCTTTCCATGCCCCTGGCATCGCAATCGCGCACCGGATAGCGTTGACCCAGATCCGCGTCATCTCTACCATAACCGCTATCCGCAACGGACTTGGCAAAAAGTCCGGTAAATCGGGATTTCACATTGCCGATTTCAATGCGGTCCTGCGGGCGCTTGGGCCCGGCTAGCGAGGGTGTAACCGTTTCCAGATCAAGCTCTAGTTCACGCGTGTAATCGATGTCTCCTTTGCGCGGGACACCGTACAATCCTTGCGCCTTGAAATAGGATTGGAATATGGCGACTTCCTCGTTGGTACGCCCAGTACCCCGGAAATATTCGATGGTAGCGTCATCCGCGGGGAAAAAGCCCATGGTAGCGCCATATTCAGGTGCCATATTGGCGATGGTGGCGCGATCAGGTACGGTTAGCGATACGGTGCCCTCACCAAAAAATTCCACAAACTTACCCACCACATGGGCTTTGCGCAGCATTTCGGTGACGGTGAGCACCAGATCGGTGGCGGTGACGCCGTCACGCAACCGCCCTGTCAGATTGACGCCCACAACGTCTGGGGTGAGAAGGTAAACTGGTTGTCCCAGCATCCCGGCTTCTGCCTCAATCCCGCCCACACCCCAACCTACCACTCCGATCCCATTGATCATGGTTGTATGCGAATCGGTGCCGACGAGAGTGTCAGGGTACACCAAGTCATTTTTCTGATGCACCCCGCGGGCAAGGTATTCGAGATTCACCTGGTGCACGATGCCTATTCCGGGCGGGACCACTTTGAATGTATCGAATGCTTGCATACCCCATTTTATAAACTGGTAGCGTTCATTGTTGCGACGGAATTCGATTTCCATGTTGAGATTGAGCGCTTCTTTGTCACCGTAGTGATCGACCTGTACCGAGTGATCAACCACTAGATCGACCGGCACCAGGGGTTCGACAAGCTTGGGATTTCTTCCCATTTTTTTTGCCACGCCACGCATCGCCGCCAGATCCACCAGAAGAGGCACGCCGGTGAAATCCTGCAGTACAATACGAGAGACAACAAAAGGAATTTCTTCCGTCCGCGTTGCGTTCGCTTGCCAATTTGCCAACTGCCTCACATGGGTCTCGGTAACTTTCTTACCATCGCAATTGCGGAGGACTGATTCCAGCACGATACGAATGGAAACCGGCAACCGCGAAATTGTGCCCAGACCTGACGCCTCCAAAGCCGGGAGGGAATAGAACCATGCTTTCTTTCCGGTAAGAAGAGAGAGTTCTTTCAGCGTGTTGAACAGGTTATGCGGCATGGTAATACTCCTTCAAAGTAATTTTCTGAACTACATAAGCCAAGGACTGCGGAGAGGCGAGAACCGGTGCGACAAGCGGAATCAAGTCTTCAGGGCTGGTGGAATCCACGAAAAATCCTTCGCTTTTAAATCCTCCCACTTCCTGCCCGCGCCCCGTGCAATTCTTCAATTTACTCTCCAGTTTAATGCGCTCCATATTCGGAAATATCAGCTTCTATTATGCTTTCTGAAAAACTCTGGTAGGCGCTTCCGACCCGTTTGGCCATCGAGTCCGGAAAAAGGTGAAAGTCCCCCGCTTTCAGTGCGGCGATTATACCCTCGGCAACGAGGGTGGCTGGCTCTGCCAGTCCTGCAAGGCCAGCAGCGTCACTCATGTCAGTAGCGATAAGGCCGGGGTGCACGCTCAGAACTGCGGTACCCTGTTGACCCAATAATTGATGTAACGCCTGTGTAATGGAGTAAGCGGCAGCTTTGGAAGCGGAGTGGAGTGCAAAATTGGAAGCACACTTCAACGAGGCAACTGAGTTGAGTTGCACAAACGCCCCGCCGCCATTTATCTTAAGAACAGGAGCAAAAGCCTGTGCAACTCGAATAAGACCAAACACATTGATCTTCATTCCAAGTTCAAGCAAGTCGATAGCATCGCTGGCCATTGGAGTGGATGCAATGAAGATACCCGCGTTGTTGATCACCACCTGAACATCGTTCGCTGTTTCTGCTGTTGCTGTAATGGTCTCCGGTTTAGCCAAATCCAATTCAACAGGAACCACCTTACTACCATAACGTTTAACTAGAGGAATAGCAGTATTGAGATTGCGAACTGCGGCATAAATTTTGGTTGCTCCCTTACTCACGAGAGCATCGACTATCGCCTTGCCGATTCCACGGTTTGCTCCTGTGACAAGTGCTATCTTACCGTTGACATCGTAATTTATTTTCACTTTGCTCTTCAATGCAGCTCTTTGAATTAATCGATTGATTGCGCTGGCATATCTTTCTTAGCCACGTCCCGGCTCAATTCAATCCTGGCTTGCCTAAACAGTAATTTCATGTTTTAAAGTATAGCCTTACAGTCTTTTCTCGTCAGAAATAGAGCCCTGACTGTTTTTTACGGAGATGCGCGAGGCCAAGTTTATCATCGTAGCATTCATAGGAAACTACTTCTATGTTTATGCGCATGACTACCGATATGGCTTGCGTTCCCACCCCCACTAAAATTCGAAAAATCATGTAATATGAAAGAGATGGGCACGACCGTACATGAAAAAATCAGGTTATTCGTTCAAGAGGAAGTGCCACCTATTTAAACCGGCGTATTTTCTGGTTGATGATTTCTATATAATGAGAATGGTTTTATGATCCGTCCTGCGCTGGTCCTGTTGTACGGTTTTCTTGGCTTCTCACGTTACGGACCTATTGAATATTTTCGCGGCGTGGAACAGGCGCTGCGTCAGGCACATGTTGTGCCTCTAATACCGGAAGTGCCGCCAGGTGGCACTGTGGTCGAGCGTGCGGAAGCGCTTGCCAGCCAACTATTTTGCAGCGACACGCCCGCCTTTGCTGTGATAGCGCATAGCATGGGTGGGCTGGATGCCAGGCATCTGATTACCTATCTCGATCCGGACCGACGTGTAAAAAGTTTGATAACTGTTGCTACACCGCATCGCGGCACGCCCTTAGCAACGTGGTTGCTTGAATCGCGTGGCCTTATCCCAGCGTCGATTCGGCACATGGGCCGCGGGGGCTTGGGTGACCTGACCCCTGAGACTCGCGCAGCCAGGCCGATTCCCGACCGCGCGGATGTTGCCTATTCCTCGTATGCAGGTTATCGCCCCTTGAATGAACTGCCTTTCTGGCTACGATCTTTTGGGCGCATCGTTTCGGCGAATAGCGACGGCCTGGTGTCGGTTGACTCTGCCCAATGGGGAGAATTTCGCGGCATTATGCATACAGATCACTTTGAGTTTGTCGGATGGAGCCTCGCCCTCCCGGATTCTCGAGGGAGAAGACCCTTTGATCATCTTCGTTTTTGGAAAAGAACGGCTGCCGAAGCGATGGCGGCAGCAGAGAATAAAATGAGCTGAAGGGGAGATTTATGGATCAGAACGACGCTAATAAATGGGATATGCCGTGGTACGACTGGCTGGTATTTTTAGTGCCGACGCTTCTTATTGTTGGTCTTGGGCTGGAATCCGCCCTGGGACCTGAAGATGTCGAGTATCGCGATTTCCGAGCCGTTGCTCACTGGTTTGATCCGGTATTTTTTCAATATAATCTGATCATGACTCTGTTGGCGGTACTGGTCGTGCCGTCTCTCGCCTTAACCTATATACAGAGCATGACCAGCCGGAAGGAACGGCAGTTGCAACGCGAGGTTCCAGCTAGCCGCCGCAGCGAAATCCGCAGAAGGATGGGGCGCCGCGCTTCCTTCAGCACCTATCGCGGCAGCATCTGGCTAACCACAACCGTCGTGCTGCTCGGCATTTGCATCCTGCTGCTGTTCAAACCTGCCTCTTACGCGAATGGAGGCGTGGATTTCGGTCTTGGTGCAAACATGTTGACCATGGGGCCTTTCGCCGAATTATTCGAAAAAAATCCAGATGCCTACTATTCCCATCTTGTCCGCAATCTGACCGCTTTCCAGTTTGGCTTCCTCGGCGCTTATATCTATTTCATCGGCTCTGTGGTCCGCGCATATTTCACCCTGGATCTGACCTCCCATACTTTTGTGGATGGAGCCATTCGAATGATCGTCGCGAGCATACTCGCGCTGGTGCTATCCTTTGTCTTCGACTTCGCCTTCCCCAGCGACTCGAAGCCCGCCGCGGCGCCAGTTACGGCACCCATCAATGATTCCACCGAACCTTCTTCCACCGCCGATGCCTCATCTGCCAATACAAGTTCGAAGGGCAGTTTTGACGAGACAGAGTCAACCATACCTGCGAGCCTTAGCCTACTTCCGGTTTTGAGCTTCTTTTTCGGGTTTTATCCGAAACGGGCCGCATTAGCAATCGAGCGCGTTGTGCTCAAAGTAATGAGGAATATTCCCGGCGACAGTTATCGTGCGCTACCGCTTTCGATGCTTGCCGGGATGAGCTATGCCCATGAGTTGAGGCTGGAGCGAGAAGGTTTTGATAACATTGAGAATCTGAGCGGTGCCGACCCGGTGGACCTGGCGGTGCGCACCTGCTTCACCTACACTCAGTTAAGGCAATGGATAGACCAGGCGTGGCTTGCGGCGCATTTGCGGGAAGACTACCCGGACTTCGTCCGGCGTACGGGTATTACGAATAGTGATGAATTACATACTTTTCTGTCGGCCTGCGAATCGGCGCAGGTCGATGGAGTGGAGCAACTGGTGTCAGGTTTATCGATGGATCCCGCGGTAACTCCCTCGTGGAAGGTAAAGCTCACCGCCCTTAAAATACTGCTTCATACAAATACTGCCTTGTCGGAAAATACCGCCGCGCTAGCATCAAAAGAACATGCATCAGGCTGATACCTTAACCAGCGGCGGAACAGCCGTCTTAATCACGCACATATCAACAAATTCATTGACGGGTGTTGCTTCCAGTCTTTCCTGATCAAGGCAGAGATCAATTATCGCCTGCTGTTGCGGGGCTGGGAAACAGAGCGCAAGATTGGTCCTGAATTTTTCTTCCAGTAGCGGAATACCTTCTCTACGGCGAAACCTGTGCCCAATGGGATATTCGACCACCACTTCGTCCAGCTTGTCACCGTTCCTGAATTCCACCGTAACGCCGTTAGCAATGGATCGTTTTTTGGGGTCGTGATAATCGTGAGTGAATTGCACGTTCTCGACACAAATGATTTTAGCGCGCAGCTTGTCAATGCGCGGGTCGGATGCCACGACATCCTCATAATCGGCAGCAGTAAGCCGTCCAAAAATCAGTGACACGGCAACGATATACTGAATGCAATGATCACGGTCAGCAGGGTTGTGCAGTGGTCCTTTCTTGTCAATGATGCGGATCGCCGCCTCATGAGTACGAATGGTGACTTGCTCGACCTCATCGATCCGCTCCCTTACCCGGGAATGCAATTGTATCGCGCACTCCACCGCTGTCTGTGAATGGAATTCAGCGGGGAACGAAATTTTGAACAATACGTTCTCCATTACGTATGACCCCCACTGTTCAATCGGCCGCTGAAACCTGAACGGCTGCCCCTTGAAGAACACATCGTAAAAGCCCCACGTTTTAGCAGTGAGTGCCGAGGGGTAACCCATTTCTCCTTTAAGCGTAATAAGCGCAAGCCAGACCGCACGGCTGGTGGCATCCCCCGCCGCCCAGGATTTACGCGAGCCGGTATTGGGCACGTGGCGATAAGTGCGCAGAGGTTGTCCGTCCACCCAGGCTTGTGAAAGCGCATCGATGATCTGGTCGCGGCTGCCGCCGAGCAAATGGGTGACTACTGCAACAGATGCCGCCTTAACCAGTACCACATGATCCAGCCCCACCTTATTGAAACTGTTTTCCAGAGCGAGACAACCTTGGATCTCATGTGCCTTGACCATCGCGGTCAGCACGTCGCGCATGGTAGGCGGCTTCGTTCCTGCGGTCACGGAATTACGCGCACGCCAGTCGGCCACAGCAAGTATACCGCCCAGATTATCGGATGGATGGCCCCATTCGGCCGCAAGCCAGGTATCGTTAAAATCCAGCCAGCGGATCATTGTGCCGATATTGAACGCGGCCTGCACCGGATCAAGCTGGAACCGGGTACCCGGGATCTTTGCTCCATTGGGCACAGTCGTATCCGCAACGAGCGGTCCAAGCAACTTGACGCAGGCCGGGTAAGTGAGCGCTTCCACTGCGCAGCCGATGGAATCCATTAGGCAATTGCGCGCGGTGTCGTAAGCCAGGCTGCTGTGGATATCGCGGTTGGCAACATAATCGGCAATGTCCGCCAGTACTTGATCGGGCTGTGGGCGAATATTAAGAATGGGCATGACATTGACTGTCTGGTAATGAAAATGAATGTCGAAAGAATCCGTAGCTAATTCAGGACTTCCAGCTGAATGCTAATAATGTTTGATGTATCCCGATGCTGAAGTAGAAAGCTTATGGGAAGGGTATTGCACGTATGCAATCGTTCTTAGTACTACTGTCATGTCCGATTATCGTCCGGCAACAATGGGTGGCACCAATTTCCGCTTTTTTCTCAACTTTGTGATTCACCGCAGATTACGATAAATCAGCCACACGATCGCCGCAACCAGGGGTCCTGCCAGCCACCAACCCGCTACGTGCACCTGCGTTAACCCCCTCTCGATCCAATCTCCCAGAAAATAGATACCGCCCGCCCAGGTGCCAACCCACAATATACCGCCGAATGTATTGTAGGCAACAAACTTTCTCCATGGCATCTGCATGCTGCCCGCAAAGATACCGTTACACTGCCTCAGCACTGGGAAGAAGCGTGCCACAATCACTGCCGCAGGGCCGAACCGGTCAAAGAACCTTTGCCCAGCTTCCAGCCGCGCCCGGGTGATACCAACACGGCTGCCATGGCGCATCGCCCAGTGATATCCTCCCCGGCGGCTAATCAAATAGCCAACATTATCTCCCAGGATCACTGCCGATAGCGCCCAACCTGTCACCGCGGCGATGCTGAATTGCCCTTTCATTGCGAGCAAGTTTGCAGCAATCAGGAAGGTTTCTCCCGGCAACGGCAAACCGAACGATTCAGTAAACAACACGACAAACAATGCCGCATAGCCATATTGCGCAAGATAAGGATGCGCTGCTGCAACAAGGTCATTCATGCGCGAATTATTGCCGTGGTTTGCAATCCCTGCAAGCGAGAGAGTCCAGTGGTGGAACCCGCCTGCCATCTCTGCTAACGCAAGCTATGGCTGATCTAAACAAATAAAGCAGGAAAGAGAGAATCAGACACAATTATTATTCCTCGCAGTTCTTTCGCTAAATGGCGCGTCTACCCGGAACAGTGGACGACCACGAAAACAGCTTCCGGATTTCGCAACCTGATTGCCTACGTTCGTGCGAAAATCGGGACAAATTCGCGATCGTCAGGCCCGATGTAATTCGCCGAGGGACGGATTATCTTATTGTCCAGGCGTTGTTCGATAATGTGGGCGGCCCAGCCGCTGGTGCGTGCGACTGCGAAAAGCGGCGTGAACATGGCCGTCGGAATACCCATCATGTGGTAGCTTACGGCGGAGAACCAGTCGAGGTTTGGGAACATTTTCTTGATATCCCACATGACTGTTTCCAGTCTTGCCGCAATATTAAACATTTTCATGTCATCGGCTTCCGCCGAAAGCCTTCTCCCCACTTCCCGAACGACCCTGTTGCGCGGGTCGTCAACAGTGTAGACAGGATGGCCGAATCCGATGATGATTTCCCTGTTGGTAACGCGGCGGCGGACATCCGCCTCTGCCTCGTCCGGGTTCTCATAGCGCTTCTGAAGCTCGAATGCGGCCTCGTTGGCGCCGCCATGTTTCGGTCCGCGTAGTGCGCCGATTGCGCCCGTAATAGCAGAGTAAAAATCCGACCCTGTCCCTGCGATGACGCGAGCTGCAAATGTGGAGGCATTGAACTCATGCTCAGCATACAGTATCAAAGACGTATGCATTGCCTTCACCCACGATTGCGGGGGTGGCTTGCCATGCAGCAGGTGCAGGAAATGCTCACCAATGGAGTCGTCATCAGTCACCATGTCAATGCGGCGATTATGGTGAGAATGGTGAAACCAGTAAAGCAGCATGGGTCCGAGACAGGCCAGCAGGCGATCCGCCAGATCGCGCACACCTTCAATAGCATGATTCTCTGTTTCCGGCAGGAATGTGCTCAGCGCTGAGACGCCGGTACGAATGACATCCATAGGATGAGCCGTCACGGGTATCGTCTCCAGCACGGTCTTAACACCGGCAGGCACATCCCGCAGGCTTTTCAGTTTTTCTTTATATGTAGTCAGTTCCGTCAGCGTGGGCAGTTTTTCATGAACCAGCAAATAGGCGATTTCTTCAAATTCGCAGGTATCGGCGAGGTCGAGAATGTCATAACCGCGATAATGCAGATCATTGCCGGTTTTACCGACACTGCAGATAGCGGTGTTGCCCGCCACCACCCCTGACAACGCGACGGACTTCTTGGATTTGGAACTGGGATTTTGGGTAGTTTCACTCATTTTCAGATTTTTTTGCCTCGGAAAACAAGATATTCAATTTGTCTTCGTATACATGGTAATCGAGAAAATCATACAGCTCGGCACGAGTCTGCATTATGTCTATCATGTTTTTTTGGGAACCCTCATTTCGGATCGACCGATATACCGCCAGCGCAGCGGCGCTCATGGCCCGAAATGCGGATAACGGATAAAGCACTAGAGAAACATCTACCCGGGCCAATTCCTCGACGGTAAAGAGGGGCGTTACGCCAAATTCGGTAATATTTGCCAGGATCGGCACCTCTACCACCGCCGCAAACTGCCGGTAAATGCCCAATTCGGTCACAGCTTCGGGGAAGATAATGTCAGCGCCCGCTTCTACACATGCGCACGCACGATCAATGGCGGATTGCAATCCTTCCACTGCCAACGCGTCGGTGCGGGCCATAAGGACAAAATCAGGATCGGTTCTGGCATCCACCGCGGCCTTGATACGATCCACCATTTCCTCTTCGCTGACAATAGCCTTGCCAGGGCGGTGGCCGCAACGCTTGGCCTGGACCTGATCTTCAATATGCATCGCGCCAGCGCCGGATTTGATCAACGATTTGACTGTGCGAGCGATGTTGAAACTGCTGCTGCCAAAACCGGTATCCGCGTCTACCAATAGCGGCACGTCGGTACTGTCGGTAATACGACGCACATCGGTCAACACATCATCCAGCGTCGAGATGGCAAGATCGGGAAGACCCAGCGATGCCGCAGCGATACCTGCGCCGGAAAGGTATAGAGCCCTGAAGCCGGTGCGCTCTGCCATAAGTGCGGCATATGCGTTGATGCAACCCGCCACCTGCAAGGGTTTCTCGATCTCAAGGGCGGCACGGAAACGGAAACCAGCGGAGGTTGTGGTCATATGCGATGGAAAATTATTGAACCGCTGAGAATAGCTTATCCGAGCAAATGCTTCACAGAATCCCGCTCTTCCAGCAGTTCCCGGTAGGTCACTTGCATTTTTTCTTTGCTGAATTCGCTTATTTCAAGACCAGAGACGATTTTATAGGAGCCCTCCCGACAGGTAACGGGATAGCCATATATAACTCCCTCGGGAATGCCGTAACTGCCATTCGAGGGTATACCCATGGATACCCAATCATTTTCCCGCGTACCGAAGACCCAGTCATGAATATGATCGATGGCCGCGTTAGCGGCACTTGCAGCACTCGACAGGCCGCGCGCCTCAATGACCACGGTCCCTCGTTTTTGTATTGTGGGAATGAAATAGTTCTCTATCCACGCAGAGTCATTAAGGAGGTAAACAGCTTTATTGCCATCCATCTCGGCGTGATTTAAATCGGGATATTGAGTCGCGGAATGGTTGCCCCAAACGATCATTTTTCTGATGCTGGAAACAGGCCGCCCAACTTTAATAGCTAACTGCGACAAAGCTCGATTATGGTCCAACCGCATCATTGCCGAGAAATTTTCCGGCTTTAAGGCCGGTGCATTTTTCATTGCAATGTAAGCATTTGTGTTCGCAGGATTACCCACAATCAGAATTTTTACATCGCGGCGGGCAACTTCATTTAACGCCCTCCCCTGGCTGATGAATATGGCCGCATTCGCTTCCAGCAAATCTTTACGCTCCATACCCTTGGAGCGCGGGCGCGCGCCCACCAGCATAGCGATAGCGACATCATGGAAGGCGACTTTGGGATCATCTGTGGCGACTACGCCAGCGAGCAGCGGAAACGCGCAATCCTCCAGTTCCATTACCACTCCATTGAGCGAAGGCAACAATTGAGGTATATCGAGCAATTGCAGAATTACGGGCTGATTCTCGCCAAGCATGTCGCCTGCCGCGACGCGAAACAGCAGACTGTATCCGATCTGGCCTGCAGCACCCGTAATCGCTACGCGAATAGGCGGATTCATTCTTGCGCTCCTGTAGGAGGAAATTGCCGGGACAAGAAATTTCTGGATAAATTTCCTATGCGTCCGGCACGTTTGTCGAAGGTGAGCAGAATTGGCACATAACACCCGAAAGAAATGTGCTTCGCCTTCGCATTCTTATTTTTCATGCTTGATGCGTCGCACTCTGCGCGAGAAGTTAATTGAAAAGTTCCCTTTGGTATATTCAACGTACGGACTATAAAAACATTCCCCTGTACTGTCAATTTAGGCTGCATCCAAAGTTCGCCTACGCTGATGCCGGCTTAAACCCTATTTTTTATAGGGTTTACTTACGAGCTTACTCAGGTTGTGCCACTCAGTATAACGGTCTACACTAATCCGTGATGTGGAAACCGACGGTCCGGGAGCGAAATTGCAAAGAAAACGTCCCAAGTATCTTAATCTGATAGAAATCAGGCAGCCGCTACCAGCCGTGATTTCGGTTCTGCATCGCTTGAGTGGGGTACTGCTGTTCTTTCCGGGCATCCCTCTTCTCCTTTACAGCCTTGACGTAATGGTAAATTCACCCCAAGGCTACGCCCAATTTCAATCTCTTCTGACCAATCCGGTGCTCAAGGGCGCATTAGTACTTTCGCTGTGGTTTTTTCTACATCATTTCTGTGCCGGAATTCGCTATCTCGCGCTGGACCTGCATTATGGCGACATGCTGGAACAGGCGCGTTTTAGCAGCAAGGTAGTCCTGGCCGCAGGGATCGTTCTTACGTTGCTGATCGCGCTATTGATATGGTGAAAAGAGTTGTAACCGGCGCTCATTACGGCCTGCGTGATTGGCTGGCTCAGCGAGTTACTGCAGTGGTGATGGTTGTCTTTGTCATTTTTCTGGCAGCAATGCTACTGATTTCCCCGCCACACGACGATGCTTCATGGAAAACAATGTTCAGTAGCCGATGGATGCGTATTGCCTCCTTCCTCTTTCTTGTCAGTCTGTTTTGGCATGCCTGGGTTGGCATGCGTAATATCCTAATGGATTATGTTCATGCTACCGGCATTCGCCTGACGTTGCAGATATTGATCATTCTGTCCCTGGTAATTTATACCGTCTGGTCTGTAGAAATCCTGTGGGCTATGGAGATGCAATGGCGATAGCGAGGAGAAAATTCGATGCGGTAATAGTCGGCGCGGGTGGAGCGGGCATGCGTGCCGCACTACAGTTGTCTGAAGCGGGACTCAAGGTCGCGGTATTGTCCAAGGTTTTTCCAACCCGCTCCCATACGGTGGCCGCGCAAGGCGGCATTGCCGCAGCGCTCGGCAATGTCACGGAGGATAACTGGCACTGGCATATGTACGATACGGTGAAGGGCTCCGACTATCTGGGTGACCAGGACGCTATTGAATTCATGTGCCGCCAGGCCAGTGAGGTGGTATACGAGCTGGAACATTTCGGGATGCCGTTCGACCGGCTGGAAAACGGGAAAATTTACCAACGTCCCTTCGGCGGTCAATCTCAGAATTTTGGCGGCGCACAGGCAACGCGCTCATGTGCGGCCGCTGACCGCACCGGTCATGCCATGTTGCACACCCTATATCAGCGCAATGTACGCGCCAATACTCAGTTCTTTATAGAATGGATGGGGCTGGATCTAATTCGCGATGAAGAGGGTGAGGTATCCGGCATAACAGCGCTGGATATAGAAACCGGCGAAGTCATGGCGTTACAGGCAAAGGCCACACTATTTGCCACCGGCGGTGGTGCGCGCATATTTAGCGCCAGCACGAACGCGTTCATCAATACCGGGGATGGTCTCGCTATGGCGGCACGCGCCGGTATACCTCTGGAGGATATGGAATTCTGGCAGTTCCACCCTACCGGCGTGTATGGAGTAGGCGTACTTATCAGCGAGGCGGTGCGCGGCGAAGGCGGATATCTGCTCAATAAGAATGGTGAGCGCTTTATGGAAAGATACGCGCCTCACGCCAAAGATCTGGCAAGCCGTGATGTGGTATCACGCGCCCTGACTACGGAAATCAAGGAGGGACGGGGCTGTGGCAGAGATGGTGATCATTTGCTGCTGAAGCTCGACCATCTGGGTGCGGATATCATCAAAATGAGGTTACCGGGTATTCGCGAAATCGCCATGAAATTTGCCAACGCCGATCCGATCCTTGAGCCGATTCCAGTAGCGCCTACCGCGCATTACATGATGGGGGGAATTCCGACCAATTACTATGGCCAAGTGGTGGCGCCATACAAAACCGGACCTGAAGAAGTAGTACAAGGCTTCTATGCCGTAGGCGAATGCGCCTGCGTGTCCGTGCATGGAGGTAATCGCCTGGGAACCAATTCTTTACTCGATATTGTTGTATTTGGACGGGCCGCCGGCAATCAAATCATCAAGGACCTGAAAAAGAACCCCCATCACAAGCAATTGTCTGCGGACGCTACTGACAAAGCGCTCACACGGCTTGCCCGGCTGGACGGACAGAATAACGGCGAAAGCGTGGCGCAAGTAGGCGATGCGCTGCGTAAAACCATGCAAGCGCATTGTGGCGTATTCCGTTTCGCTGACATGCTCAAGCAGGGTGTGGGAAAAATGAGCGAAATAGCGGAACGCGCCAAACACACGGGTATCAAGGACAAGAGCAGGGTTTTCAATACCGCTCGGGTAGAAGCGCTTGAACTCGACAATCTGGTGGAAGTAGCGGTTGCTACCATGGTTTCGGCTGAGGCACGCACTGAGAGTCGAGGCGCCCACGCCCGTGATGATTTCCCCCAGCGGGATGACGACAAATGGCTCAAGCACACGTTGTATTTCAGTGAAGACCAGAGGCTGGATTACAAGCCGGTCCGATTAAAACCATTGACCGTGGAATCTTTCCCTCCCAAACCGAGAACATATTAATGAAGAAAATGCGCGATCAAGGATCAAGATTATTTTAGTGCAACGGAAATAGCGGGCAGGAAGAACGCAATAAAAGATCAAATGAAGTACATAAGAATGGCGAGATTGCGGTCGGGCAGTGCAAAAACAACGATGTTGGTAATTTTGCTTGGTTTCCATGATTTATGCTGATCTGGGCATGCAAGGGTTAAACACGTGAGGAAAGAAAAATGAAAACTATCGAGCCGTGTGTTCTGGTGATCTTTGGAGCAAGTGGAAATCTATCTCGGCACAAATTGATCCCTGCGTTGTTTCGGCTGGAAGTAGCCAGACGCCTGCCAGAAAAAATGACCATACTCGGTTGCAGTTTGGAGCTATGGAGTAAAGATGAATGGATCACAGAAGTGTCCAATATGCTGGAGTCCAAGTTTTCAGACGGCGTTGATGAACAGGCGTTCGAGCGCTTTCGGGCACGGCTGCATTACCACCCAAACCCTCCAGGCGACGGCGACGCTTATTTGAAATTAAGGAATGTATTAGCAGAAAATCCCGACTTTTCCCCCAATATAGTCTTTTACATGGCGGTGCGTCCGTCGGAGTTTCCGGCGATTATAGACAGGCTTGGCGTGATGGGTCTCCTCAAGCAGCAAAATGGCTGGTGTCGCGTGGTGATCGAGAAGCCCTTCGGTTACGATTTGTTAAGTGCGCAGACCTTGCAAAAAAGCCTGTACCGGCATTTGAACGAGCCGCAAATTTACCGCATCGACCATTATCTCGGCAAAGGCACAGTCCAGAACGTGATCGTGTTCCGCTTCGCAAATATATTACTGGAGCCGCTGTGGAACAATCATTACATTGACCACGTGCAAATTACCCATTCGGAAACACTAGGCATTGATCGACGCGCTGATTATTACGAGGGAGCTGGCGCGCTACGCGACATGATCCAGAGCCATTTGATGCAGTTGCTTGCTTTGGTGGCAATGGAGCCTCCGGTAACATTGTCCGCAGAACACTTGCGGGACGAGAAAGTAAAAGTGCTGAAAGCAATACGGCCAATCACCCAAAATTCGGTGCATGCCCATGCGTTCCGAGGGCAATATACCAGCGGCACCATCAATGGCAAACCCGTTCAGGGATATCTGGACGAGCCGGGAGTGGCGCCGGACAGTATTACGGAAACTTATGCGGCACTAAAGTTGTTTATCGACAATTGGCGTTGGGCGGGGGTGCCATTCTATCTACGTACCGGCAAGCGCATGGCAGAAAATAGCTCGGCAATCTGTATCCGCTTCAAAAAACCGCCTCAGGATTTGCTGCGCCATACACATCGCGAATCACCGCATCCGAACTGGATCATGCTGGGGATTCAGCCCAATGACTCATTAAAGATGGAAATTCAGGTCAAGGTTCCGGGGTTGGATCTGACAACTCGTACCATAAGTTTAGACGCCACCTACCACAAGGGTAGCGAAGAAGATTACGACGCTTATGAAGGTTTGTTACTCGATGTGATGCAAGGTGATCATTCATTATTTCTGCGCATTGACGAAGTAGAGTGGGCTTGGCGCGCGGTGGATCCTATTATCAAAGTGTGGGCTATGGAACGCGATTTCATAAATGGCTATCAGGCAGGCAGTTGGGGGCCGCGGGGTACTTATCGCCTGTTCGATAGTGACGATCAGTTCTGGCGCCACTCTCTCGATCCAGAGGGCGCTGATTTGCAGGCGTATTGATTAAGTGTATGTTGAGTAATGCCAGCAATAAGAGGATTGACTAGTGACTGGTGCAAGTTAACTGGGGGAAAAGCAATGCTTAGACTTTTAAAAGAACCGGATTTTATGCACAAAAAATTTGGCTTTGACGCAGCATCGATCAAACAGTCGCTTTTCAACTGTTTAATCTACTCGGTTGGAAAAGACTCCATTACCGCCACCGATCGCGACAGATTCTTTGCCGCAGCCTATGTGGTGCGCGACCGCCTGATCGACCGCTGGATGGAGACCATGCGTAGCTATTACACAAACGACGTAAAGCGGGTTTATTACTTTTCCCTTGAGTTTCTGATGGGCCGTACGTTGATGAATAGCGTGCACAATCTCGGGTTTGATCCGCAATTTCGTGAGGCATTCAATGAATTGGGATTCAATCTGGACGATGTGCGTGAAATTGAGCCGGATGCCGCGTTGGGAAATGGCGGCCTGGGACGGCTCGCCGCCTGCTTCCTCGATTCCATGGCAACCCTCGATCTTCCTGGCTTCGGCTATGGCATCCGGTATGAGTACGGGATGTTCGCTCAGCGCATCGAAGATGGCAAACAAATAGAACATCCCGATAACTGGCTACGTTATGGCAATCCCTGGGAATTCCCCCGTCCCGAAGTTTTACACCAGGTTAAATTTCATGGACATGTAGTCCAGTATGCTGATGAAAAGGGCATGGAACGCTACCACTGGATCGACACCGACGATGTGATGGCGATGGCGTTTGATACTCCCATTCCAGGCTATGGCACTCATACCGTTAATAATATGCGCTTATGGGCAGCCAAGGCGACGAGGGATTTTGAGTTGCGCTATTTCAACGAGGGTAATTATGTCAAAGCGGTGGAGGATAAAAATGAATCCGAGAACCTGTCCAAGGTACTTTATCCGGACGACACCACAGCGATGGGACGCGAACTGCGCCTGAAACAGCAGTACTTCTTTGTGTGTGCTTCACTGCAGGACATTCTCTATCGCTACAGCAAACACCAAGCGAACTTCGATGTGCTACCCGATAAAGTCGCAATCCAGTTGAACGACACGCATCCAGCCATCGCCATTCCTGAACTGATGCGTGTGCTGGTGGATTTGCATCATTATGAGTGGGGGAAAGCATGGGACATCACCATCCGCACTTTCGCCTATACTAACCACACGCTCATGCCAGAAGCATTAGAAACCTGGGCAGTTGCCCTGTTTGAAAGTATCTTGCCACGCCATTTACAAATCATTTACGAAATCAATCGCCGATTTTTGAAAGACGTGATGCACCAATATCCCGGCGATACTGGTATGTTACGCCGCATGTCCCTCATCGACGAGGCGGGGGAAAAGCGAATCCGCATGGCGCATCTGGCCATTGTTGGCAGCCACAAGGTAAACGGAGTTGCAGAAATTCATACCCAATTGATGAAGCAGACTATATTTGCCGACTTCGACCGGTTTTATCCCGGCAAGATCATCAATATGACGAACGGCATTACGCCGCGCCGCTGGCTTAACCAGGCCAATCCGCATCTGGCCGAACTCATTTCTTCACGTATCGGTTCCGACTGGATCAAGGATTTGAAACAGTTGGAGCGCCTGGTTCCTTTTGCCGACGACGCTTCCTTTTGCAAAGAATTCGCTGGCGTGAAGCGCGGCAACAAAGAACGTTTCGCCGCCATGTTGAAAAAAAACCTCGATATTGATGCCAACGTAGATTCGCTGTTCGACGTTCAGATTAAACGCATCCATGAATACAAACGGCAACTGCTCAATGTGCTGCACGTAGTGACGCTGTACAACCGTATTCGCCAAGATCCAAACGTGGATTTTGTACCACGCACCATTATTTTTGGCGGCAAAGCGGCGCCAGGCTATTTCAAAGCCAAGCTCATCATCAAGCTCATTAACGATATTGCCGACATCGTTAACAACGATCCGCACGTAGCTGGCCGTTTGAAAATAGTGTTCGTACCCAATTATGACGTATCCACCGCAGAAAAAATAATCCCGGCTGCAGACCTTTCAGAGCAGATATCCACCGCGGGCACAGAAGCCTCCGGTACGGGAAACATGAAACTGGCCCTAAATGGTGCGCTCACCATTGGCACCCCGGATGGCGCGAATATCGAGATTGGCAGCGAAGTCGGGGCGGAAAACATTTTCATATTCGGTCTCACCGCAGCGGAGGTCGCCAAGTTGAAGGCGAATGGCTATCACCCGTGGGATTTTTACCATGCCAACTTGGAATTACGAGCTGTCCTCGACATGATCGGCTCGGGATTTTTTTCTCCGGATGAACCGGATCGCTTCAAGCCTATTGTGGGCGCGCTGTTACAACAGGGCGATGAATATCTGCTGCTCGCGGACTATGCCTCCTATATCGCCTGCCAGAAAGAGGTTGAACTCGCTTACCTGGATCAGGAACGGTGGGTGCGCAAGGCGATACTGAACGTTGCCCATATGGGTAAATTTTCCAGTGACCGCACCATCATGCAGTACGCCACCCAGATTTGGGATGCAAAGCCGATGATTCCTGCCGAATAAGGGTCTGGCGGGCTTCAAGAATACTCCAGGGCTGATTCAATTTTTATTGCAGGTCTTGTAAGACTGTTTATAAGGGATCACCTATGCAGTATTTCTGAAGCATCATACTGGCTGCGATCCGACATTCTTTGTAATATGCCGTTAACGAGGTCTCAGATGAGGTTTTCTATCTACCGCTTCGATCCTGACAAGGATGCAAAGCCCTACATGCAGGACTACGATATAGTACTGGAGCCAGCTGACAAAATGCTGCTGGATGCGCTGGTACGTATCAAGTCCGTTGATGACAGCTTGAGCCTGCGCCGCTCCTGCCGGGAAGGAGTGTGCGGGTCGGACGGGATGAACATTAACGGTCGCAACGGATTGGCGTGCATCACACCGGTTGCAGGACTGAAAGAACCGGTGGAATTACGTCCACTGCCAGGATTGCCCGTTATCCGCGACCTGATCGTGGATATGACACAATTCTTCAATCAATATCACTCGATCAAGCCTTATCTCATCAACAACGATCCACCACCGGAAACCGAACGGCTGCAATCGCCCGAAGAAAGGGCAGAACTGGACGGGCTATATGAATGTATCCTGTGCGCATGTTGTTCCACCGCGTGCCCCTCATTCTGGTGGAATCCCGACAAATTTGTGGGGCCCGCCGGGCTGTTGCAGGCATACCGTTTCCTTGCTGACAGCCGTGATCAAGCTACTGCCGAACGACTGGACAATCTGGAAGATCCATATCGTCTGTTCCGCTGCCATTCCATCATGAATTGCGTAGATGTATGCCCGAAGGGGCTGAATCCAACTAGTGCGATTGGCAAGATCAAGGATATGATGGTAAAAAGAACGGTATGAACATTCAGCTTGTGAGCATCCGCAGCGGGGTTTCTTTCTTTTCTCGTTTTATCGCGATTCCCTGTATTGCTTACATCCAGCGTACGCTGCATCAACGTTTGTCGCGCCCAAGCTGGCAACTGCGCTCGCAAAATGCACTCGCCTCGGTTTTGAATTTCCAGAGAAGCCTATGAAGGATCTGGAGCGCGCGCGCTGGCGTTGCCGACGTGGTTTGCTTGAACTTGATATCGTGCTGCAACGTTTTATGGATGAACATTACGCTCACCTGGACAAGACAGAGCTGCGGCAATTTGAAATGTTACTAGACTTTCCTGATAATGATTTGTGGGAAATGATCGTGCTGAGAAAAGACACGGAGGATAGAAACCTGCAATCTGTACTGCACCTTTTGCAAACAATTTAATTCTATCGCAGCTTTTACGGGCGGGATGAAATAGTGGAGATATATGGAACAAAAACATACAGCAACTCTCAATCTGGATAACGGCGATCAGCCGGTTGAATTTCCCATCATGCCTGGCAGCATGGGGCCGGACGTAGTGGATATTCGCACTTTGCACGCCAAGAGCGGGGTGTTCACATACGATCCCGGCTTTCTTTCCACTGCCAGCTGCAGTTCCAAAATAACTTTTATCGATGGCGATAAAGGCATACTGCTTTATCGCGGTTACCCAATCGAACAGTTGGCCAAGCGATGTGATTTCATGGAAGTGTGTTATTTGCTGATGAATGGGGAATTGCCTACCAGAAACCAAAAGGCATCGTTCGACAAGACAATTAAAGAACACACCATGGTGCATGAGCAATTGGCGCGGTTCTTCACCGGGTTTCGCCGCGACGCTCATCCTATGGCGGTAATGGTTGGGGTAGTCGGTGCATTGTCAGCGTTTTATCACGATGCGATGGACATTTCCGATGCCTCGCACCGCGAACTGTCGGCTTTCCGCCTGGTAGCGAAATTACCCACCATTACGGCAATGACCTATAAATACAATATCGGCCAGCCTTTCGTCTATCCGCGCAATAATCTTAGCTATGCGGAAAATTTCATGCACATGATGTTCGCCACTCCCGCCGAGGATTACAAGCCTAACCCGGTATTGGCGCGGGCACTGGATCGTATCCTGATACTACATGCCGACCATGAGCAGAACGCTTCCACTTCCACCGTGCGCCTCGCCGGGTCCAGCGGCGCAAACCCATTTGCCTGTATTTCCGCCGGCATCGCCTGCTTATGGGGACCCGCGCATGGCGGAGCAAACGAGGCCTGCCTGAATATGCTGGAGGAAATCGGCGATGACTCGCGCATCGGCGAATATATCGACCGCGCTAAAGACAAAAACGACAGTTTTAGACTAGTGGGCTTCGGTCACCGTGTATATAAGAATTTTGATCCCCGTGCAAAATTGATGCGCGAAACCTGCCATGAGGTGTTGAGCGAACTAGGATTGCATGACGACCGTTTGTTCAAGCTGGCGCTGAAACTGGAAAAAATCGCGCTGGAAGATGAATACTTCATCTCCAAGAAACTCTATCCCAACGTTGACTTCTACTCCGGTATCGTACAGCGTGCTTTGGGAATTCCGATTTCCATGTTCACTGCCATATTTACCATGGCTCGTACAGTGGGCTGGATTGCACAGTGGAGCGAAATGATTTCCGATCCGGAATACAAAATAGGACGCCCGCGTCAGCTTTATACGGGAGCTACTACCCGGGATGTGGTGCCAATTGCATTGCGTAAATAATCTGGCTTTGCCTAAACGACGAGGTCTTTGGCGATGATGAAGCAGTTGTTGAATGACTCCTGGTTGTTCGGCGCAAATGCGCCCTTCATCGAAGAGCTTTACGAAGACTATCTGCAAAACCCCGCATCGATTCCAGTTGAATGGAGTAAATATTTCGATAGATTGCAACCGGTGCAAGAACAAATTTGTCGCGATGTGTCGCACCGCCCAGTCATCGAATCCTTCATTCGTCCGCCAAAAGAGGATGCCCGCGGCGCCAGTCAGCATGCCTCCAGGGAAGCTGCGTCGGAGTTGGGCAACCTTGCAGCAGAGCGCAAGCAGATATCGGTGCTGCAGTTAATCAATGCTTATCGTTTTCTCGGCGTGCGCCATGCCGATCTCGATCCTCTCAAGCACCAGGAAAAGCCGTACATCCCTGAACTCAATCCTGGCCATTACGGATTGACCGAATCAGATTTCGACACAGTTTTTGGCACCGGTTCCTTGATTGGCCCAGCCCGTGCATCGTTGCGGGAAATTATGCAGATATTATTGCAAACCTACTGCGGCAGTATCGGTGTCGAATATATGTACATTGCCGACACCGAGCAAAAACGATGGATACAAAATCGCATCGAAGGTCCGCGCTCACAACCCAGTTTCTCAGCCGAATATAAACGCCATATTCTGGAGCGTCTCAATGCGGCGGAAGGGTTGGAGAAATATCTGCATACACGCTATGTCGGACAGAAACGCTTCTCCGGCGAAGGCGGTGAGAGCCTGATTCCGTTATTGGACAACCTGCTGCAACGTGCCGGCCAGATGGGTATACAGCAAATGGTCATCGGCATGGCACACCGTGCACGCCTTAATGTGCTGGTCAATACCTTAGGTAAAACACCCGCCGATCTGTTCCAGGAATTCGAAGGCAAGCATCCTCAGGAGCTCACCGAAGGCGACGTTAAATATCATCAGGGCTTTTCCTCTGCCGTATCTACACCCGGTGGGGTTATGCGCCTGACACTGGCATTCAACCCTTCACACCTGGAAATCGTGGATCCAGTAGTGGAAGGTTCGGTACGCGCCCGCCAACACCGTGCACGAGACAGGGATGGCAACCTGGTTTTGCCGGTACTGTTGCATGGTGATGCTGCATATTCCGCACAGGGAGTGGTGATGGAGACGTTGAATCTATCCCAAACACGTGGTTATGGTACCGGCGGCACGGTACATATCATTATCAACAACCAGATCGGTTTTACAACTTCAGATCCGCGGGATGCCCGTTCCACGCTTTATTGTACCGATGTGTCGAAGATGATTGAGGCACCGATTTTCCACGTCAATGGAGACGATCCTGAAGCAGTCGTGATGGTGACCGAAATCGCACTCGATTTCCGGATGAAATTTCACAAGGATGTGGTAATCGACATGGTTTGTTTCCGCACTCTCGGCCACAATGAGCAGGATGAGCCCATGGTGACACAGCCGCTGATGTACAAGATCATCGCCAATCATCTCGGTACTCGCAAGCTCTTTGCGGACAAATTGGAAAAAGAGGGGATCATTGATGCCGGTGAGGCGGAGTTAATGGCCAAGGCCTACCGCGATGACATGGACGCGGGCCGCAATCTCAATAAAACGATCCTTTATGGTTATAAATCGCCGGATGCAGTGGATTGGACCCCCTTTCTCAAGGGCCAAAAATGGGATGTAAAGGTTAAGACCGGGCTACCGGTAACGGAATTACGGAATCTGGCGGAACGCCTGACCGATATTCCCGCCAAATTCAAATTGCATTCTCGGGTGGAAAAAGTTATCGCCGACCGCCGTTTGATGAGCGAAAGCAAGCTGCCGCTGGATTGGGGAATGGCCGAAAACCTCGCCTATGCAGCGCTTTTGAAAGATGGTTTCGGCATACGCATTTCGGGGCAGGATTCGGGACGTGGAACTTTCTTTCACCGCCACGCGGTGCTTCATGACCAAAACAGAGAGCGGTGGAACGAAGGCACATATGTTCCATTGCGCCACATTACGCCAGAGCAGCCGGATTTCGTGATAATCGATTCGGTATTATCGGAAGAAGCCGTACTCGGCTTCGAGTACGGCTACGCTACCGCAGAACCAAATGAACTGGTGGTATGGGAAGCACAGTTTGGTGATTTCGCCAACGGTGCTCAGGTGGTATTAGATCAGTTCATTGCATCCGGCGAAGCCAAATGGGGACGGCTATGCGGTCTGGTAATGATACTTCCTCACGGCTATGAGGGACAAGGGCCGGAGCACTCTTCAGCACGCCTGGAGCGCTATCTGCAACTGTGTGCGGAATATAACATCCAAGTATGTGTTCCCTCCACACCTGCGCAGATGTTTCATGTCCTGCGCCGGCAGATGATCAGGCCATTGCGCAAGCCGCTTGTCATCATGAGTCCAAAAAGCATGCTGCGCCACAAGGAATCGGTGTCGAGCCTTACGGAGCTCGCAAATGGCTATTTTCAAAATATTATTCCAGAAGCTGAAAAGCTTGATCCAAAAAAGACGCGGCGTATTATCGCCTGTTGCGGCAAGGTTTATTACGACCTGCTGGCCTACCGCCGAAAACATGAAGTCGTGGATATCGCGATAATCCGTATTGAACAGTTGTATCCATTTCCCCATAGCGATCTTCAGGTTGAGATCGAGCGCTATCCAAATGCGAAAGATATAATCTGGTGCCAGGAAGAGCCCGGCAATCAAGGTGCCTGGCATCGCATTCAGCACTATCTACTAAGGCACAAACGCCCGGAACAGGTTCTGGGCTATGCGTTGCGGCCTTCGTCGGCCTCACCAGCGGTAGGATATCTGGCAAAGCACAACCTTCAACAGAAGGAATTAATAGAAGCAGCATTTCGCGAGAAAATTTAAAAAAGGAAAATTATGCTCGTTGAAGTCAAAGTTCCAGTGTTATCCGAAGCAGTAGCGGAGGCCACCCTGCTTTCCTGGCACAAGAAAGTAGGAGAACATATTGATCGTGCTGAAAACCTGATTGAGATCGAGACTGATAAAGTAGTGCTGGAATTGCCGGCTCCCGTTACGGGCATATTGGCCAAGATCGTCAAAGGTGACGGGGCAACGGTTATGAGCGGTGAAACAATTGCCATGATAGAAACCGAGCCCCAAGCCGCAGCCTTGACTGCAGGTGCTCCCGCAGCGGAACCCGTCTCATCAAGGACATCGAATGCGCATCTCACCGCAACTGCTTCAAGTTCTGCCCCTGATGTTACGTCAACATGGCCGATGATGCCGGCCGCCCAAAATATGGCGGCGCAGGCAAATCTCGAGGTTGGGGAGATCAACTCGATCAAAGGTAGCGGCCGCGGCGGCCGCATCACTAAGGACGATGTTGCGGCGCATGTAGAACGCAAGTCCTCATGTTCACCCGCCGCCGCGCAAGCCGCCACAGCAGAGGTACCTGTACCTGTACCTGTACCTGTACCTGTACCTGCACCTGCGGAGGATCGCTCGGAACAACGTGTAACCATGTCGAGGTTGCGGGCTCGCATCGCCGAGCGGTTGGTTCAGTCACAATCCACCGCGGCAATATTGACCACCTTCAACGAGGTCAATATGCAAGCGATAATGGATTTACGCGCGCGATATAAGGATAAATTCGAGAAAAAACATGGGATCAAGCTTGGCCTCATGTCTTTTTTTGTCAAAGCAGCGGTAGCGGCGTTAAAACAATTTCCCATCGTCAATGCATCAGTGGATGGGAACGATATCATCTACCATGGCTATTACGATATTGGCATTGCCGTAAGCAGCCCACGCGGGTTAGTAGTGCCCATCATTCGCGATGCGGACACCTTGTCGCAAGCCGAAATCGAAAAACAGGTCTCTGACTTCGGCAAACGTGCTCAAGATGGCAAATTAACCATCGAAGAATTAACCGGCGGAACATTTTCAATTACAAATGGCGGCATATTCGGCTCAATGCTCTCAACCCCTATCATCAACCCGCCGCAAAGCGCTATTCTTGGTATCCACGCCACAAAAGAACGTCCAGTGGCCGAGAATGGCCAGGTCGTGATTCGTCCGATGAACTACCTCGCGCTGTCCTACGACCACCGCATCATAGATGGGCGAGACGCGGTGCTCTCTCTAGTAGCAATGAAAGAAGCGCTTGAATATCCGATGAGCCCGTTGCTGGAGACCTGATGCAGATATTAAGTATACTTTTATCGGCTCATATTCTTATGTCATTTTACAATTATTTATCATAAAATCTAACATGTCTCAATCTTTCGACGTGGCAGTAATCGGCGCTGGACCTGGCGGCTACGTGGCAGCGATACGCTGCGCCCAATTGGACCTTAATACCGTTTGCATAGATGAATGGAAAAATCCACAAGGTAAAGCCAGTCTGGGTGGCACTTGTCTGAATGTAGGCTGCATTCCGTCAAAGGCGCTGCTGGAATCTTCGGAGAATTACGAACGTGCCGCACATAAATTTTCAGCTCATGGAATCAAGATAGAAGGCCTGTCCGTGGATGTTTCCATAATGATGTCCCGCAAAGATAAAATAGTTGCGGGGTTCACCGGTGGCGTCGCCATGTTGTTGAAGAAAAATAAAGTGATTTCAATGCATGGGCGCGGAACGTTGCTCAAGTGCGGCAAATACAGCGACAGCAATGCGTTTTGGCAAATCGAAGTAAGAAACGGAGACAAGGTAGATACTGTCGAGGCGAAACATATCATCATTGCGACGGGGTCGGCGCCACGTCGGTTGCCATTCGCACCTGTGGACAATGAGCGAATACTGGACAATACCGGCGCGCTGGCATTGACTGAAGCGCCCAAACGGCTGGGCGTGGTGGGTGGCGGCGTGATCGGTCTGGAAATGGGCAGCATGTGGCGAAGACTCGGTTCGGCAGTAACGATTCTTGAAGCACTTCCCGGCTTCCTTACGGCCGCCGACGAACAAGTGGCAAAAGAAGCAAGAAAAATCCTCACCAGAGAAACAGGGCTGATAATACAAACCGGTATCAAAATAAACGGAATCAAAACCGGCGAAAATATAACCGTGGAATATATTGACGATCAGGGCGCGGCACAAAAGCTGGAAGTGGATAAACTGATCGTCGCGGTTGGCCGAATTCCCAATACCACCGGCTTGGGTGCAGAAAATGTCGGGCTAAAAATGGATGACAGCGGCTACATCGAGGTGGACAACGGTTGCCGCACCAACCTGCCAAATGTATATGCCGTGGGTGACGTGGTGCGGGGCCCCATGCTGGCTCATAAAGCCTCCGAAGAAGGCGTCGCGGTTGCCGAAAGCATTGCTGGTCAGGCTGGACATGTGAATCTCGATACAATTCCATGGGTGATCTATACCTCACCTGAGATTGCCTGGGTAGGCAAGACGGAGCAGGAATTGAAAACGTCGGGCATTCCATATAAAGCAGGACAATTTCCTTTCATGGCTAACGGACGTGCGCGCGCCTTGGGCGAAACGGGCGGTTTCGTGAAAGTGCTGGCGGATGCGAGCACTGACCGCATCCTGGGCATTCACATGATTGGCCCCTATGTTTCCGAGATGATCGCCGAAGCGGTAGTGGCGATGGAATTTGCAGCAAGCAGCGAGGATATTGCGCGCATTGTTCATGCTCATCCATCTTTGTCGGAAGTACTGCACGAAGCGGCGCTGGGGGTCGCTAAACGGGCGCTGCATATATGAGGCGACAGCCCGGATTTTGAATTTTCGGCCGCGGATATGCCCCGGTTCTTAATATTTTCCATGATTCCAGAAAAATGAATAAATCATAAAGCGGTCCACCAGCAGGTGGACCGCGTAAATTTGCTATATCAGTCTACCCGTGTCCACGCAAGACGAAAAATCAATGCGATCCATTTTCTTGTCCATGTTGAAACCCCAGCTTTGCCATCTCGTCTTTGAATGCCTTTCAGCAAGCCCAGTAACGATTCTTTGGAGTAAAATGCAGGTTTTACGAATTTCTCCATGACGATTGGCATCACCATTGCCCTTTCCAAGGGCCGCATATTTGACGATACCGCGCCGCTGCTGAAAGTAGCGGGCGTTGTCGCGCTGGACGATCCTGAAACGTCACGCAAACTGATACTCGCAACCAACCGCGATGATGTACGACTTATCATCGTGCGGGCTTCGGACGTGCCGACGTACGTGCAATACGGTGCGGCGGACATGGGCATCGCCGGCAAGGATGTGTTACTGGAGCATGGCGGGTCGGGGCTTTATCAGCCACTGGACTTGAATATCGCCCGCTGCCGCATGATGGTGGCGGTGCCCGAAGATTTTGATTACGAATCCGCTATACGCCGGGGGGCAAGACTGCGGGTGGCGACCAAGTATTTACATACGGCGCGCGAACACTTCGCGGAAAAAGGCATGCATGTGGACCTTATCAAGCTCTACGGTTCGATGGAACTCGCGCCGCTGGTGGGATTGGCGGATGCGATCGTGGATCTGGTATCCAGTGGCAATACGCTGAAGGCTAACCATCTTAAGGCGGTGGAAGAGATCATGCCAATTTCAGCACGGCTGGTCATCAACCAGGCAGCACTGAAATTGAAACGAGAAATGATACAACCGATGCTGGACGCATTTTCAGCGGCAATCCGGAATTAATGCGTTGGCAACCATGGCACAGCCAGAATCCCCTCTTATGATTCAGATCAAACGATTATCTTCTGCCGATACCGGCTTCCAAGTGGCGCTAGAGAAACTGCTGGCGTTTGAAGACGCTCATGATACGGCGGTAGATGCAACGGTCTCCGATATTCTCACAAATATAAAGAAACGCGGGGACGAAGCCCTGCTGGAATACACGCGCCGCTTCGATCATCTTGACGTAAGCTCGGTGGCAGAACTTGAATTGTCCCAAAGCTGCTTGAAGCAGGCTCTGCAAAGCCTGCCTACAGATCAGCGTACCGCGCTGGAGCAGGCTTCGGGACGAATACGCGCTTACCATGAAAAGCAACTGGCGCAATCCTGGAGTTATACGGAACCTGACGGAACGCTGCTTGGCCAAAAAATCACTCCAGTGAATTGTGTCGGGTTATATGTTCCCGGTGGCAAGGCATCTTATCCTTCATCGGTGCTGATGAATGCAATTCCCGCCAAGGTCGCAGGGGTGAGCGAACTTATCATGGTGAGCCCGGCTCCCGCTGGGAGAAAAAATAATCTGGTGCTGGCTGCGGCGGCGATTTGCGAGGTGGATCGGCTATTTACCATTGGCGGCGCCCAGGCTGTCGGGGCGCTGGCCTACGGTACCGAGACGGTGCCGCGCGTGGACAAGATTGTTGGACCGGGCAATGAATATGTAGCGGCAGCCAAGCGCCGCGTATTTGGCGTGGTAGGCATAGATATGGTAGCAGGCCCGTCCGAAATCCTGGTGATTTGCGATGGCAAAACCGATCCTGACTGGATTGCAATGGATCTGTTTTCGCAAGCCGAACACGATGAACTGGCCCAGGCAATCCTTCTTTCTCCCGACGCAGATTTTATCGATGCGGTGGCGAACAGTATTGCACGACTACTGGAAACAATGCCACGCAAGGCAGTGATACGTGCCTCGCTGGAAAACCGTGGGGCTCTGATTCAAGTACAAGATCTTGATGAAGCCTGCGCCATCGCTAACCACATAGCGCCCGAGCATCTGGAGTTATCAGTCGAGCACCCCCAAAAATGGGCAGAAAAAATCAGGCATGCCGGTGCAATTTTTCTGGGACGCTACACTTCTGAAGCACTGGGAGACTATTGCGCCGGTCCCAATCACGTGCTTCCCACCTCCCGTACCGCGCGCTTTTCGTCGCCATTAGGCGTGTATGATTTTCAGAAACGTACCAGCCTCATCCAGGTATCGCAGCAAGGGGCGGCAAAACTAGGCGCCATTGCTTCAATCCTGGCTCATGGAGAGGGTCTGCAAGCCCACGCGATGTCGGCGGAATACCGATACAAGAAAGGCAATTAACCACCAGGCTTGTATCAGGCTTACCCTCAGCCACGCTAAGGACTCCACAATAACAAAAATTTGTTGAGATCAAGACTTTCCCCGCATGACCGATATCATAGATAACCGGCAGGAATTGCTTGCCGAGCACGTTTGCAAAATTTTACAGCAAACAGACTCGGTCAAATTTGCCGTCGGCTATTTCTTTGTGAGCGGGCTTCAGGAAATTCGCCAGCAGTTAACCCATATTTCGGCTATTCGCCTTCTCATCGGTAATCAATCCAACCAGGACACCATTGATGCGCTGATGCAGCGAGAGATGCATCCTCAGCGTGCGCAGTCGGTTATCGGCAAACTACAAAACCCCAGGGAGAAAAAACGCATTGCGGAAGAGACTGGTAAAGGAGTTCGTGAAGCCCTGTCCATTCCACCCTTGACCGATGAGACCGAAGAATTGCTGGCCGAAATCAAAGAGTGGATGGCCTCGGGTAAACTTGAGGTGCGAGTCTACACGAAGGAAAAACTCCATGCTAAAGCCTATCTCTTCGCTTACCCCGAGCAAACTTATGAACAGGGTATCGGGATCGTAGGCTCCAGCAACCTCACACTTTCCGGGCTACGGAACAACACGGAGCTCAACGTCCTGGTTCACGGTAATGACAACTTCAAGCAGCTCAATACCTGGTTTGATCGACTCTGGGAGGAAGGAGAACCATTTAACACCAGCTTGATGGAGGAAATCGAGCAGAGCTGGGCAAGCGCTGCTTATACGCCGTGGGACATTTATCTCAAAACGCTTTACAAGCTGGTGGAAGATCGCCTTGATTATTCCGACAGCCACGTGCTGCATTGGGATGACAAGTTTCCACCCTTGACGAGGTTTCAGAAGGTAGCGGTCGACCAAGGCCTGAAAATCCTGCGCGATCACGAAGGTGTGTTCATCTCGGATGTGGTGGGATTGGGTAAAACCTTCGTCGGTCTTGGAATGCTGAAAAATCTCTATCGCTCCGGGTTAAAGCACCAGATCATCATCTGTCCCAATTCGCTGGAAGAGAATTGGAAGGAAGTTACCCGCGAATATGGGATTTTCCCGGATCTCATTCCCATATCACAAATTTCTGTCGAGAACTCGCCACTGAATAATGCCTGGACACAAAGTGCCGATATCGTACTGATAGACGAATCCCACAATTTCCGTAATGCCGATTCACAGCGCTATGAAGCACTGGAGAATTTTTTACGGGGAAAGAAGGTCATCCTGCTGACTGCCACGCCGCGCAACAATAGCGCCTGGGATATTTACCACCAGCTTCGCTTATTCCAGGATGATGCGACGTCTACTCTCGATATCGGTGCTTACGATAATCTCAAGAAATATTTCAAGAAAGTAGCTGAGTTGGAAAAAAAATCGCAAGACCAAGGACTGCCTCAGAACCTACGCGATCAAGCGGCAAAAACAGCGGAGCGGATGATCGAACATCTTCTGCTACAAGTTCTCATCCGTCGAACCCGCAGCCATATCAGGAAACATTATGCTGACAATTTGATAAACGGCGCACCGATAGAATTTCCCACCCGCAAACTCAATCGATTCGATTACAGCATAGATGCCACATATAACGGCCTCTATGCAGACATTCTCAAACGAATTTCAGACTTGCACTATGCGCGCTATTCCATCGGTCTCTATCTCCAACCGGAGTTGACGGAGCGCCAGCCCTATGCACGCCTGGCGCGGGCCGGCCGTAGCTTACGTGGTCTGATGCGTATTCTGCTGCTTAAGCGATTTGAATCTTCGGTGGAAGCTTTCCGCCTCACGGTGCAAGGAATGATCCGGATGCACAACCGCTTTCTGGCTGTCCTTGAAGAAGGCTATGTCGTGTCTGATTCCCGGCTGCTCGATAAACTTGAAACCGAAAACGGAAATCTGGATATAGCATTGCTGGAAGAGGAAGACGTCCGGCGTTATGCCATTGCCGATTTCCGCGCAAGCGAATTGGAACAGGATCTGCGGGAAGATTTGAACGTTCTCGGCGAAATTCTTGGCATGGTAAAGAATATAGGCGCGGAGCAGGATGATAAACTGCAAACGCTGCTTGCCGCGATGCATGGTGAAACCCTTTCGTGTGAAAAAGTCATTATCTTCACCCAATATTCTGATACCGCACGTTATCTCCATGATCATCTCGCGAAGGACATCAGCGATTTGGCGGTGATCGACAGCAAAACCAAAAACAGACTGCAAATCCTGCGCCGTTTTTCCCCTAGATCCAACCGTTACACGCTCAAGGACAGCGAGAAAAAGATTCGTGTGGTTGTCGCCACCGACGTGTTTTCCGAAGGCTTGAATCTCCAGGACGCCGCCTGCATCATCAACTACGATCTGCATTGGAATCCCGTACGCCTGATTCAACGCGTGGGACGTATAGACCGGATTGGTTCGTGCCATGACATCATCCATATCTACAACTTCTTTCCGGAAGTTGCACTCGACAAGGGGCTGGGACTCAAGGAACGGCTTGCACGCCGGATTCAGGAAATCCACAACACCATCGGTGAGGATGAAAAGATTCTGGATGAACATGAACAGCTCAATTCGAATGACATGTATGGAATTTACAGCAATGGCGAGCAATCCGTTGACGAGGAAGATGGTGGCTTCGACATTAACGAAGCTGAAATACTTATCCGCGATTTGAAAGATAACGAGCCGGAACTGTTTAACCGGGTGCGCAACCTCCCCGACGGCATCCGTGCAGGGCTCGCGTCGGATGTAACGGGCATCTTTGCATTCTTCGGGGTGGGCAAACGCTATAAACGCATGTACCTGATGAACGAAAAAGGCCAACTCGTTGCTTCGGAACCCGCTGAAATCGTGCCCTTGCTACGCTGCGACAGCGCTACACCGGGGGAAGCACTGACGCAAACGCACAACCAAGCCGTAGAAGTTGTCCGGCAACTTTTTGCCGAACATATTGAACATATTTACCAGAGTCTTTCGCACCCGGTGCTGGAGCCCGAGCAGCACTATACAATCGATCAATTGCGTAAATCACGGCAAGACCTGTTCATCTCGGATAGCCGCAAGAGCCTGCTGGATCACCTTATCAGCGTGGTGAGCCAGCAACAGCCCTCGTATGTGGTTGCTGCGCTACGCAAGCTGAAGAGGGAAAAACGCGGTGGTGACGACCTGCTGGATGCGGTAGACCACATCGTGCGTCACTTCGAGCTGGATAAACGTCTTGCCGAAAGGCAGGAATATATCCTTGCGCACCCTGTGTCGAAAATCTTCTGTTCCGAGTCGCTTATCAAGGTCTCCTGAAACAAGCGATGTCCATCGAAACCAGAATAAAAAATCTCAACGGCCTGGAAGACCTGCAAAGCTTGCTGGTGGAGGCAATCGGCTTCGAACCGGAAAATCGCGCTGTTTTCTTCGATGACAAACCCGAGTTACAAGCCGCCTACCACCGCCCTGCCGTGGTTGCGGGCTTGCATGGTTTTTACATACTGGTGCTGCCAACAACCGGTGAAGGCATGCGCAAGACCCGCCAGCGGCAAGCCATTGAAGCGTTGCGTGGCCGCTACCTCTTCGCCCTGTTTGTTTTTGTCGATCTGAAACAACCTCAACGTGAATGGCATTGGGTGTTTCCAACGCCCGGCCCGGCCACGGGCAGACGCACGCTAAGGCGCATGGAAATTGGCAGTAATTCGCGCCTGCATACCATTGCGGAGCGTATCGAACTGCTCAGGAGCAAGCTGCCGGAATGCACCAATCAGGCAGCCGTTGCCGCCCAGGTACAGGAAGCCTTCGACGTCGAAGCCATCAGTAAGGCGTTTTTCATCGAATACCGGAAACAATATCTTTTATTCAAAACACAGATCGTTGCGGATAACCGGGGCAAGCCGTGGGTCGATGATGACAAGAAGATTTCCCGCTATGCCCAGTTGCTGCTGGGCAGGATCATGTTCCTGCACTTCATTGAAAAGAAGGGATGGCTCGATGGCAACCGCGACTTCATCCGCGATCTCTTTGAACCATTCCGGCGGAGTGAGCGAAGGGTATTTCATCAGGAAGTACTGGAACCGCTTTTTTTCCGGGCGTTAGGCAGGGAAGGCGGGCGCAAGACGATTGCCGGTGCGGAATATGCCATTCCATTTCTAAACGGCGGCCTG
This sequence comes from Nitrosospira sp., assembly GCA_013697655.1. Lineage (GTDB taxonomy): Bacteria > Pseudomonadota > Gammaproteobacteria > Burkholderiales > Nitrosomonadaceae > Nitrosospira. The sequence continues at coordinate 65,045 of JACCWK010000042.1, forward strand.
TTCGAGGCGCGCGCGGAATTTGCCGAAGACGATCCCCTGTTTGGACCGGTGGTAGCGGATGAACTCTTCGCCGGCCTGTTCGATATGCTCGGGCGCTACAACTTCACCGTGGATGAATCCACCCCGCTTGACCAGACGGTGGGCATAGACCCTGAAATGCTCGGCAAGGTATTCGAAAACCTGCTGGAAGCGGAAGCGCGCCACGCCAGTGGCACCTATTACACCCCGCGCAGCATAGTCGAATATATGTGCCGCGAGATTCTGTTCCATTATTTGCATAGTCACACCGATGTTGCACGGGTGGTTTTCGATACCCTGCTTGATTGCGCGCTGGATGGCCGCAAGGCGGACATCGAAACTGCTCTGGCGCAGCGGCTGGATGCCGTGCTTGACCGTGTTACGATACTCGATCCGGCAGTCGGCTCCGGTGCATTCCTGCTTGGCATGATGCAGGAAATCCTGACGCTCAAGGAAAGCCTCGCCCGCGCGCGGGGAAACAGCGAAGAGCACATCCGGGCGGAGCGCGCCAAGCGCAAGGCCGTGATCATCCATGAAAGCCTTTACGCCGTGGATATCTCCTTCCCCGCCATCGAAATCGCGCGGCTGCGGCTGTGGTTGGCGCTGGTGGTGGATGAAACCGGACCCCATCCCTTGCCTAATCTGGATTACCACATCCTGCGCGGCGATACCTTGCAAACCCTGCTGGATGGTAAGCCACTATTGCCACCGGGCGCTGGGGCAGGTGGCGTGGGGACGGGTGGCGCAAGCGGGCTTGCACCGGGTGGACAAATACCGTTTCCCATCGCGGGTACACAAAGAACCCTGGATGACCACCTGCCCAATCCGTATACCGAAACGCTGTTGCGCCATCTGGACGCGCTCTATTCCGCCAACGGAGAGGAAAAAGTACGGCTACGCCAGGAAATCCGCGCCGTGCTTACCGCCATGATCGAAACGTATTGGATAAAAAGCGAAAAAAACCTGCAAGGCCGCGCGAAGGATTTGCTCGAGGCCACGCTGGATGGGAACCCGCAAAAACTCTCCAGGCCCAAGCTCAAAGAATATCTGGCAACCGAGGCGATGCTGGGCCGTATCGAGGAGGATCGGCGCCACTTGCGCGAATCCCGCGAGCAAAACGAGGAACTCAAGCTCCCGTTCACGCCGTTGCATCTTTATTTCGCCGAAGTATTCAGCGGTGACAATCCCGGCTTCGACATCGTCATCGCCAATCCGCCTTATGTCCGGCACGAGAAAATCAAGGACATTAAGCCGCAACTGGAAACTGAGTTTCCCGATTTTTACTGCAGTACCGCCGACCTCTACACCTATTTCTACCGCCGCGGGCTGGAACTGCTGAAACGCGGCGGACATCTCTGTTTCATTGCCCCGAACAAATTCATGCGCGCCGGTTACGGCGAGAATACCCGCAAACTGTTGACAAGCGAGGCGATACCGCGGGTCATTATCGATTTCGGCGATACACCAATTTTTGACGCGACCACATACCCCGCGATTTTATTGATAGAAAAAACGCGGCTAGCGGGCCCCATCACTGCCGCCGTTATCAAAAACGCCGCCGACGTCGAGCGTATCGGCGAAGCCGTCAGCGAGCGCGGTTTTTCCATGCTGCCGCAGGATTTGCGCGTGCAAGGCTGGACGCTGGAATCCCCGGCGGTGCTCGCGTTGATGACGAAGCTGCGCTCCGCTGGCCAACCGCTAGGCAAATACGTGCAAGGCCGATTTTATCGTGGCATTCTGACCGGCTTCAATAAGGCCTTTGTCATAGACGCTACCACGCGCGCGCAGTTGGTTGCGGAAGACGCCAACAGCGTCGATCTCATCAAGCCTTGGCTCAGAGGCCGCGACATTCGTAAATGGAAGGCAGAATGGGCGGGGTTGTACATCCTCGCTATTGGCAGCAGCGCCAATCGGCAATGGCCGTGGTCGGACGCCGATTCCAAGGCCGAAGCGGAACGTATCTTCGCGGCAGCTTATCCTGCTATCTATGAGCATCTGCGCAGGGAGGGGGATGCCTTTGCCGAGTGGAAACATACGGACAAGAAAAAACAGCAAGGTCTCTACAGCCGGGATGACCAAGGAAAGTATTGGTGGGAACTGCGCTCGTGTGCCTACTATGCTCAATTCGAACAACCGAAGATTGTTTACCCAGATATTGCCCAAACCCCGAAATTTACTTGGGATGCGAGCGGCGCATTGTTGGGAAACACTGCTTACATCATTCCGACTGACGAGGTTTGGTTGATAGGTTTGTTAAATTCCAAATTGATTTGGTGGTTCTATTTAAATCTTAGCTCGATCATTCGTGGCGGCTTTGTCAGGTTTATCGCACAATATATGGAACAGCTCCCCGTTTTGTCGGCCACCCCTGCTGAGAAAACCCCCATCATCAGGCGTGTTGAAACCATCCTCGCTGACCCATCAAGTCCCGACGTGCCACGCCTGGAAGCGGAAATCGACGAGCTGGTTTTCGACCTCTACAATCTGACCAAAGCTGAAAGACAGCTTGTCCTTGCCGCTCGCATCGAGTCATGCGAAGATGAAGCCCCTGAAGAAAATGACAATGACACCGAAACAACTTCAACAGCTCGATCAGCACCTGAATCAATGGCGAACCAGCCATCCCGATGCCGAAAGCCTGCGGGCAGCATATCGCCAACGGGTGCTGAAATTCACCCTGAGTTCGATGGCGCTGGAAAACGAACCGGTCAATCCCGAGCGGCTGACGAAGCTGCTCAATCAACCGGCCTGCTAGACGCTACCCGCGAACTGGCGACGGCTGGCGGGCCACTTGCATATAGCGAAGTAGCCGAGTGTCTGGCGGTAAGCATTGCGCGCTGCCTTGGCGCGCTGCTTGAAAACCTGCCCGAAGACATTCGCATTACCCCGGAGTGGATTTGCGACATGCACCACCGCGTCGCCAGTGAGTTATTTCCGCAATGGGCAGGCCGTTTCCGCATCACCGATGTCCAGGTAGGCACTCATCTGCCCCCACCCGGCCATGAGATTGCGGCTCACATCAAGAATTTCTGTTTGGATCTGGAAGAACGCATGCGCCACCTTCACGGCGCGGAATCCATCGCCGCGCTGCTGGCATGGGCAGACTGGCGCTTCCAGTGGATACACCCTTTCAAGGATTTTAACGGCAGAACGGGCCGAATTCTGCTCGTCGCCTTGGCCTATAAACTCGCGCTCCCACCGGTTGACCCGGCCGCTACCCGTGAGTCCGGCAAATTCGCGTACTTTGCCGCGCTACGTGCGGCCGACGCAGGCGATCTCACTACACTGAACGATCTGTGGCTTGATTTGTTGCAGGGTGAAGCAACCATGCAACAGAATAATGTTGCAGAGACCTAAATTAGCCAGATACCATGGTGTAATAGCCCTATGCCCAGCTCTCCCGATCAAATTATTCGCCCGGAAATTCTCGCGCTCTCTGCCTATCATGTGCCGCCCGCAAGCGGCATGGTGAAGCTGGATGCGATGGAGAATCCTTATTCCCTGCCACTGGAACTTCGAGAGGAAATCGCACAGCTTGCGGCCAGTGCACCGATTAATCGCTATCCCGATGCGAGCGCTGCTTCGCTCAAGGCCGCGCTGCGGGAAGCGCTGGCGATTCCTGACAGGATGGACATTATGCTGGGCAATGGTTCGGACGAGATCATCCAGATTATCGCCTTGGCCTTTGCCAGACCTGGAGCAATGTTGATGAGTGTCGAGCCTGCATTCGTCATGTTCCGTATGATTGCCACTTTCACCGGAATGGGTTATGCGGGTGTGCCGCTGAAAGCTGATTTTTCGCTGGATATGGACGCGATGCTTGCCGCCATCGCGCGACACCAGCCAGTGGTAATTTTCATTGCCTACCCCAATAACCCCACCGGTAACCTATTTGATGCCGAGGCAGTCTCGCGTATTATTGAAGCCGCCCCCGGAGTTGTAGTCGTGGATGAAGCCTACCATGCCTTCGCCGATGCGAGCTTTATGGGCAAGCTGGCGCAATACCCCAATCTGCTGTTGATGCGGACGCTCTCCAAACTGGGGTTGGCGGGTTTAAGACTGGGACTACTGGTCGGAAGATCGGAATGGTTGATACAACTGGAAAAACTGCGTTTGCCGTATAATATAGGGATTGTGACTCAACTGATAGCGGAAAAGGTATTGCAGCATTGCGATATTCTGCTGCAACAGGCCGAATCGATCAAGATTGAACGAGCGGTAATGAGTGAGCGCCTGACAGCAATGGATGGAGTTAAGGTTTTTCCGACAGATGCGAATTTTATTTTGTTCCGCGTGACTCAGCTGAATGAGGCCGGCGAGGTGTTTCAAGGGCTAAAAAACCGCGGCGTCTTGATAAAGAATCTCGATGGCTCACACCCGTTACTTAAAAATTGCCTGCGCGTAACAGTGGGAACCCCCGGTGAAAACGCGCAGTTTTTGGTAGCACTACAGGCCTTGCTTAAGACTTAAGAAATCTACCGATTAATCAATTCATCCATGCGCCACGCCCAAGTCACCCGCAACACACTGGAAACCCAGATCAGCGTCAAAGTTGATCTGGACGGAACTGGCAAGGCGGTGCTGGATACCGGCGTGCCATTTCTCGACCACATGCTGGATCAGGTAGCACGTCATGGCATGATAGACTTGGAAATTGCCGCCAAGGGGGACTTGCACATCGATGCCCACCACACAGTGGAGGATATTGGCATCACCCTCGGCCAGGCATTTACACAAGCCATTGGAGACAAGAAAGGTTTGCGCCGTTACGGTCATGCTTATGTGCCGCTGGACGAGGCACTGTCACGAGTAGTGCTGGACCTTTCAGGACGTCCGGGCATGGAGTTTAACATCGAGTTTGCACGCGCCCGCATCGGTGAATTTGACGTTGATTTGATCAATGAATTTTTCCAGGGTTTCGTCAACCACGCCTTGCTGACATTACACATTGACAACCTTGCCGGACGCAACGCTCATCACCAGGCCGAGACCGTATTCAAGGCATTTGGTCGCGCACTGCGCATGGCGATGGAGCATGACTCTCGTGCGGCTGGAATAATTCCGTCCACCAAGGGCTCTTTGTAGCATTTCTCACCCCTCATTTTGCACAGCATGACTGATATTGCAATCGTTGATTACGGCATGGGTAATTTACGCTCGGTGTCTAAGGCGCTGGAGCACGTTGCCCCCGCAGCCTCTATTGCAGTCACCGACGACCCCGAAGTGGTGCGAAAAGCGGGCCGCGTAGTGGTACCCGGACAGGGTGCGATGCCGGACTGCTTGCGTGAACTCGATGCGCGCGGACTGCGCGATGCGGTGCTGGAGGCCGCCGATAGTAAACCGTTTCTCGGCATATGCATTGGCCTGCAGATGCTATTCGAGAGCAGTGAAGAAGGCGATGTTAAAGGTCTCGGTATCGTGGCAGGCAAGGTATTGCGTTTTCCATCCACCGCGATGATTAATGCAAATGGACAAAAGCTCAAAGTGCCACACATGGGCTGGAATGAAGTACATCGAACTGCCGAACATGCTCTGTGGAAAGATATCGCAAGCGATGCACGTTTTTATTTTGTGCACAGTTATTATGTCGAAACCACCAATCCGGAACCGGCGGCAGCCTATAGTCTTTACCCTTTTCCATTTACTTGCGCGGTAGCAAAGGATAATATTTTTGCCGTCCAGTTTCACCCGGAGAAGAGCCATGAAGCGGGGCTGACGCTACTGCGTAACTTTGTGCAATGGGAACCCATGCTCAGAAATGGATAATCAGGTTCGGATGTAAATTTTTGCCCTTCAAATTTCATAAACCCCAATCCTAATTTAATTCTGATTCAAAATGCTTATCATTCCTGCTATAGATTTGAAAGACGGTCAATGCGTGCGTTTGAAACAAGGTGTCATGGAAAATGCCACGATATTCTCAGATAATCCTGGTGCCATGGCCAGACATTGGCTTGACCAGGGTGCACGGCGACTACATCTCGTGGACCTCAACGGGGCGTTTGCCGGCAGGCCGAAAAATGAGCCGGCGATTCGCGACATTATCGAAGCCATAGGGGACGAAATTCCCACTCAACTCGGCGGCGGCATACGCGATCTCGAAACTATCGAACGTTATCTCGACGACGGCGTCACCTACATAATTATAGGCACCGCGGCGGTGAAGACGCCCGGGTTCCTGCATGACGCCTGTAACGCTTTTCCAGGTCACATCATGGTAGGGCTGGACGCGAAGGAAGGCAAGGTAGCCGTCAATGGCTGGTCCAAGGTCACCGGTCACGACGTGGTGGATCTTGCAAAAAAATTTGAAGATTACGGTGTGGAGGCGATCATCTATACCGATATTGGACGTGATGGCATGCTAAGCGGTGTCAATATCGAGGCCACCGTGGAGCTGGCTAGAGCTCTTACCATTCCGGTGATTGCCAGCGGTGGCATTATCAACCTTGACGACGTCACAGCGCTCTGTGAAATCGAATTGGAAGGCATCATGGGCGCCATCACAGGACGGGCTATTTACGAAGGCACCTTGGATTTCAAGTTGGCGCAAGCGCTTGCAGATGATCTCAGCATAAAAACGAGAGCCGGAGATACCACTTTTTTCTAACGTAGCTCAATAATTTAGTGGATGGTGCCTAAACGGAGAACTCTATTTTCCGATCTATCCCTCCTCTTTGACCCCTATTTATTCCTTTACAATAAAAGGTCTCTTGTCTTATGGGCTTGGCAACAAGAATTATTCCATGCCTCGACGTCACAAACGGACGCGTGGTGAAGGGCATTAATTTTGTGGAGCTTCGAGATGCGGGAGATCCCGTCGAGATATCGCGCCGTTACGATGAGCAAGGTGCGGATGAGCTAACTTTCCTCGATATCACCGCCAGTTCTGACAATCGCGACCTGATTCTACGAATTATTGAAGAAGTTGCAGCCCAGGTTTTTATTCCGCTCACAGTCGGCGGGGGAGTTCGTCAGGTGGAAGATGTTCGCAGGCTATTGAACGCCGGAGCCGATAAAGTAAGCATCAACACCTCGGCGGTGCAGAATCCAAATCTGGTAGCGGATGCCGCCAGCCGTTACGGTTCCCAGTGTATTGTGGTGGCAATCGATGCCAAACGGGTGAACAATACTGACATGAATAACCCCCGTTGGGAGGTATTCACGCATGGAGGACGTATGGCAACTGGTCTCGACGCGATCGAATGGGCGAAAAGAATGCAACTGCTGGGTGCTGGCGAAATATTGCTGACCAGCATGGATAAGGATGGCACCCGCAACGGTTTCGATCTGGCACTGACTCGCGCAGTATCGGACATGGTCGATGTGCCTGTAATCGCAAGTGGTGGCGTAGGTAATTTGCATCATCTGGTGGAAGGAGTCTTGCAGGGCCACGCTGACGCGGTATTGGCAGCGAGCATTTTTCACTACGGTGAATACTCCATAAGCCAGGCCAAAGCGTATATGGCGCAACATGGCATTGAAGTACGAGTGTAGTGGTAGAATGTCAGGTTCGAGCGAAGGATTCAATCCTTCGCATCTCCGCCCCGTATTATGATCCAGACCGCGCGAAGTTATCTAGCAGCGCAGCCATCGCGCCCCGTAATTCCGGAAGACTTTTCAGAGGTTTCCCAACAACTTAATCCTAAAGCATATCCATGTCCGATAATTGGCTCAACAAAGTAAACTGGTCCGAAGACGGATTGGTGCAGGTAGTAACGCAGGAAGCCAACAGCAATCTGGTGCTGATGGTTGCCTGGATGAACCGCGAGGCGCTGAAACGCACTGTCGAAACCAACGAGGCACATTACTGGTCACGCTCCCGCAAAAAGCTCTGGCATAAAGGCGAAGAATCCGGTCACGCGCAGAAAGTAAAAGAAATTCGGCTGGATTGCGATGAAGATGTCCTTTTGCTGACGGTGGAACAAGTTGGCGGCATAGCCTGTCATACTGGCAGACATGATTGCTTTTTCAATAAACTGGAAAACGGTCGTTGGGTGGTAATTTCCCCGGTGATCAAAAGCCCCGAAGAGATCTACAAGAAATGACTGATCCGGCTATTCTTTACCGTCTCGCTGCAACCATCGAAGCCCGCAAAAGCGCGAACCCGGAGGCTTCTTACGTAGCGAGGCTGCTGAACGAGGGACAAGATAAGATTCTTAGAAAAGTTGGGGAAGAGGCGGTAGAGATTTTATTAGCCTCAAAAGACGGTGACAAACAGCACATCGCTCGGGAGACGGCTGATCTCTGGTTTCATTGTTTAGTATTGCTGGCTCACCACGGCTTGGGGCCGGACGCGGTGCTAAGTGAGTTGCAGCGTCGGGAAGGAACTTCAGGAATAGACGAAAAGGCATTACGAAAAGTGGAATAAAATGGATAACTGTATATTTTGCAAAATCGTTCGGGGGGAGATTCCTAGCAAAAAAGTGTATGAGGATGCCAATGTTTTCGCATTTCACGACATCCATCCTGCAGCGCCAGTACATTTTATGTTAGTGCCCAAGCAGCACATCGATTCGCTGGCAGATGTTGAAGACAGTCACCGTAATTTGCTGGGTGAGATGATGCTGCTGGTCCCCAGGTTGGCGAAGGAACAGGGTTGCACGGACGGCTTTCGTACCGTTATCAATACGGGAAGTGTAGGAGGACAGGAGGTTTATCACTTGCATGTTCACATCATGGGTGGTGGGAAACGCTTGCCCGGCATGATCCCCCACCCGAGATAAAGGAGTAGCGTGATGGGATCATTCAGCATTTGGCACTGGTTGGTCGTTCTGATAATTGTTGTTCTTGTGTTCGGCACAAGAAAGCTTCGAAATATCGGCAGCGATCTGGGCGGTGCAGTGAAAGGCTTCAAAGAAGGTATGAAAAACGGTGATGAAGAGGAGATATCGCCTCCATCTCAGCAAACAGGCGCTCAGACCATCGAAGGCGAAGTCAAGGATAAAACGCATACAAAATCATGAGGCGATGGGTAAAACGCGCTAAAAATGTTTGATATCAGTTTTACGGAAATTCTTGTTATAGCAATTGTAGCCCTCGTCGTCCTTGGCCCGGAACGGCTACCTAAGGTGGCACGTACTTTGGGACATCTACTGGGGCGTGCGCAACGTTATGTGAACGATGTCAAGAATGATATTCAGCAGGAAATGGAACTGGAAGAACTGAAGAAATTGAAAACATCGGTACATGATGCTGCTCGTTCCATTGAAAATTCAGTACGAACAGAAATAAACCAGTTCGAAGACCTAAAGGCAGAAATGACACCTGTCGCTCCAACCACTCCCGTATCAACCCAGAAGATCGTAGCGGGAACTGATTCTCCACCACACTTTCCCGCCACCTCTATCAAACCAGCCCAACCGCTGGTCCCATCAAAACAAAGCACGGATGACGCGACCGGGTCAGAAGCACATCATTAGAATCCTCCGAAGAGTTTTCCGTGGAACACTTTGCAGCATAAAATAAACTTTTAGGGTCTTGTCAAAGGAGAATCGCCCATTCGCGCACGATTCGCCTTTAGAATGTTCGCTCCTCGCAAAGTCGCTGCTGCCTTCCTCCAGCAGATTCGGATAAATTGTTCACGAGTTTCTCCATAGGAGGAAGGCAAATAACACATACACAACTGACGCGCTCGGTATACTAGAGCGGTTATTATCCAGCCCCTTCACGCATGAGTATCGACGAAACATTTATTTCTCATCTGGTGGAACTGCGTGCCAGGCTGCTGCGCATTTTTGGTGGTCTGATTCTCGGTTTTTTGCCCTGTGCCTATTACGCACGAGAACTCTATTCATTGCTGGCGCAGCCTTTGCTGGAGAAGCTTCCACAAGGCGGCCAGATGATTGCCACCGAAGTTGTCACACCCTTTTTTGTGCCGATGAAGGTTGCCATTATGGCAGCTTTCATCATTACTTTGCCGCACACGCTATATCAAGTGTGGGCGTTTGTTGCGCCGGGATTATATTCTCATGAAAAACGGTTGGTAATGCCGCTGGTGCTCGTAAGCAGCTTCCTATTCATTTTCGGCATGACGTTTGCTTATCTTGCGGCACTGCCCATGGTATTCGAATTCATAACTCATTTTGCCCCAGAGGGTGTGGCAGTAATGACCGATATCGGTAAGTATCTCGACTTTGTTCTGACTATGTTCATTGCCTTCGGTATAACTTTCGAGGTACCGGTATTCGTAGTGATACTCGTTCGAATGGGAATAGTCTCAATCGAGAAGCTGAAGGAAGTACGCCGTTATGTTCTTGTTGGGGCATTCGTGGTCGGCGCAATATTCACGCCACCCGATGTGGTTTCGCAGTTCATGCTCGCCATACCGCTTTATTTACTTTACGAACTTGGCATACTGGTAGCACGTTTTGTCAGCAATCCGGTGCCTGCATCGGCATCACTTTATCCATTACATGACAGGGACATGGAGCAGAAATTGGAAAAAATAGAAACTGGTGAAAAAAAGGAAGAAAAGAAGAGCACTTAAATTCCCAGATATCCCTTGGGATTTTTGAATATGCTTCCGAAGTGTGCCGGAAGGGATGCGCCAGCAGCTTGCTGGATAGGGGCCGCCAGGCAAAAGGTGGGGGAAATAGCGGGCAATAGCGCGGGCCAAACCTGACATAGCACATCGCCCGTAGAGCCCATCCTAGCAGCCTGTCGGACTTGAAGAATCGAAGCGAAAAAGTGACTGGGCGGGGACAGATTTTGACGATTTTGAAGGCCAATAGTTGTTCTATTGGCCGAAAAAGCGGCGAAATATGGACCGGCCCAGTCACT
>JACCWK010000046.1 GCA_013697655.1 Nitrosospira sp.
TGGGACATTACGCATTCCGCGACAATCAGAATCCGATCGACATGGAAGCTATATTGGCTGGCGTGAGGTTATAATACTATTATTACAAACAGTTAAAGATTTCGCTGGTTTGGGCTTAGAACCCCATAACAACTTTTGCTTTAGAATTTCGTGATACTTGGTTTCACATTCCCAGACAATAAGTACACCCCAGCCTTGCTTTTCCAGTTCAGCAACGTTTTCAGCGTCCCGCTCTTTGTTGCGGCCTAGCTTTGGGATCCAGTAATCCAGGTTTGATTTTGGCTTGTGAGCCATTCCGCATTCATGGGAGTGCCAGAAACATCCATGAACGAAAATTATCTTTTTCCGGGATAAAAAGACAATATCTGGTTTTCCTAGAAGATTCTGCCGGTGCAATCGGTAGCGGTAGCCCATACCATGTATCAGCTGGCGCACCATCATTTCGGGTTTCATGTGCTGACTGCGGATCGCACGCATATTTGCGCTGCGCCGCACCGGGTCAATCTTGTCAGCCACCTTCTAGGATTTTAGCTGCTTGATCTGGGAATTTACGTAGAAGCCAGCTTAAAACCGCAATCTGATCCGTACCAGTAGCACGGCGGATTTGTGCCAAAAGTTTTGAGGAACTTGGCCGGTCGAGTGTTAAATTTTTTGCTCCCTCGTTACAAACCGAGCATACAGCACGCAAATTCCCGGCGTCATCTGCCCCACCCATCGACTTGTCAATAATATGACCAATATGCAGCCGGACCTTACGTGTAGGGTCATAGGGATGCGGCTCGCCAGCTCCCGCGCCGCACATTTGGCATGTAGAACCGTTCCGGTCCAGAACAAAAGCCCGCACTTCCTTGGAAATTTCCCGCTCAAATGCCGGTTCCGGTGCCGGTGTGACAAGAATGTATTGCCCTGGTTTTAAGTCGCTGCGGTCATTATGGGTGAGAATCTGATAGCCTTCTTCAGTCCGTAGCTCGCGGACACGGCGGGCCCATTCCGAAATTCCGCCCGCCACTTCCCGCAATTCTTCAGAGTTCAGTATCCGGCCAATATTTGCTAAAAAATAAGCTCGGAGCAGCTTACGTGCACTCATTAACCGGCCCTTCTGAGCCGGATTTTAGCTTTCAGGCTTTCTGCTATAGCAAGTCCTACTGATCGCGCGACAGGCGGCGGAAACGCGTTGCCTATCTGCCGGTATACAGCTGTTTTCCGTCCAGAAAATTGCCATTCATCATCAAATCCCTGCAATCTCGCCGTCATACGTGTGGTGAGCCGGGGTTTCCCTATAAAATCCTGCTCTGGCGCATTATCAGCAAGCCCATGCCCATCAACCCCGAGTGATGCCCATGCCTTTTTGGCGCGGGTGGGTCCAAGATCCGGACCCCCATGTTTTTTTGACCCCCCTACAAGAGTGGGCGCAATGCTATTGGCAGTTTCACGCCAGCGTTCTGCTCCACGCCATCCACTCGCTTTCATAAGGTCAAATAGACGTTCGCCCACCGTTTCTGCTTCTGATTGTGACGGCGTAGGCCAATTGAAGGGGGCAGCTGATCCTTTCTTTATCCCTATAAATACTACGCGCGGCCGCAGTTGTGATACGCCATAATCTGACGCATTCAAAAGCCGCCAGCCTGTTTGGTAACCTAGTTTTTTGAGCTGCCGTTCGACTTTATTGCGGTAATCTTCAAAAACTGCATCAAGCAGGCCTCGGACATTTTCCAGCAAAACGGCTCTCGGGCGGCATTCATCAACCAGTCTTATTGCTTCTGGAAATAAATCACGCTCATCCCCTGCTCCAAGTTGTTTGCCGGCTCTGGAGAAAGGAGGGCAAGGAACCCCTCCCGCCAACAAATCAATTCCTTTGAATGCCGCTGCTGAGAATTGGCTTATATCCCCTTCAATCACATTCCATTGCGGCCGGTTAAGGTGCAGCGTTGCACATGCAGCGGGTTCAATTTCTACCAGCGCCAAGTGATTAAACCCGGCTTCTTCTAGACCTGATGCTTGGCCGCCGGCTCCGGCGCAAATTTCAAGCGACGTTAAAGACATTTATTTGATTCCTGTTATTAATAGCGGTTATCTATAATGGCTGCACTTAACACCATTTTGGGCTCAAAATAACTGCGAGCGCCCCCATGGTACAACTTGTTTTGAGTGCAAATGCCATAAATGATGGGCCTTCTAACGTTGCTAATGTATAGATTATGCTCCTGTTTGAGCTCTCATGCTCCTGCTTCAACCATTATCAACAGTGGTCCTCAGCCCACTGTCCCTAGTCCCCGATGCCCATTCCCTGGCTTCTGCTTCTGCCTCTGCCTCTGGCAAGCTCAAGCTCCTGCGCAAGCTTCTCCATTGCATACGGGTTTTGCTTCAGGTGTTCCCGCAGTCTTTCCAGCGCCTGCGGCCTCATTTTTTCCGGCTGCCGGTTGTAGTCGTTAATCAGGCTACGCGCTTTCTCCGGCAAGGCTCGCCATTTCTCTCCCGCATCGGTGTACCCATGCGCCTTTATTTCCCGCAAGCGGGCGTGTGTTTTCAATGAAGAGAGGGCTTGGTTAAGATTCAGTTCCCGGCGCTGCTGCACCTGTTCCTGTTCTATCTTTTGTTGCCATGTCTGCTCCAGCTTGCCCACGTGCTCGCGCATGGGCATCTGCGCTACACGGATGCGGCTCTCGGCGGCGTTCTCTATGAACCGGGCGTGCTGCCTGGCATCGTTGACCTGGAGAAAGAGTTCGTGCCCTTTGGCCCAGGTCGCCTCCCCGATGTTTTCCTGTTGGATGAGGAACGTTGATTGCACCAGCCCCAGGTCGTGCGCCTTGGCCCGCAGCGGATGGGCCATGCGCCAGGCGGCTGTCGCCTGCTGTGACTGTTCGACTGTGATCTGCGCCTGTTTCATGTGCCCGGATAAGGACTCGCAGGCTTGCCGCGCGGCCATTACTTCGGGGTCGCTATTCACTAGCTTGCTCACTTCCGGCGGACGCAGGTGCTCGATCTCGGCTCTAAGCTCGGTGCTGCTCATGCGCTCGATGCGCGCCTGTTTGGCTCTTTCCTGTACCCGCACCCGCCGCTCCCGCTCGGCTTCCAGGCTGATGATCTGGGCCGGTACATCCGGCACGGTTTGCTGTACCTGCGCCTGTGCCTGCACGAGCTCGGCCCGCGCCTGGCGGAATTCGAGTACGTTCTCCCGCCCTTCCCCGCGCCACTGGCTCGGCAGCTGCTTCATTTCTGGCTCTAACCCGGTGTGGCGCTCGGTATGGCTCTTCATGTCGATACGCACGCTGTATCCCAGCTGCTGAAGGTGTTCATTCGCCATGTCCTGCCAGCGGCCTCTCAATTCCTTGAGGTCCGCTGTGCGCTCGGAGTGGCTTAAGGTCTGGCCCGCGTGCGGGCCATAGCCTTTGCGTGCCCCGCCCTGCTCCGGATGCCTGGCGTTATAGCGCTTGAAGTATTGCTGGGGGTCGCGCTCGATGCCGTCCACCTGCCGCTCGGAGAACATGAGGTGGACGTGCGGCTGTTCTTTCCCGTCTGCCGCCAGGGGGGTATGGATGGCCCACTGGTAGGCGTGACGCTCACCTATCTCCTGGGCTACGAATGACCCGGCTAGCTCAATCCGCTCTTTCGTCTCCAGTTCGCGCGGCAGGGCAATCTCCATTTCCCGGTAGGTGGTGCCGTTGCTGCGCTCGAAGGCGTCCGCTGCCTGCCAGAAGATGAGCGGGTCATGCTCGGCCCACGCGGGCAGGTTGCCGGCCTCGCTCGCTTCCAGCTTCTCGCCCCGCTCCAGGTAGCGGATGTATTGGCCCTCTCGAGCGATATAGGCGGCATGCGGACCGGCACGGCCGGTCTTGCCTACTTTCATGCTGAGCCGACCTATCGCCATTTGTTTCTCACTTTCTATTTTGGTTAAGGCCGAGTATCGGCTTGCCTTTTCTGTTAGCGCGTTTCTGGGGACGAGAGATTTTATCGTCTCAAGAAACAACTAAGCGCGCCTTCTGATAGAAGGATACTTCTGATTTGTGCTACGCTAACACTTTTTGCGCTAGAATGAAAGTCTTCAAACCCGCAAAAGGAGCGTGGCATGCACGATGATTGGCTCAAGGGGCGGCTGGTTTATCTGCGCGCCTTGAAGGCACTCAGCGATTACCAGCGGCTCTTGCTGCTGCTGGCCGATATCCCGAAACGCACGCCCGAGGAGGAGCGCAAGCTGGCTGCACTGATGCGCGCTGAGAAGGCGAGTGATCGGGCACAGAAGGCACGGGCCACTGCGGCCCGTGTCGTCAACGCCGATAAGCTGGCAACGCGCAAGGCGCGTGACAGGGAACTCTACAATGCGGCAGGACTGCTTATCCTGGCAGGCCTGGTCAATTCCCGTAGCGGGATGCCGGTATCAGATCGGGGCGAGTTGTTGGGAGCACTCATGGAGCTGGCGCAGGTGCCACCAGATGATCACCGCAGAGCCGGATGGAAGCGCGCAGGCGATGCGCTGCTGGCAGAAAAGATGAAGGGCTGAACCGTGGGGGCGCTGCCCCACACCCCGCGTTCGCCACGTGGCAAGGGTGCAGGAGAAGACTTGGGACAAAACCTCATCCCCTGCACCCGTTTGCCTAGCGTTTTCAGCTTTCAGGCAGCATCAAGGCCATGCCCTGCGGGTGGCGAAGCCAGCCTTGACCCTGCCTGAAAGCCGCAATTCGCTTTTTATTCAGAAATGAAAACGGTGTTTTAAGCCCTTTAGAGCGATTTAAAGGGGGAGAGATGCATTTCCCCTACGCGTGAGGGTAAAAAGTGAGCTATGGCCCGTAAAACTCATTTAACGGGCATTCCCGCTCGGTATTTCCAACGGCGTCTGCCCCTTTTTCTTATAGACGGGTTTTGCGGTCGTATATTGATCAATAAAAGGAACAGGGGCAATTTCCACAGAAACCCGGCTGAGGCGCCGGATTGCAGAGCGATCTGGGGCTGATTTGTCCGGGTCCTGGCGCCCGTAGGGTGGGCCGAAGGACCAGATCAGCTGCATTAGCAGCTGATTCACCTGGATTGCCCCATGCGTTGTTCGTGGGTTGGTTTGATTTTGGTTTTTTAACTTTGTTATTTTGGTTTATCGCGCTGCTTGGGGTGTTTGGGTGGTTTTATCGTGAGAAATTTTGGGAGTTTGGGCGGGGGGATTTTTTGGCCCCCTCTGGGGGCCTCGATAGGTAGTTTTGCTTGGGGATTGATTGCTGTGAAGTAGTTATCCACAGCAGCGGGGTTAAAAACCGGTTATAAAATAAGGTTAGAAGAGGTTATACCTTGGAAAAACGTCGTAAATACACTTTAATAACAGTTAGTTGAGAAAATATGCCGTGGGTCAAAGGTCAATAGTACGTGGGTCAAAGGTCAATAGTAGCGTGGGTCAAAGGTCAATAGTACGTGGGTCAAAGGTCAATAGTGGGTAAATAAAAGGCACAGCAAGCAAAATAAGTCTAACAACGTGAATTATTTGACCCGCTTAATGATTAATGGCTGAAATTTTCGCCTTATCGTAAGGCTGTTATACAAGGAAGCGTGGGTCAAAGGTCAATAGTTATTTAGAGATTGCGGGCTTCTGACTACACGGACAAGTCGGGGTACGACAACGATTCCTTCATTTTGGGGCCATAAGACAGTGGATCTCATGTCCAAAGGTCATAGTCTAGCTCTGGCGGGTGTATTGCCAGATCCAGGTCGTAGCGGCCAAATCGATTGATCTGTTGAGTTAGATACGGACTCAGCGCGGCTACCTGCCATGATTCCAAAGGGTAACCTTCCTGTTCCAGATCGTGCAGGACGCGGCTGAGGGAGAAGACGTTGTGAAAGATGATGCTATTGGCAACAAGGTGATTGTATTTGATAATTTTTCGTTGCTCGTCGCGGTCATTGGTCGTGATCGTACCGTCACCTCCAAAGGCAACCCACTGCGAGAACCCGTTGAATGCTTCGCTCTTGTTGGTCGCCGCCTGGATGAGCGTGCGCATCTCGGCGCTGTTAATGTACTTCAGCAGGAACTCCGTCCGGATTACGCGTCCCAGTTCCCGAAACGCCTGGTAGAGCCGATTCTTCCGGCTGTAGGTCCCCAGTTTTCGCAAAAGCGTTGAGGCGGTGATCCGCCCAGCTTTGATGGAAAGTACGACCCGCAGCATATCGGGGAGATGGATTTGGATCAAATTCCAGTCAATCGTATCGGAGAAAAGTGAGTCGATGTTAGTGAAGGTGACCTGCTTGTCTGGACGATACATTTTCAGATCTTTCCAATTGCGGATTCTTGGCATCAAGGAAATTCCCAGAAGTACCGCCAGGCCGAAGACCGGTGTGCTTTGCGCCTGCGTATCGCCGTGGATCGTGTCGGGCTGGATGTCGGAAAGGTTTTTGAGTAGTCCATCGAGCAGATAGACTGCTTCCCAGACCCCACAGGGAATGAAGTGGGAGAATAGTGCGATGTAGGTGTCGGAGACGTGGTAGTAACCAATCCCGCCGTAGCCTCCATAGCGGATATGGTACTCGGAGAGCAGATTCTGTTCGTAGAGATCCCACTTGGTGCCATCGACGGAAGCGCTCTTGCCCGTCCCCCAGCGTTTTGGAAGTGCGAAGCGGTGGTAGGCATTAATGATCTCACGAATCGCTTTCTCCAGACCCTCTTCGGTAATGTGCCGCGAGTGGACCCAGGAAAGTTGTCGTCGATCGACGTTGCCAAGGGAGCGCGCCGTTTGCGCTGGGCCGAGCTGACAGCCATAGCAGAAGGTGGTCGTCAGGTAGCGGGAAACCGGATCGTCGAGTTTGGCATCATGCCCGGATATGGGACCGAAAAATCGGGTCCAGTGCAGCCAGTGTTCGGTATCGCGCAGCACGTCGAGTAGGTGGACCGGATCCAGCCGGTCGGCGATGATTTGTTCGAAACCGCGTAATCCAGAGGGCGCAGCCGCCTTCTCGGGACGCCGCAAGATGGGTTCGCCATTCTCGATGCGCAGGTCGGCATTATCGGGGAAGGCCTGGTCCGCCTCTTTGGCGACCGCTGTCAATCGCGCTTTCATATGCGTGACAAAAGCGGCTCCTTCGATGGGCAATCCGACCATCTCACCGTAGGCGGCAATATCAAGATGGTACTCCTCCCAGGAGATGAGCTGGTCGCGATAGTCGGCGAAGTGGTTGCTACCTGGGATACACAAATCGCCGGACTTCAGCTCCACCATCAGTTGCGAAAAGACACACAGCTCGAAATGACGGCGGTGCAGACGGTTGGGAGCCTCATCGCGATGATGTTGCTCGGTGACCAGGCGATACCAGCCTTCCGGCATCCAGGCAAGATCCAGACGGGAGGCCGTCGGCATGGACAGCCATTCGCCGGTTTTGTGCTCGTGCTCCAACAAAAAGCGCAACGCCTCCTCGAACGTCGTGTCTTGGGTGGTGGCCCGCACCGTGATACGCCTGAGCAGGCGAAAGAGCGTGGCGCGATGGCTCTTGTAGAAGCGCCAGAGAAACGGAAAGTAGTTGTCGCCCGCATGAGCCATGTGGTCTTCGCAACTCTGAAGAACGGCGTCACCCTGGTCCGGTAGCACCGTCGCCATCGCTGCGATTTTATCCTGAGCGGTTCCTTCAGCGCGGTAAACGATGACCAGATCGTGTAGTGTTTGTACCAGCTCATCGGCGCGACGCTGATTACGGATATGATAATCAGCCAACGCATCTTTTCCTTTCTGATGAATAACAGACATGCGCTTGATGAGCATCTCCGCCAAGTCGTCCAGGACGCGAGCCGATTGCACTCTGAGTAGCGAAGACGCCAAGGTCAACCTTTTTCGAGGTTCCATCTCCAGCATTCGGGCTGCATCTAGCGTTCGGGCTTCCGCCGCGAAGTGTTGGACCTTCACGTCCGGGATGTCACCCAATGCCTGTGATCCGATTCGATACTGAATCAGCCAGGCTTGCCGGTCCAACCAGATTTTGAAATGTGTCAGAGTAGGACTTCCCGGCTCCTGCTTGAGAGTGTTCCAGGGTGTGAAACGAGATTCCGGTTCAGGAATAAAGAGTGTTTCGAGGAGGGTTTTCTCCTCGGTATTTAGCGTGGCGTCTACCTGTTGGTAGAACTTGCGATAGAGGACGCTACGGACATGCCGCGCTCCACGAACCAAGGTGTCAAAAGCGGGCAGCTCGTACCTCTTGCGCACCAATTCCTCAATGGCGATGTTGATGAGGTCGGCCAACTCCTCCTTTGTCCTGGCTGCTTCGCTCATAGCCAATGTCATGGCATGACGTGCCGCCTTGCCGTAGCACTGAACATGGAGCGTCTGCCGGATGATTTGCATATGCCGTTTGCGCGTTCCTGAGAAATCATACCGCCCCAGCTCGGAGACCGCAGCCTGGGTCTGGGTGTGTGCGGCGATGTATTCGACAATGGTAGTCGGCACTTCGCTGATCGGGACGAAATAACCCAGACGTTGAAAGGTCTTCAAGAGAATCAAAAACCCCAAATAAGTTGGTTCCCCCCGGGTAACTTGCTTAGCCAGAGCCAGTTCGTCCGCGGTTGGAGTAAATATGGCGGCCAGATCGTGGGCAGAAACGTAGGTCTTCAACCGTGGGTAGGCGGTTTCTTGAATCGTTGGCATAGCCTGAAAACCCCTTTGCAGAAAAGAGAGATATGCAAGAGATGGGTCGATCGGTCTGTTCAATAAAACGTTCGTTTTTCTGGCACCGCCCCTTCCGCTCTCAAAAAGCCGGTTTTGGCCCATTATGACCCTCTTTGTTATACCATGAAACCGGTATACTAAATCTACGTACCAAACTCGGAATATGAGATGGGTTTCGTGTGACAAACCATTTTCAAGAAAGGGCGAATTTCATGCTTGTCGGCTATGCCAGAGTTTCGACCACCGACCAGAACCTCGATCTTCAAAAAGACGCCCTCCTGGCAGTTCCGTGCGAGCGCATCTTTTCCGACACAGCCAGCGGCGCCAAGACACAGCGGCCGGGACTGACCGAGGCACTCCAGCATTGTCGGCTTGGCGATACACTGGTCGTCTGGAAACTCGACCGGTTGGGTCGCTCACTTCCGCATTTGGTTGAGACGGTGCGAGATCTGGTGGCCAAGGGCATCGGCTTCAGGAGTCTGCGGGAGAACATTGATACCACGACGTCTGGCGGCAAACTTATCTTTCACATCTTCGCTTCGCTGGCCGAGTTCGAACGAGACATCGTTCGTGAGCGCACCCAGGCCGGACTGTCAGCCGCCCGAGCACGCGGGAGAAAGGGTGGCAGGCCAAAAGGGGGGGATGAAAAGAAAAAGAAAGCGGCCCTCGCGCTGAAGATGGATACAGGGCGGAGCGTGAAGGAGATTTGCGAGATTCTGGGTATTTCCCGTAATACTTATTACAAGTATACGCGCTCAGAGGAGATGCCACTGGCCAAGCTTCTGAGCAGTTCCAACTCCAAATCGAGGGAGAACCCGATCACACCGTCGGTCAAGGTCATGAAAGTGAAGTGGTGGCTGCAGGTGGAGAATAACAGCAAATTCGTGCGTGGAAAGGGCAAGGTACGAAATGAGATCGAGCAGCTCCTGCTCAGCCGCTTTGCCATGGAAAAACCGGACAAAAAGGGATGGGAGTATATCCTCACGATCCCCTACACCACCGATGCAGAACTCGACCGTATCATCTACGAGGAAATATTGGCCGAAGCGGAACGCATGGCGGACTTGCGCCATTGTTTCACCGAGGGGGATATGATTTCAGTGGATGATCCGGAACGACGCTGGTAATAACGGGCTTTGCTGCTCTACGGGCTAGCTCAAATCATGGCTTACCCGCCTTATGGCACCAAAATGAAGGAATCGTTGTCGTACCCCCGTAAGGCGGGTCGAATAGCGCTCCAGCCGCCTCCTTCAAAGAGGTCAATTGTCGCGCGCACTGGTGGGTAGCTCAGTCCCGTCATCGCCACGATCTGCATGATCTTGATGCCCTTCTTGTGCAACCGCACGACTTGCTTGCGCCGCTCGTGAAGTTGCTCCAGTGTTTGCTTTCTTGCGTTTTCTCTTTCCATCACCATCC
>JACCWK010000056.1 GCA_013697655.1 Nitrosospira sp.
GCTAGGGCGTGTTAACTCTAATAGCCATATTGCATGTATTCAGGTATACTGTAGGGCATGGAAATAACTCAAGCCCAGTACGAGCAAATCGTACACTGTCTACCGCTCCAGCGTGGCAATGTCAGCCTGAGCAATCTGAACGTATTGAACGCCATTTTGTACGTGGCTGAACAGGGTTGCAAGTGGCGCGGCCTGCCCAGGCGCTTTGGTAATTGGCACACGATATACACCCGCATGAGCCGCTGGAGCAAAAGCGGTGTGCTGGACCGGGTGTTTGAGGAACTGCAACAGGCGCAGATTGTTCGCCTTAGGATCGAGGCGGTATCGCTGGATAACACCCTGGTCAAGGTTCATCCGGACGGCACAGGCGCGTTAAAAAAAACGGCCCACAATCCATCGGCAAATCCCGGGGCGGATGGACCACCAAGATTCATATGGTTGCCGCGGATGCTCGAACGGCCATAACGTTTGCCCTGTCACCTGGACAGGCTCACGATGCGGTGGAGGGACGCAAACTACTCAACAATCTGGGCAAGCCCCACTGGCCCATCCATCTGCTGATGGATAAAGCTTACGAAGGAGACGAAACGCGGCAACTGGCGTTGGATCCTGGTTTTATCCCGGTCGTGCCGCCCAAGTCCAACCGCATTGAGCCTTGGGAATACGACAAAGTTATGTATCGGCGACGTAACGAGATTGAGCGACTGTTCAGAAGACTGAAGGGATTCCGGCGCATCTTCTCGCGCTTCGAGAAACTGGATGTGATGTTCATTGGCTTCATCCATTTCGCCTTGATCGTCGAAGGACTTAAATTGTGTTAACAGGCCCTAGTGCGTATCTTCCCCAAGAAAGCCCCCGCTTTGATGATTCCACAGACGCGCATAAAGACCATCGGACTCTATAAGGCTTTTATGATTGCCTTCTTCCACAATATGGCCTTTATCGATAACAATCAGGCGATCCATCGCCGCAATAGTGGATAACCGATGTGCTATTGCTATCACAGTCTTCCCTTCCATCAATCTATACAAGCTCGACTGGATTACGGACTCCACTTCAGAGTCCAATGCGCTGGTGGCCTCATCAAGCAAGAGTATGGGGGCATCTTTCAGCATCACGCGGGCTATAGCTATCCGCTGGCGCTGACCACCAGAAAGTTTTATTCCACGCTCACCCACGTGCGCATCATAGCCTGCACGACCCATGGGATCCCTCAGACCTGCAATAAAGTCATGCGCTTCAGCCCGTTTCGCGGCAGCTATCATATCTTCCTCGGTAGCGTCCGGGCGGCCATACAGGATGTTATCCCTTACCGAGCGGTGCATCAGTGAGGTGTCCTGGGTGACCATGCCAATATTGGCCCGCAAACTGAGCTGGGTCACGTATTTAATATTTTGTTGATCAATCAATATGCGTCCCTGCTCCACGTCATAAAACCTGAGCAACAGGTTTACGAGAGTGGATTTACCCGCACCTGACCGTCCGACCAATCCGATCTTCTCACCCGATCCGATATGCAATGAAAGGCGATCAATCACAGGAGTGTCCCCCCCGTAGCAAAAGAGAACCTCCTCAAATCTGATATCAGCCTTATTGATCCGGAGAAGTTTGGAATTTGGATAATCGGTTACGAGATGCGCGCGGGATAAGGTGCTGATACCGTCTCGTACAGTTCCAACATGCTCAAATAGAGAGGCCATTTCCCACATAACCCAATGAGACATGCCATTCAGCCTTAGGGTCATTGCACCGACGGCGGCAACAGCACCGACGCCTACCTGACCCTCGGTCCACAAGAATAAAGCCACGCCAACCGAACTTATGATAAGAATCGCCCCCATGATTTGGTTAACAATTTCAAAGCCGGAGACGAGTCGCATTTGACTATGCACTGTTTTCAGAAACTCCTGCATGGCCGATCTTGCGTACCCGGCTTCTCTACCGGCATGAGAGAAAAGTTTTACGGTAGCAATATTAGTGTAGGCATCGCTAATGCGTCCCGTCATAAGAGAACGGGCATCGGCCTGAGATTGAGAAACTCGGCTCATCCGTGGTACAAAAAATCTTAGGGCGAAAATATAGAGGACAAACCACCCAATAAAAGGTATTAAAATCAATTTATTAAAACTACCAACTACTGCAATCAACGTAAAAAAATAAATGGTTACATAAACGAGGATGTCTCCCAAAATAAAACAGACATCGCGGAGCGCGAGAGCAGTTTGCATAACCTTGGCAGCTACCCGACCGGCGAACTCGTCCTGATAAAAATTCATGCTTTGATTAAGCATCATCCGGTGGAAATTCCAACGCAGCCGCATCGGAAAGTTTCCCCCTAGTATTTGATGCTTGACAAGGTTTTGCATCCCAACCAATAGCGGACTTGCTGCCAATAATCCCGCGAATAGAAGAAGCATATGACGTTCCTGCTCCCACAAGAGGGCGGCCGGGATATGATTCAGCCAGTCAATGACTTTTCCCAATATGGCAAACAATAATGCTTCGAATGCACCTATGGCTGCGGTGAGCAGGGTCATCGCAATGATATAGCGCCTTACACCATTTGTAGCTTCCCATACAAAGGCCAAGAAACCCGCGGGGGGAATCCTCTCCGCGGTGTCAGGATAGGGATAAACCAGTTTTTCGAAAAAATTAAACATTTAGAGAAGACACCAGAGAAGCCATCTGTCAAAGTGATCCTGGGAAATCGAATGATGACAAGGCGCCCGACAAAGGTCGTGGCTCGAATCATGATGTTGGGAAAAGCAACCAGCGAATCCAAGATTTCCAAATGGGGTGCGCTTTCGGCAACTCGGAAACCTGTTC
Organism: Nitrosospira sp.; assembly: GCA_013697655.1. Lineage (GTDB taxonomy): Bacteria > Pseudomonadota > Gammaproteobacteria > Burkholderiales > Nitrosomonadaceae > Nitrosospira. The sequence continues at coordinate 2,827 of JACCWK010000056.1, forward strand.
AGAATAGGAGACTTATCAGAAGTGGCCACGGCGCTATCCAAAAAGAGGTTAATTCAAGACCTAGTTAAAGTGCATGGCTGCCCTGAAATTAACTCATACGGGCAAGAGCTTACTCAGATCGGCCCAATCTTACGAGTGCGATAAATATTCAAAAATGAGGCATCCCCTGTCATCGTTGTCGAATGTGAATCAAGATATACAATAACGCTGTCATCAAATGCAAATATCTGAGCGATGGCCTGACAAGGAAAACGATAATGCCTGTGATTGGACAACCTAAAATCAAGGAGTTCTAATGCCTGGGGCCTATGCACATCTCACTTTGGTCAACCTGATCAGGGAACCCACCCGCCTTGAAAACCATGCCTTCCCGCCGGAAGCAATTGTTTCCTTACTGGATTATTTTCGGTTTTCCGAGCTTGGGGCAGTCAGCCCAGACTATCCCTACCTGGATCTGACTCACCGTGACGCTGCCCGTTGGGCGGATCAAATGCATTACGAAAGAACCGGTGACATGATCAAGACCGGAATTGGCGTGATAAAGAAACTTAATGGCGTCTCGCAGCAGAAAGCATTTTCCTGGCTGCTGGGATACACCAGTCATGTCGTTACTGATGTGACGATTCATCCAGTCGTTGAACTAAAAGTAGGTGAGTACCAGCAGAATAAGGGAAAGCACAGGATCTGTGAAATGCATCAGGACGTGCATATCTTCCAGCGATTAAACGTGGGCGAAATAGGTTTGGCCGAACATCTGGATTCTGGAATCTGGGGTTGTTGCGACAAACCAGACAGCGGAAAGCTCGATCCGATCATCGTAAGCATTTGGCAAAGCATGCTTGAAACCTGCTACCCGGATCTTTATCAATCCAATCCCCCAATTATCGATGACTGGCACGGTTCATTCAAGTTCATTGTCGACAAAGCGGAAGAAGGCGGTGCGCTTCCGCCGTTTGCGCGTCATGTCGCCGCCAATATCGGCTTAACTTACCCTTCTGCCGCTGATATTGATACTCAATATATTGAGGGATTAGCCACACCTCTCGGATCGATGAGTTATGACCAGATATTCGATCACGCGATGGAAAATGTCCTTGCCGTCTGGTCGTCTATCGCGACTGCGGTTTTCAAAAACGATACTGCGTACCAGGCGGCGATACAAAACTGGAATCTGGATACGGGGAAAGATGGCAACGGCAGCTATGCCTATTGGAGAACTGGGACCCGATGATGCTTAGCAAGATAAGAGTTGCTGTTGCCCTGATTGTTTCAATTACTTTTAGCGCTGGCTGCATATCCAGCCAGGAACGCCCCGATAGTGAGGAAATGTATATCAAGGCCTCCGCGCTGACTAAATTATCGGCTGCGGTGGAGTCGACTGTCCGCTACAAGAACCCTCCGGCAGAACTGAGTGAAGGAGAGTTGCTAGTACTTGCTACCCGGCATAATCCAGTACTGCTGGAAAATTTCAGGGATTACAAGCTCAGAGTGTTGCGCCAGGAACGCCATTCGGTTGTACTGGTATGTGATGCATCCGGAACCCACGCATTATTGGAGGATACCGGATGTACCGGACCCATGGATAAGCACCGCTGGATGGGAAAGTCCCAGCCATGCGAATTCTCGATTGACACGAGAGCGGTATGCGGAGCAAATTAAATAGTGCTTCTCTATAAGCCAGCTGAAATAGGCTCTTTACCAATCATGTCCCCTTCCCGGTAGAAGCTAAAGACTGGACAGAGCATTACCTTTTTAATACAGTATCTCTCGCCTCTGACAACAGTTCCGGATAGTCCCGGCTGAAGTGCAGACCGCGGCTTTCGTGCCGCAGCATGGCGCTTTGCACGATCAGGTCGGCGGTATCTACGAGATTGCGCAGTTCCAATAGATCGCTGGTTACCCGGAAGTTGGCGTAGTATTCATTGATTTCTTCGTGCAGCAACTTGATACGGTGTTGCGCACGTTGTAGACGCTTGCTGGTGCGGACAATACCGACATAACTCCACATGAAACGACGTAGTTCGTCCCAATTGTGCGAAATGACAACTTCTTCATCGGCGTTAGTAACGCGGCTTTCGTCCCAAGGGAATAGCTCAACAGCAGGCTTGGATGGCTGATTGACGATATCATCAGCTGCCGCCTGACCGAACACCAGGCATTCCAGCAGCGAATTGCTCGCCAGCCGGTTGGCCCCATGCAGGCCGGTGTGAGCTGTTTCCCCTATTGCGTACAGATTGTCCAGGTCAGTCTTGCCGATCCAGTCCGTAACAATCCCACCACAGGTATAGTGAGCGGCAGGCACGACGGGGATAGGTTGCCTGGTAATATCTATGCCGAATTCCAGGCAACGGCTATAAATATTGGGAAAGTGTTCCTTCAGGAAATCAGCCGGCTTGTGAGAGATATCGAGATAAACGCAATCAAGTCCGCGTTTCTTCATTTCGAAGTCGATCGCGCGGGCGACGATATCACGCGGGGCAAGCTCCGCCCGCTGGTCATGCCAAAGCATGAACCGAGACCCATCGGGAAGCTTCAACAAACCTCCCTCGCCTCTCACTGCCTCGCTAATCAGAAACGATTTGGCATGAGGATGATAAAGACAGGTGGGGTGAAACTGGATGAATTCCATATTAGCCACCCTACAGCCGGCCCGCCAACCCATGGCGATGCCATCCCCGGTGGCCGTATCGGGATTGGTGGTATAGAGATAAACTTTACCAGCGCCACCAGTGGCAAGGACGGTATTGCGTGCAGCGATGGTGTTGACCTTGCCTGCAGGCTTGTCCAGAACGTAAGCGCCATAGCAGCGATTGCCGTTTTTGTCGGGGTGCATCAATTTGGCGCCAGTGATGAGATCAATGGCAACATGGTGTTCAAGCACGGTAATATTCGGATGGCTACGCGCCTTCTGGCTCAGGGTCTGTTGCACAGCCTGCCCTGTCATATCCGCCGCATGAATCACGCGCCGCACGCTATGTCCGCCTTCCCGCGTCAAATGGTAACCTGTTTCGCTGCCATGCTCGCGGGTAAACGGTACGCCCTGAGCGATAAGCCATTGGATGGCTCGGGGGCCATTTTCCACTACGTAGCGTGTAACCTCCTCATTGCAGAGCCCGGCACCCGCGATAAGCGTATCCCGGATATGGGCCTCGGGCGAATCTTCTTCTGATAGTACCGCGGCGATTCCGCCTTGCGCCCAGCCACTTGCGCCGTCCAGCAGCGCTCCTTTCGTGATCACACCCACTTTTTTGCTTTGTGCCAGATGAAGCGCAAGGGTGAGACCAGCCAAACCGCTACCGATGATGAGCGTATCGAAGTGGTGTTGAGGTGATACCTGGGTTTGCATTGATTTTGTTTCCCCGAGAACAGGAAATCATAACAGACTCATAGCAAATTCGGGCTTCGATCCGAGTCTTTACATAATAACCACGTTTTCAAGTGAACTAATTTATATTGGCTGTTGTCTGTTGCTACAGACCAGGCACAGTACGCCTTGTGTGCATTCCCCGATGGCCCGTTGAACGGGTATACTTTGGGTAGCTATGTCGTAACGTAGCAATTCAAGTATAAATCATAATATTCAGGGGTCAGGCGGGATGGGTGACCGGGAAATTGATCAGCAGCTGGTAGAGCGCGCGCAACGTGGCGACAAACAGGCGTTCGATATGCTGGTGGTTAAATACCAACGCAAGCTCGCGCGATTGTTGTCGCAATTTATTCGCGACACGACCGAGGTCGAGGATGTGACCCAGGAAGCCTTTATCAAGGCCTACCGTGCGTTACCATCGTTCCGGGGTGATAGCGCCTTTTATACCTGGCTGTACAGGATAGGCATTAATACAGCGAAAAATTTTCTGGTGGCTCAAGGACGTCGAGCGCCTACCACCAGTATCGGATTCGATAACGAAGATGCCGAAGGCTTCGAGGAAGGTAGCCAGCTACGGGAAATGAATACCCCGGAAAGTGAACTGACTAGCAAGCAGATCGCTCAAACGGTTAATCAGACCTTAGAGGAATTACCCGAAGAATTGCGCACTGCAATTACATTGAGAGAAATTGAGGGGCTGAGTTATGAGGAAATTGCGGTCATCATGAACTGCCCCATCGGTACGGTGCGATCGCGAATATTTCGTGCTCGTGAAGCGATAGCGGAAAAATTACGGCCTCTATTGGGGACCGGAAAAGACAAGAGGTGGTAGCATGAAAGATGAAATATCAGCATTGATGGATGGTGAACTCGACGCTGGGGATGCCGCCGGTGTAATAACCCAACTCAAGAAAACAGACGAGTTAAGCGATGCATGGACGGTTTATCATCTCATCAGCGATGCCTTGGGGCAGTCGGAGGTGAGACCAGCCAATATCGCACGGCATGTTAGCGCAAGATTGGCATCGGAGCCCACAGTGCTTGCACCACGACCGTTGGTAAGACGTAAAAGCAGAGCATTTGCAGTTGCGGCCTCCATAACAGCAGCAGCCGTGATTGGATGGATGAATGTGCAAACCACGGATCGGCCACCTGCAACTCTGGCCGCTAACCAGCAAACTCCCCAGTCAACTCCCAAACCTGCCTTACCAGCAGTTTCCGTCGCTTCTGTTGCCGCACCTGCTCCTGAACAAATCAATGATTACTTATTGGCCCACCGTCAATTTTCACCCAGTACTGCAATGCATGGCGTAGCCCCCTACATGATGCGTACCGTCGCAGAATCGCGCGAAAATACCGCCCGATGACGCGAGTAGCACTCGCTGCCCTGCTGGTGCTATGTGGCATCGTTCTGCCCGTCTTTGCGCAACATCCACCCACCTCTTCCCCAGAAGCGTTAATCTGGCTACAAAAAATCGCCGCTGCGCCTCGTCAGTATAACTACATTGGTACTTTTGTATATTCGTCGGGGAATCATATCGAAACATCCCGCATCGTCCACTTAGTGGATAATGCGGGCGAACATGAAAAAAGCGAAGTTCTGGATGGTGCGCCGCGAGAGGTCATTCGTAATAATGACGAGATGAGATGTTATTTGCCGGAACAAAAGACCGTAGTGACTGAGAAGCGCTGGCTAAAGAAAGTTTTCCCCGCGCTCCTGCCTCAACCGTTGAGCAATTTGGATGATAGCTACATTGTAAAAAAAGGCGGGCTGGAACGAGTCAGCGACTACACATGCCAGGTAATTGAGCTTGAACCCCGGGACGATAAGCGTTATGGTCACAAGTGGTGGGTGGATTTGGAAACCGGTCTGCTCTTGAAAGCTGCAGTAATGGATAAGGATCGGGTGGTGGAGCAATTTGTTTTCACGCAGCTGAAAATTGGCGGCGAGATAGACAAAGAATTATTAAAATCCAAATACTCGGCGAAAGCCGCCGGGTGGAGCACGACCAACCTGATATCGTCCACGGTGGGAAGCGGCAAACTCGGCTGGCAGGTTAAAGATTCACCGCTCGGATTTAAAAAAGTTATTGAAATGAAGCGTAATCTCTCTGGAAAATCAACGCCCGTCAACCATATCGCGCTATCGGATGGCATTGCTGCGGTGTCGGTGTTTATTGAGCCGGCGTCCGGGCAAGCACCCCCCCCGGTTGAAGGTTTGTACCACAGCCGTGGTGCAATCAATATTTACACCCGCACATTGAAAGACAATATCGTGACGACGGTGGGCGAAGTACCGCCTGCCACAGTAATGCAAATCGGCGACTCGGTGGTCAGCCATAGAGTAAAATGAGAGTCATAAGAGTCAGCATACAAAAAGTCGAAAGGCGTGAATGTGCGATTTGTGCTTCACCAGGATAACGAATAAGAATTGCCTGGCCCGTACTGCCGCCTGAACGGCAGGTTTGGATGTCCCGCACCAAGCCGTGTAACAGCAAGTCATGATATCGCCCTCCATCCTGGTTATTACCTTTAAACCTGCCACCCCTACGGGGCACGATGCGGGACAGTTTGATATGATAGATCAACAAAATTATATTGATCATCTCGACCGTTTATATTATTTAAACTTTTGGAGCCTTTTTCAAGGCAGAAAAATGATATCTAAACTTATTCTGATAGCACTATTTGGGATGTCTACTGCCGTCTCGGCACAAACCCGGGAACTCCCCGACTTTACCGATCTGGTTGAGAAACAGGGTGCTTCTGTCGTAAATATCAGTACCGTACAAGCTCCTAGCATAGCCAGCAACCGGGCGTTCCCGGGCATGCCGAATATTCCCGAGGATGACCCGTTCTTCGAATTTTTTCGGCGCCAAATGCCACCCCACGGCGCTCCCAAGGATTTTGAGTCGAAATCGCTGGGCTCCGGTTTCATCATCACTTCGGACGGCTATATCCTCACTAATACGCACTTGGTGGATTCCGCCGAGGAAATTCACGTGAAGCTTACCGACAAGCGCGAATTCCGCGCCAAACTGATCGGAGCCGACCGTAGGACGGACATAGCGCTCCTTAAAATCGATGCAACCGGTTTGCCTAAGGTGATTCAGGGGGACCCCGGCAAACTCAAGGTCGGCGAGTGGGTAGTGGCGATTGGCTCGCCGTTTGGGTTTGAAAACAGCGTAACCGCTGGTATCGTCAGCGCCAAAGGGCGCTCCCTGGCACAAGAAAATTTTGTGCCCTTCATCCAGACGGATGTTGCCATCAATCCCGGTAATTCCGGTGGTCCATTATTTAATATGAAAGGTGAAGTGGTAGGCATTAATTCCCAAATTTACAGTCGTACCGGCGGTTTCATGGGCCTGTCATTTGCTATTCCCATCGACGTGGCTACGGAGATTTCGAACCAGTTAATCGCCAGCGGCAAAGTCAGCCGTGGCAGAATCGGCGTACTTATCCAGGAAGTGACGAAGGAACTCGCCGAATCCTTCGGACTACCTAAGCCCGTTGGTGCACTGGTCGCATCTGTACAGAAAGACGGCCCTGCAGATAAGGCTGGAATTCAAGCAAAAGACGTCATTCTGAAATTTGACGGTAAACCGGTAAGCGCATCAGGCGATTTGCCGCGTATCGTAGGCGCTACCAAGCCGGGATCTAAAGTGCCGGTGCAGGTATGGCGAAATGGTTCCACCAAGGAAATGATAGTGGCAGTGGACGAGCTTCCTCCGGACGAGAGAAACGTGGGGGGAAGCGGTAAAAAGGGGAAAGCGCCCGAAACTTCCAATCGAATCGGACTAATGCTGAGCGAGTTTACCCCCGAGCAGAAGCAACAACTGGAAATAGGCAATGGTCTCCTGGTGGAAGACATGCTTCCGGGCGTCGCCAGTCGCGCCGGCATCCGCCCGGGAGACGTTATACTCAGTATGAATAATCAGGACGTGAAAACTGTTGAGCAATTTAATCAGTTGCTCAACAAGATCGAGAAAGGGCGAAATATCGCGCTATTAATAAGACGCGGGGATACCGCTACTTTCATTACGATGAAGCTAAATGGCGACAATAAGTAGTGCACCTCCGGGCGATAAGGCCGCCGAATGTCCTGAATTGATTGTCTATGGCCGGGAGCACTGCCACCTTTGTGAGGATATGATCGCCGCTCTCAAGGAATTGCAAGCACGCTATTCCTTTCGTCTTGAAATGATTGATGTAGACAGTGATGCCGGCCTGAAGTCACGTTATGGCGAACGTGTACCAGTACTGGTGGCCGGGGGGCAGGAAATTTGCCATTATCATTTCGATGTTATCGCGCTAGGTGCTTATTTCGCCAAAATTCGCTAAAATGCGAACTTCTTGAAAATGGAGTCGCCGAATCTGGTCAGAACTTGCGGGATTGAGCCGTAAGCTTTCAGGAGGGCACAGCATGTGCCCTTTTTTAGTTACCAGGACCCAATCCTTGCCCATCATCCTCTTATCTGCACTCTTCCCGCATGCAGCACATCCGTAATTTTTCGATTATTGCCCATATAGACCACGGGAAATCCACCTTGGCCGATCGCATCATCCATCTGTGTGGTGGACTGTCTGACCGGGAGATGGCGGCACAGGTGCTGGATTCCATGGACCTGGAGCGCGAGCGTGGAATCACCATCAAGGCGCAAACTGCTGCCCTCGAGTATAAATCGCTCGACGGAAACGTGTATTTGCTGAACCTCATTGATACTCCCGGTCACGTGGATTTTTCCTACGAGGTGTCGCGTTCACTGGCTGCCTGTGAAGGCGCGCTTCTGGTAGTGGACGCATCACAGGGAGTTGAAGCCCAGACTGTTGCCAATTGCTACACTGCTATTGAACAGGGTGTGGAAGTATTGCCTGTGTTGAATAAGATTGATTTGCCCGCAGCCGAACCGGAACGGGTGATCAAGGAAATAGAAGATATCATCGGCATCGATGCGCAGGATGCGCTGTATGCCAGCGCCAAAACCGGCGTGGGTGTGCAAGACATTCTGGAAGCAGTGATTTCGCGTATTCCCGCACCAAAAGGAGATCTTGCAGGACCGCTGAAAGCACTGATTATTGATTCATGGTTTGATAACTATGTCGGCGTAGTAATGCTGGTCCGAGTATTGGATGGAGTGCTCAGGCCCAAGGACAGGATATTGCTCATGGCGAGCAAAGCTGTCCATCTGTGCGAGCAGGTTGGCGTCTTCACACCAAAAGCGAAAAACCGGGAGTCTCTCGGTGCCGGCGAGGTCGGCTTCATTATTTCCGGAATAAAGGAGTTGAGCTCCGCAAAAGTGGGTGATACCTTAACGTTGGTGGATCGTCCTGCCGCCCAGCCGCTACTCGGCTTCAAGGAAATAAAACCGCAGGTATTTGCCGGACTCTATCCGGTAGAATCCAACCAATACGATGCCTTGCGCGATGCGCTGGAGAAGCTGAAACTCAATGACTCGTCATTGCGATATGAGCCAGAGACATCGCAGGCGCTGGGTTTTGGCTTCCGCTGCGGTTTTCTTGGCCTGTTGCATCTCGATATCGTGCAGGAGAGGCTCGAAAGGGAATACGACATGGACCTCATCACCACCGCGCCGACCGTGGTTTATCAAATCTTAATGCGCGACGGCACAATAATTGAAATAGACAATCCATCGAGAATGCCCGATCTCTCCAAAATTGAGGAAATCCGGGAGCCGATCATCACCGCCACTATATTGGTTCCGCAGGAATATGTCGGATCAGTGATTACACTTTGTATCAGCAAGCGTGGGGCACAAAAAAATATGCAATACATGGGTAGGCAGGTGATGCTCACCTATGAAATACCCCTCAACGAAGTGGTAATGGATTTTTTCGACAAGTTAAAATCTACCAGCCGCGGATATGCTTCGCTGGATTATGAGTTCAAAGAATTTCGTGCTTCCGACCTGATCAAACTTGACATACTTATCAATGGCGAAAAAGTGGATGCGTTATCGCTGATTGTACATCGCACCAATAGCCAGTATCGGGGGCGTGAACTGGCGCAGAAAATGCGCGAACTGATCCCACGGCAAATGTTTGATATCGCTGTCCAGGCCGCCATCGGCGCGCATATTATCGCCAGAGAGAGTATTAAAGCGTTGCGTAAGAATGTGATCGCTAAGTGCTACGGTGGTGATATCAGTCGCAAACGTAAATTGCTCGAAAAACAGAAAGCCGGGAAAAAAAGAATGAAACAGGTCGGTAACGTTGAAATACCTCAAGAAGCATTTCTCGCTATTTTGCAGGTAGGCAACAAGTAGTTTTGCAAAACCCTACGTATGAACGCTACACGAATTGGCCTGGTGCCGGGCAGGCTGGAGAGGCATATTGTTCATATACAAGGAAAAACAAGGAAGCATGACAACGAATTTGGCTCTTTCAGGCTTTTTCAGCAAACCACCGTACATTAAGGACACGGAATGAATTTTCCTCTCATCATGCTGATACTGCTGATAATCACCGGCGGGATGTCCTTGCTTGACCGCTTCGTATTGCGCCGCCAGCGTACGTCCGAAGCCCCGGGACCATGGTGGGTGGAGTATCCGAAAAGTTTTTTCCCGGTGATCCTTATCGTATTCTTTTTGCGCTCCTTCCTGGTGGAACCTTTCAAGATCCCATCGGGTTCGATGATTCCGACTCTATTGGTGGGGGATTTTATCCTGGTGAATAAATATATCTATGGTATCCGGCTACCGGTCATTAATCTCAAAGTCATGGACGTAAACGAGCCCAAGCGAGGAGAGGTAATGGTATTTCGTTACCCTGAAAACCCCTCAATGGATTACATCAAACGCATTGTCGGCGTACCCGGAGATTCAGTCAGTTACCGTGACAAGCAATTGAGTATTAACAATATTCCTGTGAAAATGGAGCCGGAGGGAGAATATGCTTATGTGGAGTCCGGCCTGAATTACATTTACGCGCGGCGCTTTGGCGAATCGCTGGGGGAGCAGAGCTATAAAATACTCGTTAATCCGGACGCTCCGGATATGCATATTGCCGGAGTACGCCCGTTCCCGCTCCGTGAAAATTGCAAGTACAATGACAGCGGATTTACCTGCACGGTACCGGAAGGGAATTACTTCACAATGGGCGATAACCGTGACAGCAGCAGCGATAGCCGGTATTGGGGCTTTGTTCCAGAGCGTAATATTGTCGGTAAAGCGTTCATGATCTGGTGGAATTTCAATGATCTGAAACGGATTGGGCTCTCTATCAAGTAGCTGGGAAGAATCCAGAGATTGTGAATATCATGACGCCATTTTAGCCCTTTCTTCGCAATTCGTTTCTCCTTGCCTGCCAACGCGAAACGTTTCCGTTACGGCTCGTTACATATGCTACCAACATCTTTTGTCTGCGTCCCTCGTTGGCAAACTTGAGGGCAAATGAGCTTGTATGATACTTTGGATTTCTAGAATCCCTGTCGCTATCAAGATCAAGGTATATGGACAGCGAAAATTTTTGCCGGAAAATTGACTACATTTTCAACCAGCCCGCATTGCTACGGCAGGCGCTTACCCATCGTAGTCATAGCCTTCCGCACAATGAACGCCTTGAGTTCCTCGGCGACAGTGTGCTCAACTGCGCCGTTGCCGGGCTGATATTCAGGAATTTCCCCAGTCTGACAGAAGGGAACTTATCACGGGTTCGGGCCAATCTGGTCAATCAGCAAGCGCTGGCTGATCTCGCCCAGGCGCTTGAATTGGGAGATTTAATCAGATTTGGCGATGGTGAACTCAAAAGCGGCGGAGACCGCCGTCCCTCGATTCTCGCCGACACACTGGAGGCTGTACTGGGAGCGATTTATCTCGACGCAGGTTTCGCGCGGGCCGAGGAAGTCGTCATTTCCCTTTTTACTCCCTTGCTGCAAGGATTGGACCCGCACACACTAGGAAAAGATCCCAAAACCCTTCTGCAGGAATACCTCCAGAGCCGCAGGCTGGCGCTGCCCCAATATTCTATTATCGGCATCACAGGTGAAGCCCATCAGCAACAATTCCAAGTGGAATGCGTCGTCCCAAAACTTAACATCCGCACGGTGGGGGGAGGTGCCTCCCGCCGCAACGCCGAGCAGGAGGCAGCGAGCCAAGCCTATGAACAAGTGCATCACCACAACTAGGAGATTACGGATGAAGCTGAAAATCTCTTCTGTTTTTATCATTTTTCCCAAGTCAAGCTTTCAGTCTTCCCACGGTCAGTTCCGACGATGACCATCGATCCCGGCAATCCCGATTCCTCTGACTATCGTTGCGGCTACATCGCCATCGTAGGACGCCCCAACGTGGGTAAATCTACCCTGCTTAATAGCCTCGTTGGTCAAAAAGTCAGCATCACCTCAAAAAAATCGCAGACTACCCGGCACCGCATCAACGGCATTCTCACTGATGCACAATCCCAGTTTATTTTTGTCGATACCCCCGGTTTTCAGACTCGGAATACGAATCGTTTGAATAGCGGGATGAACCGCGCGGTCACCCAGAGCATGCGGGATGTAGATGTGGTGATATTGGTAATCGAGGCGTTGCGTTTTGATGACCGGGACAAACTGGTCATAAAACTTTTACCCGTAAACAACAAACAGGGGAAGCCGGTAATTCTTGTCATCAACAAAGTTGACCGCCTGCGCGATAAATCACAACTGCTCCCATTCCTGGAAAAAATGGCAAAGGAATATACATTCGCTGCCATCGTACCGGTAAGCGCGGAAGAAGGAACACAGCTGCCGGATCTGATAAATACAATCCGGTTGTATTTGCCGCAGAACCCGCCGGTGTTTGGTGAGGACGAGGTTACTGACCGTAGCGAACGGTTTATCGCCGCTGAACTGGTTCGTGAAAAACTATTTCGCCTGTTGGGGGAAGAAATCCCCTATTCGACCAGTGTCGTCATCGATCAATTCACAACCGAGGGTGAACTGCGGAAAATTCATGCCTCCATCATTGTAGACAAGGCGAATCAGAAACCGATTGTGATCGGCAAGGATGGCGAAAAGCTTAAGGTAATCGGCACGCAGGCACGCAAGGACATGGAAAAGATCTTCGGCAGTAAAGTATATCTCGAAGTCTGGGTGAAAGTGAAAAGTGGCTGGGCCGACGATGCGCAGGTATTGAAGAATCTGGGGTATGAGTAACCTCGATCGGCGATAGCACGATGATTGCGGATAAACAGCGGCAAGATGCCCAGCCCGCATTCGTTCTGCATACCTACCCCTACCGGGAAACCAGTCTCGTGGTAGAAACTTTCACTCGCAATTTCGGACGGGTGCCATTGATCGCGAAAGGGGCCAAGCGTCCCAGGTCGGCGCTTAGGGGATTACTGCTTGCATTCCAGCCGTTGCAACTTACCTGGGGGGGAAAGTCGGAATTGCGTACGCTGCATAAAGCTGAATGGCAAGGGGGTCAGATGCCTTTGCAAGGGACGGCGATCATGTGCGGCTTCTACTTAAACGAATTGCTGCTGCGATTATTGCATCGCAACGATCCTCATGAACAGTTATTCATATACTATAAGGAAACGTTGACAGCCTTGAGCTCTCAGAAGGATTACATACCCATATTGCGGCGCTTCGAGCTGCGCATGTTGCGGGAATTAGGCTATGCCCTGACGCTCGATCATGACGTTATGTCCGGCAAACCAATGGACCCGAATGAAGATTATTACTATGAGATCGAACGTGGGCCGACGCTGCGGGGCGACAACCATCATGGCCACGGTCTGCAGCTACGCGGCAAGACGCTACTGGACATGGAACAGGGAGATTATTCGAGCGCCGCTACCCGCCAGCAAAGCAAGGTGTTGATGCGCTTCATACTTAACCATTATCTGGATGGCCAGCCGCTGCATACGCGGCAATTGCTAAAAGATCTGCAACAACTATAAATGCAGTTATTTGCCTGACGGGGTTTTACGCTGCAGGACTTCAAAGATAATCATCCCCGATAGCATGGTCCCCACAAAGATCATGGCTTCGATATTTCCGGTACCCAGCAAAACCAATGCCGGTCCCGGACAAATACCCGCCACACCCCAGCCAATGCCAAATGCAATGCTTCCCAGAATCAGGCGCTTGTCGATAACCCGCGAAGCAGGCAGGTTTATCGGTTGTCCCAACAAACTGCGGTTATGCTTGGCGGCTAGTGCAAAGGCAGGGATCGCTATGGCAATCGCGCCCCCATGACCAGCGCAAGCGAAGGGTCCCACGCCCCGGAAATGTCGAGAAATGCCAGAACCTTCTGCGGGTTCGCCATTCCGGCCAGAATGAGTCCCAGCCCTAAGATCAGGCCCGATAGCAGAGCAACAATGTGAGTCATGCGGGGTCCTTTGATGACAATGCCAAAGAAAGCCAGAAGGTCATATCACATGCCGAATTATATAAACCGTGACAACACCCGTCCCCATGAATACCAGGGCAGCGATAAAAGAACGAGGCGATAAGCGCGATAACCCGCAAACACCATGACCGCTGGTGCATCCCGAACCATAGCGCGTCCCGATACCGACAACCAGACCGGCGATAGCCAGGACAGCGTAGTTATTACTCATATGAATGACAGGCAGACCCAGAAACAGTTACCAAATCAAGGGTGCCGCGATAAGTCCTGCAACGAAGGCAATACGCCAGCTCATATCCTCTTTCTGTAACCTGAACAGTCCCCCAACGATACCGGAAATTCCGGCAACACGTCCGTTCAAAAGCAGAAATAAAGCGGTGGCAATACCGATGATCATCCCGCCTGCCAAGGCAGACCACGGTGTAAACTCGCTTCAGTTAATCAATGTTTTACTATCCTCTAAAGAATGGGGGTATTTTCCTTGCGGATAAAGAGCTTTTTCCGCTCCCGGGACGTTAAGCTAATGTTAGCAACAAATAGAATTGTCCGGTTTGGTAGCAAATAGAGTGTCCGCTTTCTAACGCATCGAATTATGGATTCGATTCAGTGCGCGGCTGTGGCGGCGGATTTACGCCACAACCTTATTT
>JACCWK010000057.1 GCA_013697655.1 Nitrosospira sp.
TGGACGTATCTCTACCGGGCCATTGATAAGCGCGGCCATACGATTGATTTTTATCTCTCTCCAACCCGCAATATGAAAGCAGCCAAGCAATTTCTTGGAAAAGCACTCAAATCCATAAAGCCATGGGCACATCCGCAGACGATCAATACAGACAAAGCACCAACTTTTGGCCCCGCCATTGATGAGTTAAAAAAAGAAGGGAAATGCCCGGAGGATATGGTACATCGACAGGTAAAATATCTGAACAATATTATTGAAGCCGATCATGGCAAGCTCAAACGCTTGATCAACCCGGTGCGTGGCTTTAAATCGTTGAAAACAGCCTATGCCACCATCAAAGGTTTCGAGCTCATGCGGATGTTTAAAAAAGGACAGCTTGACGTTTGGAAATCAGGCCAGGGTCTCACAGGAGAGATCCGTCTTATTGAGAGACAATTCGGCATTTACATCACATAATCAAATATACGAGATACTTACTCTGGCTAACGTTATTTTTTGCAACAGAGCCGTTTCCAGTACCTGCCTGGTGCGCGTACAACGCAACCGTTATTCCGTACCCTGCCATTTGGCCAACCACAGGGTGGCGATCCACCTTTATCCAGACCGGATCGAAGCGTATGTCGAGAACGTGCGGGTGGCTTGTCATGCACGCTTGTTCGATCGAGACCAGACGAGCTATGACTGGCAGCACATTACATTGCGCTCATCGACCGCAAACCTGGCGCGTTGCGTAACGGCGCGCCGTTTGCGCAGATGCCGCCTCCCTTCGCCAAGCTGCAAGCCGCCCTGCGGCGGCGTGAACGCCAACAGGGCGATCGGGTCATGGCCAAAGTGCTGGCAACCGTCCCGTCTCATGGCCTTGAAGCCGTGCTGGAGGCGGTGGAATGGGTACTGGAATCCGGCGTGCACAGCGCTGAGCATGTGCTGAATGTTGCTGACACGCCTCAATCCGTCCCAGCTGCCGGAACAGGTGGAAACCAGCCTTAAGCTCGCGGAGGAGCCGCTGGCAGATACCGCGCGCTACGACAGCCTGAGCACGCGGGAGGTGTTCCACCATGTCTGACCTCATTAGCCAACTCAAGGCACTCAAGTTGCATGGCATGGCAGACAGTTATGCCGAATTGTAAAGTCAGAGTGCAACCGGCACGACCGCTTCGATGGAGTCTTCCGTATGGCTGCTGCGACATCTGCTGGAAGCTGAATCCACCGATCGGGCCATCCGCTCTATCCGCTATCAGGTCAATGCTGCCAAGTTCCCCGTCCACCGTAATCTGGCAGGCTTTGACTTCAGCCAATCCAAAGTGGATGCGCAACTCGTTACACGGCTTGCCACCATGGAGTTTACCGATGCCGCACAGAACGTGGTGCTGGTCGGTGGCACGGGGACCGGAAAAACACATTTGGCAACGGCCATCGGTGTCGCAGGCATCCAGTGTCACGGCAAACGCGTACGCTTCTACTCCACGGTGGACCTGGTCAATACGCTGGAACGGGAGAAGGCTGCGGGCAAGCAGGGCAAGCTGGCGCTTGGTCTGATGCAGATGGATCTGGTGATTCTGGATGAGCTGGGCTATCTGCCGTTCTCACAGGCAGGCGGGGCATTGTTGTTCCATCTTCTCTCCAAACTGTATGAGCGTACCAGCGTCATCATCACAACTAATTTGACCTTCTCCGAATGGAGTAGCGTATTCGGTGATGCCAAGCTGACTACTGCATTGCTGGATCGACTGACGCACCATTGCCATATCGTCGAAACCGGTAACGAATCATTCCGCTTCAAGCAGAGCAGCGCAACCGCCAGGGATCGCATCAAGGATCGGAAGAGAGCGAAACGCGCTTCGCCATCGGAGGAACCTGCCGATTCCTGATCCCTTGCCATTACGCTCAACAAAATCAACAGGAGGTACTAGCAGCCTGTCGGACTTATCCACAGTTGTGTAGTACGCTACATCGCTATAACGCCTGGTCAATTTTCAACCAGCATAGATGGTCAATTTTCCACCGGCGTCAACACATGAGATCTCAGACAGATCACAGATGTATTGCTTAAAATAACGTTCGATTAGCATAAAGATGGAGGAAGCAACGTGAATAATGAGAATACGAGTGACGGTGCCGATGAGGCGTTGCATAGATTTGATCAGGCGGTTACTGGAATCGAGGGTAAAGAGGAAATCGAGGATGACGACATTCTCAGACTGACCAGCCTGCTTAGCGACTATGCGAAACATCCCGGCAGCACGGAGCATGGACGAATTAACGCATCAGAGGAGCTTGACAGGATTCGTGCGATGTACCTGAGCAAAAATAAACCTTGATTGGTCCCGAGTTCGTATATAGCCACTGATAACTGTCTGTCGAATCCAGGGCAATTCAGGCAGTGCCAGCGTGATGTGCTTTAAACGCATAGAATTTGTCACCGGGGATCAAACTGATTGCCTGAACACTCTGGTAACCCGCTTCCTGCAACTGATCGACGACTTCGTCAACGCTGGGCAATCTGCCACCGGTTGCAGTGGCGACACCCCAGAGATTCAGAACTTCGATCCCCAAGTTACCTCCCTGGCAACAGGTGGTCAATAGCAGAAAACCTCCATTGTAGAGAACAAATAAACTGTCCGGGTCTGTAGCAAATGATCTGTCCGGTTTTATGCTATCCCGAAGGGGGGATAGCCATGAGACGGACGGAATGGTTACAGGAGACTCGGAAGATGAGATTTG
>JACCWK010000080.1 GCA_013697655.1 Nitrosospira sp.
TGCTATGATTCATCCGGGCTGACCTCTCTGTGGTTTGTTTTTCGTTTCGCAACAAAATCCTACCACCGCGAGCCGTCAGCCCGCTACTTTAACCAGTCAGTTGAATGCTTAAACTTGTGGCATGACACGCTGACGGCGATGGATGCGCTGACAATGGCGGCCGCCGCGAGGGAAAAAGAAGCAGCCAAAGCGATGCGCGGTGCAACAACGGCTGCGGCACAACATACAGGCAATGCAAAAAAAATGCAGGCGCTTCCATCTGCAGCACCTGAAAAACAATGCGCGGTGGTTTATGTAGAACAAATAAAATATGTACAGAGCCGTCATCCTAATGACTAGACCAACGTCATGGCCGACATTTATGAAATACCGAATTAACATCGCGCTGGTGCCGTTTATGATTCTGATGGCGGGTTGCGCCAGTAAGCCCGTTATTCAGACACAAGTAATCGAAAAACCGGTCGCCGTCTTATGCAGGGTGGAAACGCCCGCGGAGTGCAAGTCAGCCTACGCGGTTGATCGCGTATCCCCAAAGGACGATGCCTTGACTATCAACCGTGCATTGCGTGCCGAAATAGAGGAACGATGGGCATGCGAGATCAAATTGCTTGCAGCGGTAAAGGGATGTAACAGCATTCCGATGAAAGACTGAACCTCAATCCGGCAATCGACCGCTCATTTTTCAATTAACGCCATAGCCCATAATGACTTTCTGTCTTCCACCAGCCGGATTTAGGTTGAATCATGAGTGAACGTGAATTGCCCAGTATCGCTGCCAGGCCGGCAAACATGGCATTACCAGGCAAAAAAACGGGTGCGCCGACAATAAAAACTCCCGAACTGCTGGAGGCTATCTGCGCGGGTATTTCGCTGGGCAGATCGGCGCGGGCGATGTGTGTGGAAGCCGGCATTAGCCAGAGAGTGTTATGGAACTGGCTTGCGAACGATGCCGCGCTCATGCAGCAATACTTACGGGCCAAGGAGCTTTGCGTCGACGCTTACGCTGAAGAAATTATAGAGATTTCCGACGATAGGTCCAGAGATACCTATACCGACGAAAAGGGAAAGGAAGTGATAGATCGTGAAGTCATCGCGCGCTCTCAGCTGCGTATCGATGCGCGAAAATGGTACGCATCCAGACTGGCGCCAAAAAAATACGGCGATAAGCTATCAACGACGCAGGACGGCAACGATACCGGCAAGCCGATCATACATAGGGTGGAAATTGCCTTTGTTTCCGGCGCGACTGCAGCGGCCGCCTCGAAGTAATATGGTTATTTCCGAATATTCGATAGCCGCATGACTGCGCACAGGGCCGAATTTCCTGAAAAACTCCGGTTCCTGTTCGACGCAGCAAGATACAAGATTTTATACGGCGGCCGTGGCGGCGCTAAATCATGGGGCGTTGCCAGGGCGTTGCTGGTACAAGCCGCAGCCACGCCACTGCGAATACTCTGCGCGCGCGAGTTCCAGAACTCCATTGCCGAGTCGGTACATCACCTGTTGCAGTCCCAGGTTGTCGCAATGGGACTGGAATCGTTTTATGAAGTGCAGAACAACGTCATCCTTGGAAGGAACGGCTCCGAATTTTTGTTTGCGGGGTTGCGCAACAACATTACCAGGATAAAGTCATTCGAAGGCATTGATCGGGTCTGGGTGGAAGAAGCTCAGACGGTAAGCAAATCAAGCTGGGATACGCTTATCCCAACCATTCGCAGAGATCGTTCGGAAATCTGGGTGACTTACAACCCGGAGCTGGAGACCGACGAGACACACCGGCGCTTCGTGATCACGCCGCCAGCGGGCGCCATAGTGGTGAAAATCAACTGGAATGACAATCCGTGGTTTCCGGAAACGTTACGACGGGAAAAAGACGAGTTAAAAGCCCGAGATCCTGACGCCTACCTGAATATCTGGGAAGGGCATTGCCGGGTGGCTCTGGATGGCGCGGTTTACGCCAGGGAATTAAGACTGGCACAGGAAGAGGGGCGCATACGAAGCGTGCCTCATGACCCCGCCAAACAGGTGCATACGTTCTTTGATCTGGGATGGGCAGACAATACCAGCATTTGGTTTGCTCAGACTGTGGGCGGCGAACTCCGATTAATCGATTACTACAGTAATAACCAGATGCCCATTCAACATTACATTACCCTGCTACAGAATAAGCCATATCTATATGGCACTGACTGGCTGCCGCACGATGCCCGGGCTAAAACGCTGGCCACAGGCCGCAGTGTTGAGGAAATCATGGTTGCTGCAGGACGCAAGGTGAGAATAGTGTCTAACCTGTCCGTTACCGATGGCATCAATGCCGCGAGAACAATATTCAGCCGTTGTTATTTCGATGAGACGAAATGTGCCGAAGGTTTGCAAAGCTTGAGGCATTACCGGTTCGACGTGGATGCGGACACCAGGCAATTCAGCGGCAGGCCATTGCACGATCACCACAGTCATGCAGCGGACGCGTTCAGATATCTTGCAGTATCGAGCGAGGACGATAAGCCCGCCGCCAGTGCGCGCAGTATCAGCATGAGGGGTTGGCGCGGATGATCGACTCGCCCATCGCTGCGGATATATCGGTGGAAGCATACGACAGGATCACCCGGGAATTGCGCAATCAGCCGAGATGGCGGCTTAATTCGGATACGGACTGCGACTATTACGATGGCGCTCAGACCAGTGTAGAAGTGATCCAGCGGCTGAAGGACGCCGGCATTCCACCCCAGGACTCAAACCTGATCAAGCCGACAATCAATGCCGTGCTGGGAATCGAAGCGCGCAGCCGCACGGATTACAAGATCACCTCTGATGATGCGCAGCAAACCGAGCTTGCCGAGGGGTTATCCGCAAGGATCAAAGAGGTCGAAACCGAATCCAGGGCGGACCGGGCCATGTCCGATGCCTACTCCAGCATGATTCGTGCAGGGGTTGGATGGGTTGAAGTTTCGCGGGAATTCGATCCGCTCAAGTATCCGTACCGCGTACGAGAGATTCATCGCAACGAAATATGGTGGGACTGGACATCGAGAGAACCCGATCTGTCCGATGCGCGCTATTTGCGGCGCGATAAATGGGTTGACCGTGCCCAGGCCGCCAGGATGTTCCCGGACCAGGCGGAACTCATCGGAAACAGTTGGAGCGGATGGAATAATCTGGATGTGTATGAAGGGTCTGATACACGCATGGCGCGCGCATATGAAATCGAGCAGGCATGGGGACATGGGCAGGAGAATTATCTTAACCGAAGTTCGGGGATGGTGCGTTTATCCGAGTTGTGGTACCGGCATCTTGAAGACTCGTACGTTCTGGCATTGCCGGACGGCAAGTCCATAGAATACCGCGAAGACAATCCGTATCACGAGGCTGCGGTGAGCAGGGGTTTGGTACAGGTTCAAAAATCTCTTCTTCCAAGAATGCGTGTGGCAATCTGGCTGGGGCCGCACAAATTGATGGATGTGCCAAGCCCGTTGCCGCATCGCGATTTTCCGTATGTTCCATTCTGGTGCTTCCGCAAGGACCGCAGCCGCACCCCGTATGGATTGATCCGCGATATGCGCGGCCCGCAGGATCAGATACTTGATCTGGATATTCTGCTGTACGAGGTCCTGAACTCGGTAAAAGTCGAGGTGGATAACGATGCGCTCGATCTCAGCCAGAACACGTATCAGGAAGTTGCGCACAACATTAGCAGCCTGCGGTCGATGACTGTCTTGAATTCCCAGCGCAGGAATGCCAGAGGATTCAGGGTAACGCGCGAGCATGCGCTTGCTGCGCAGGTGTTTCAACTAATCGAAGAGCGCAAGCACAGGATAGAGGCGGTGAGCGGCGTATACCGGGCGATGCTTGGCGCGTCGACTCAAGCCACCAGCGGCGTCGCTATCAATAGCCTGGTGGAACAGGGCTCTACCGTGCTGGCTGAGCCCAACGATAATTTCCGCTATGCGCGGCGGCTGGTCGGGCAGCAGCTTCTGGCATTCATCAAACACGACATGCTGGGTAAGCAGGCAACGGTGGTAGTGAAGCAAAGCAGCAAGCAGAGGACGGTCTATTTCAACCGCGAGGTAATGACGGATTCCGGGCCGGTGATCGAGAACGACATCGAGACCGCTCAAGTCAGGGTCGTGCTGGAAGATATATCGGCCACGCCCAGCTTTAGGGCGCAGCAGCTGCAAGCGCTCTCTCAAATGGTACAGGAGGCGCCGCCAGCGTACCAGGCGGTTCTCTATCCGGCCATGCTGGAGCTATCCGATGTGCCTAACCGGCATGAACTCGCGGATCAATTGCGGAAGGTTGGTAATGTAGATAGTCTCGATCCGCTAATGCAGCAAGTACCCGATCACGTTGAACAGCCATTGGAGCAGGCTAGGCAAAAGGTTCAGGGGCTTCAAGCCGAGCAGAAATTATCCCATGGCCGGACGAGTTGGACTTAAAAGCGCACGATTTAAACATCAAGGCAAAGTAAGTTGATCTTGACGCTAAATTCAAAGATGACCAACCAGCAATGTGCAACACGTCGACCATTTATACGCGAATAAACGTAAAGGAGCTCGTATGATCAGGTTTTTGACGGACAAAACGGTTAGCCTTATCCGCTATGGACAGGGTTCTATTGTCAACCTTTCGGGGGAACTTGAAGCAGCTTTAATAGCAGAGGGCGCGGCGGAAAGCTTCCCTGTAATTAGCAAACCAGTGGAAGTGCTATCGAGTTCGGCGGTGGCTGTCCCGTGCGCATCAACTGGTGTGGAAGAGGTGCTGGCATCGTTTGTTATTCCCGCCGGCACGCTCGGCGTAAATAGCATCCTGCAAATTGAACCTCTTTGGACGTTTGCCAGTAGCGGCAATAATAAGATCCTTAAAGTCAAGGTAGCTGGTATTCCGATTTACACCACCACGCGCACTACGTCCGCCAAAGAGTGTCCATTGATTGTGCTGGCGAATCGGAATTCGCTATCCTCTCAGATTCAACCTTATGACAATAACTATGGAACGGCTGGGTCTGGCGCACCTAGCATCTACTCAGTAGATTTTTCTGTAAACCAGACCATGCAAATCACGGCACAAAGAACAGTCACCGAGGCGCTGGTACTAGAATACTACCGTGCCCTGCATTTTGTAGGGGACTGATATGACGATTTGGTATGTCAGACCGGATGCCTCTCATGGCGGGTCCAATAAAGGCACATCGTTTGACAATGCGTGGCAGGGTTGGGCGTCGCTGGTCTGGGCTGGCGCGGGTATCGTTGCAGGCGATACGTTATATCTGTGCGGTGCTCATACCTCGACCTCATCGCTTTCTTTCGGCGCGCATGGGGCGACTTCAACGGCCAATAAATTCACGCTGAGAGGCGATTACGCGCCGAGTCCTGGCACGGTGACATTTAGCGGCACCGGATTCTTTAACGTCACCCGGCAATGGACAACTATCCAGAGGCTGACCGTTAACGGCATGGCGGGATTTAGCTGCATTCTCGGAACTCTGGTAAGCGGATTTGTTGTTGATCAATGCACTTTGGTTGGCGGAAGTAATGGAGTCGGACTAAGCAGCACCACGGCGTTCCGTGACGCGACGATCTCAAATAATATTATTCATGGGCAGACTATTGCGGGGATCAACCATTCGATAGTGACAGCTTCAATAGTCGCATCAGGTATCACCATTCGCGGAAACACGATATACGGATCGAGTCTGTATGGAATTCTGTTAGCAATTAATAGCACTGGCTGGACTACCTCGACATTCGCGGATTACAAGATTCAGAATAATACGGTTTATGACTGCGCGGGTTCATCGATCTACGCTCGTTCCTGCCATAACGATCTAACTACTTTCCCGACTGTATATTCCCCTGGATTGGTGGTTTCAGGTAACACGGTTTATGACTGCGGAACAATTGCCGGGGCGAGCGGGAATCATGGCGGCCTGTCTATCACGGGGTTCGCTAATCCATTAATAACCAATAATGTTGTTCGGGATAGTTACGTCACTGGCGGGGGAATTCAAACCGCTAAGAATAAATCACCGACCATCGCACTCAACACGGTACACGGAATCCGTTCAGGCACGCCGACAGTGGCTTATCAAAATGGACTGCCTATCGACGGTAACGGAATATTTTTCGATAACCTAACCATTGGCGGCGTGGCCTTCGGGAACCGAGTCTATGATCTGGTCACCACGGGAAACGTCGGTAGCGGGGCGGGGCTGGCTGTTTGGGATTGTTCGGACGTCAAGTTCACCGGCAATGTTGTGACTGGCTGCGCATGCGGTGCAATGTATGGCAGGAACACTGAATCCGGCAATATGTTCTATCACAACACTTTCGTAAGTTGCACGGTCGGCGTTGCAAAAGTTGGGGTAGGCGCTTTGGCAGGGAATGTAATAGTCAAAAATAACATTTTTAAGAATTGCACGACCGGCTTCTCAATAGGGGCGAATCCCGGCATTACGGCTGATTACAACTGTGTCAACGGATCAACTACGGCCTATTCCGGTATATCTGCCGGCGCCAATGATCTGAGTATCGATCCTAGCCTTGACAGTGCTTATCGGCCTCAAAACCCGCATCTAAAGAGGGCAGGTATATACTTGGGCGGCAAAGATTACAACGGCAAGCAATTCTATAACCCGCCAAATATAGGGGCTGTGGATGATCTGACATCTACTCCGCGCTACTTGTTGCTATCACGTTAATTTTATACGTATCAAAGTGCTAAGCCGCCATTGAGCGGCTTTTTTATTGGACATATTCAGTTATGACTATCGAAGAAGAAGCTATATGGCTATCCCAGGCAGTGATACTGCTGGATAAATATCGCTTTATCCAAGCCTACGAGCCGGACGAAGAGGGACATTGCGCGCACCTTCATGAGATGGCGCTTCACCATGCCGAGAACATCAGAAATATGTTCCGGGCAGCGGCGGCAACACAGCGGGCGTCAGATGAGAAAAGAGCCACGCCCTATGTGGACGAATCTGCTTGCCTTGGTCTTGATATTAGCAATAAAAACAATGGACTATAAAGAATTCAGTTGTACGGTTTTTCCGTACGACTCAAACGCGCTAACGGCGATACCGCAGATTTTATCAACCCCTGCTCTGGCAGGCGCGCTCACTGCGTCAAGTAGTTGGAGGATGAGGCAATGGAAATAGATCAGCTTACCGATGAACAGATTGCAAACCTGACCCCGGAGCAGATCGAGTTGTTGGAGAACGACCCCGACAAACTCGTGGAAATTCTGAATGGTCAAGGGAAGGAGCAAGCGGACAAAGACGAACCCAAACAGGAAGAGCAACAAGGCGCGGCTAACGGCGCGGGTGATGACAAGGATCCGGTCGTTCTGAACAAGAGCGGCAAAGGGATTATTCCCTACGAGAAGCACAAGGAACTGCGGGTGGAGAACTCGGCATTGCGTGAACAGTTACAGGCGGCCCAAACGGAAAACGCCAAGGCTACCGAAAAGCTGGAAGCATTGTTGAAGCAAAAGGATGAAGCCAAGGGCGCGGATGTTGCGGTGGCGGATGACGCCATAGCCAAGCATCTGGAGGCTATCCAGAGTGACATGCCCGAACTCCACCAGGTAATCACTGCTGTTCTCGAAGGAAGCCGGAAGCAGGGTGAGAAGCTCGAAACAACGCTTGATGAGCTGAGACGCGAACGGGAAGAGTCTCTCCGCGCGAATCAGCTCAGCATCGAAGAGCAGGTAGCCGAGGCCAAGGACAATAACCCCGACTTGACGCATTGGGAAAGCAATGACCCGGAAGCATGGGATGAAGCGTTGAAGCAGGATGAGATTCTGCGAACCAGCAGGAAATGGGGCGGAAAGCCGTACTCCGAAAGGTTTGATGAAGTCGTCCGCCGCGTCAAAGCAATCATGCCGGAAGTTTCTCTGCCACAAAAAAATGCCGACCCGGAAAAAACGAAAGCCGATGCGAAAGCAAGGTTGTCGAACGCTCCGGTAAGGAAACCCACAACCCTGTCGGATATTCAAGGTGGCGCAAATCCAGCCTCTGAAAGAGAGCAAATCGATAATCTGAGCCCACATGAACTGGTCGGGCGTTTGATGAAGATGCCCTCGCACAAGGCTGCAGCCCTGAGAGCCGAACTAGATTAAAGGAATTAACTGAAATGGCTGAAACCAACGTAGCAAGCGGCAGTTCGATTGCCATAAAGCACTATAGCGCCGCCCTGTTTGCCAATACGCTGAAAGGCGCATCGGCTATGGAAAACCTCGTAGGTCCCGTGGAACCCTCCGTCGCGATGGAAAAAATCGCCGGTCAGACTCTGCCTGGCATGTCTCTGGTGCGGATTGACAACCTCCTGAAGAGCGCAGGGGATATTGTTTCGCTCGATCTGGTCGACACAGTCGGTGGCGAACCGCTGATGGGCGACGTCAATCGTGAAGGCAAGGGTAGCACTCTGTCTTTCTCATCGATGGACATCAAAATCGACCTCGCCAGCAAAGTGATCGATTCGGGCGGCAGCATGTCGCAGCAACGGACCCGGCATAACCTGCGCGAGATTGCACTGGCACAATTGTCCGGATATTTCCCGCGCCTCGACACGCAGGAATCTCTGGTGCACCTTGCGGGAGCACGTGGTTCCCAGACCGGCACGGACTGGACCATCCCGCTTCAAGGCGCCGCTAATTTCTCATCGGTGCTGGTCAATCCGGTCAAAGCACCCACGTTCAACCGGCACTTTGTGGTCAATGGCGCCAATCTCATTCAGGGTGGTCAACAACTCGGTTCCATCGTTTCGACCGACACGCTGAAAATCAGCCATCTGGATAACCTGCGTAAGCGTCTGGACGATATGGACCAGCCTCTGCAGTCAGTGAGGCTCGCTGGCGATCGTGCGGCACAGACTTCGAAGATGTGGGTGTTTCTGGCTACGCCGAACCAATATTCGCTACTGTTGACGGAAGGCTCCCTGCGCGCATTCCAGCAGAACGCAGTGAACCGTGCGGCCTACCTGGATACCCGCCATCCGCTGTTTGCCGGTGAAGTTGGCATGTGGAACGGCATCCTGGTGATCAAGAACGAGCGTGCCATCCGCTTTCTTCCTTCCGAAACCACCAGGATCGTCACTTCCGGCAATGCAGCCACCGCAGCCGAAACCGATCAGGCTATCAATGGTTCCCTGACTTCCGGTTACGCGGTGGAGCGTGGTTTGTTATTGGGTGCGCAAGCGCTGGGGATCGCCTATGGCAAAACCAAGATAAGCGGATTGCAGTTCGGCTGGAAGGAACATTGGTACAACTTCGAGAGCAATCTTGAAGTCATGGGTGAAAAAGTATGCGGCAAGGCAAAAGTGCGTCTTTCGGTGGATGACGGGACCGGTGCGAAAGTGCCAACCGACTTTGGCGTTATCGCGGTCGATTCCGCCGTACCTCTGTAACCGCGCCGTAATCTCACGACAAACGATAGCGGAGCTGCATAATTCTGCTGCTCCGCTTCAATCCATTAATGGGTGCCTTTAGAAATTCAAAGTTCTAAGTCAGACAAGGTTCTGAAGAAATTTTAGCGCGCCGCATATATCTAATATGTAAGCGATAAAATTTATTAAGTAACGCAGTATCACGACGAAATTTGGATTTATAGAGGTGCCCTGATTTCCAAGGAGTATATCAATGGCTACCTTCAATGCAATAGATTTAAGTACCAAGAACCGTCATATGGGCGGTTATGGCAACACCGTAGTGGTTTATGGTTCCGTGACCCCGGCAGCAGGCACGTTGGGAGATATTTATCGCCCCGTCATTATCCCCGCAGGGATGGACGTTACGGATATCGACATCGTTAACGATAAACTGGACAGCAACGCCGCACCGACCGTTGCCGTCAAGATCGGTTTTGCGCCGATCAACACAGTTGATGGACCAGCCGCCGACGATGCGTATTTTTCCGCACCGGGCAATGGATTGCTCAAGACGGCGGGGCGCGCATCGCTGGCATTCCAGCCCATCAAGTTCGAAAAGCCGGTATTCCTGACAGTCACCCTGAGTTCGGGTGCAGCGACATTTTCCCCCGGCAAAGTGACCGCAATCGTCAAGGGCGATGGCATCGGGGTCAAGTAAAGCAACGTGAGGAACAGGCGGCCTTCTTTTTGCAAAGAAGGCCGCCTTTTATCATTCAGGAGTCTGAATATGCAACAGGTGAAATACGTAGGGACTTGCGTCAAGACGGACAGCATTAATGGTGTTGGGCTGAAATGGGAGCCCGGGCAAATCCGGAACGTGACTGCCGAAGTCGCGGAAAGGCTTCTGGCATTCTCCGATACCTGGATCGCAGCACAGGCAGCGGAAAGTCATAACGCAAGCGAACCTATCGGGCTGGCGCAAGAAAAAAAATCAGTGGAAGAGCCACTGCCGGTGGTCG
Source organism: Nitrosospira sp. (assembly GCA_013697655.1). Classification (GTDB taxonomy): domain Bacteria; phylum Pseudomonadota; class Gammaproteobacteria; order Burkholderiales; family Nitrosomonadaceae; genus Nitrosospira. Next base: position 10,382 of record JACCWK010000080.1, read on the forward strand.
ATTTTCATGCCATGAACAAGAATGCGATGATCGAGTATGCAGAGCGCAATTACAACGAACGTCTGGATAAGCGTCAGAGCGAAGCAGTCATACGGCACAAGCTGATTGACCTGTTCAGCAATCATCACCTGGCCGAGTGAGTATAAGCAATGGCCTTTACCTATCATTCAGTCGTCGATCTCGCGAGAGTGCCGATCAACGATGTGAATAAGGATCGTTACTCCGACAGCGTATTGCTGCTATTTGCCAATCACGCAACGCTGCAGATTTTCAAGCGCCGTCCCGATCTGTTCGTGGGTCAGTTTGCCGACCTGCCGGATGGCGAGAGGTCGTTGAACGATGCATTTCCATTGCCTGCCGAGTATGTGCAGACCGTGGCCGATTATGTAACAGCCAGAGCCGAAATGACTGACGACGAACATGTCAATTCCGGGCGCGCCGCCGCGTTCATGCAGCTCTTCGAGGCGGAGTCGCCGTTATGAAAGCGTGCGCGGCCCAGCAATTCATGAAGCGTCATGCCGAGGCTGCAGCATGAAGCCGTGGAGCGATTTTTATGACCTGATCATGCCTGACTTGCCCGGTTGTCCGTTTGTTGTGGTAGACAACGCCTTGCGCCAATCAGCCATTTCGTTCTGCGAACAATCGCTGGCATGGCGGTGGGATCATCCAGATATATCGATCGCGGCTGGTACGGCGGCATATGCCTTTACCCCGCCGGAGGGTGCTTCAGTGCATAGCATTATCCGTGCGGTGTTGGATGGCGAGGAAATAGCGTCGCACGCGGTAGAAACCGACCTCATGATCGCGGGCTGGCGCAACCGGTCAGGTGCGCCGAGGTATGTTCTTGGCGGACCGACAGCGGTTACGCTGGTGCCCAATCCTGACAAAGCCGGAATATTGACGATGACCGTGGCGCTGAAGCCCTCACCGGTTAGCCTGGAATAGAGGATTCGCAATTCCATGAATACCGCGAAGCGATCATCCACGGAGGGCTGGCAAGGCTAATGCTCTCGCCCAAAAAACCCTATACCAGTACGCAACTAGCCGCCTATCACCAGCAGCATTTCAGCATCAAAACCGCGGCCGCTGGATTGCGGGTAGCGCGAAGCTACCTGCGAGCGCCGTTGCTGACAACAATCATGGGCAGAAGATAAAAGGATGAAACAGTCGATATGGGACTCAAATTTTCGAATTTCGGCAAGGCCATAGTGAGCTCCGCTCCCAGCGGAACGTCAGGTTTGAGCTTCACCGTGGAGCCCAGCAAAGGGGTTCTTTTTCCGCTACTCGGGACAGGGGATTATTTTTATGGAATCTTCAAGGATGCTTCCGGTAACCGCGAAATTGTAAAAGTGGAAGCGCGCGGCGCGGACACTTTCACCATCGCCGCTGGCGGACGCGGACTGGATGAAACCGCCGCCAGGACCTGGGCCGCGGGGGATTACTTTGTCGCGGGCATCACGCACAAGGCCCTGGAAGAATCGCTATCCAATCCTAATCTCTTCGCCTTGGCCGCGCTCGCATCCAGCATCGATAAGCTGCCATATTTTACCGGGATCGGTAGTGCCGCCCTGACGGGCCTGAGCACATTTTCCCGGACATTGCTGGATGATGAGGATGCAGCGGCGGCACGAGCGACGCTGGGGGCTGCCGCGGCCAGCATTATTCCAGCCGGCACGATCATGTCATTTTTTCAGGCCGTTGCCCCGGTTGGCTGGACCCAGGTAACGGCGCATGACAACAAGGCGATGAGGGTAGTGGGCGGAACAGGTGGCGGTGGCGGCGGATCGGTAGCGTTTACCACCGCCTTTGCATCGCAGGGAGTTAGCGGTTCGAACAGCGCAACCACTTTAACTATGGCTCAGATACCATGGCATACGCATACTTTGCCGGTTTATAACACGGTTGGCGCAGGAATAAATCCCAGTGGTGGTGGTGGCGGTTCCATACAAGGAACCCCTTCGACAGATGGAGGTGTCGGTGGCGGTGGTGCCCATAATCACACATTCACCGGCACCGCGATTAATCTTGCCGTGCAATACATCGACATGATTCTGGCGAGTAAAAATTAATGGAAACCAGGATTGCTGGGTGCCCGCTCGGGGCAAAGTGCGAAGAGCTCAAGGCGGAACAAGGAAAAACCGTGCTTTATCGCTGTCCGTGGTATGTGCAGGTCCGCGGTGTCGACGTTAATACCGGGCAGGAAACCGGCACATGGGGTTGCGCCATCGCATGGATGCCTGCGCTCATGGTCAATACGGCCAATGAGTCGCGCAAGGGCGTCGCTGCTACCGAATCATTCCGCAACGAGATGGTGAAGCAGGGAACGCAGACGCAACAGGTGCTGCGGGCAGCGGCACACGAAACATTATTGCAGGGAAAAATATGCGAGTGACCCTTTTTCGGGATGCCGCGTTCGGCGATAGTCCCGCTCAACAGCAACTGGATGAAATCCGGGGGTAAAAACAAATTCTACGGAATAGGGCCGCGTTCGCGGCCTTTTTTAATTCAGGAGACAGTTATGCCAACGCCAATATGGAAAGAAAAAGCGAAAGAAGTAAACGTGGAAGCGGATTTCCAGGCCGACTCATTCCTCGACAAACTAAAGGCATCAAAATGGACCGCTGCAATTCTGCTCGCCAGTGCCGCGATAGCAATCGTAATACTGATGAGCCTGTTCTGACATGATGGACGACGACAGCGACCAAAAGACCGAGCGGCAAGAACGTCAGGAGAGGCGGCGCGGGCCTTCCAACTACACCCTGTCATTCGGTGGAATCATTGCGGTGGCGGGGCTCGCTGCGTCGGGCGTGGCGACCTACAACTCCTTGCAGAATGATATCGCCACCTTGAAACGCGGCGAGTTCTATCAGGAAAGAACCAACGAGCGCCTGAGCGAGGAGGTCAAATCCGTGAGAGTCGAGCAGAGGGAAACGATGAAGGAATTTAACGAAAAACTGGACAGGATCATCGAACAATGGCCCCGCGGGAGAAAACAATGAAATACCTTGCCGGTGTCCTGTTCCTATCTTCCTGCGCCATGCTGGCGCCTCCGCCAGTGGAGGATCGACCCGCCGAAACGCCGGGTTCCGTGGCCAACCCCGAGATTAATACCGAGCCATCCGAGAGCCAGTTTGACCCCCGTAAACCGAAACCCAAGCCTGCGCCTCCCCCTCCAACCGAGATCTCTTCCTGCGCCAATCTGGATGCGGGGGATTTGAAGGCAACCATAAAGGCGAAACTCGACTGCATTACGGAACGCGCCAAATGAGGGTGATGCATTCGCTGACTGACCAAAGTGAAAAACGAAGGCCTGACGTAAGGATATGAAAAATGATTAATCCGTCTCCAACGCAGGTGCGGTCCACAATCGCTGTAATGGTGCTGGCCGCGTCGACCCTTGTGGGAATCGCCCTGCACGAAAGCTATCAGGATGAGGCCTATATTCCCGTGCCCGGCGATGTTCCGGCAATTGGTTTTGGATCCACCGCGGGTGTCAGGATGGGCGACAGGACCACGCCTGCCCGTTCTTTGGTGAGACTGCTGGACGAGGTTGAGGGCATCTACGCAACCGGGGTGAAAAAGTGCGTTACCGCGCCCTTGTATCAATACGAGTACGAGGCCTATGTAAGCCTTGCCTACAACATCGGTGTTGCGGCGTTCTGCCGCAAGGCGAAACTCGGCAGCCCCCCCAATCTGATCGACCTGATCAATGCGGAGAAATACGCGGAAGCGTGCGAACGCATAGAGGCGTTCAAGTACGGACCGGGGCGAAAAGTGTTGCCCGGCCTGGTAAAAAGACGGACAGAGGAACGGGCCATCTGCGAGGGAAAGAAGTCATTCCCGCAAGCCGATGGCCTGTCGAAAAAAACCGGGTGACCCAGTATGACCGCGTTCAGGATTGCCGGTTTTTCCGGGCTTGTGCCGAGATTGGCGAAACAGTTGCTCGCACCAAACCAGGCGCAGGTTGCAACAAATTGCAGGCTGACCTCGGGCGACCTGCGTCCCATGAATGCGCCAAGTCTCGTTTTCTCGTTGATTATTGATGGCGACATCGTATCGATGTTCCGCATGGAGAAGGACGGCAACGAAAAGTGGCTGGTCTGGGACAAGGATGTAGATGTCGCGCGTTCGCCGGTTGCAGGGGATTCATCGCGGCGTTTCTACTACACCGGCGATGGTGAGCCGCGCACGTCGGATTTTGATCTGGCGGGCGCTGCCCCCGCTGCATCCCCCACTGCTTCCGGTTGCTATGTGCTGGGTGTTTTTCCACCTCTGGCACCTCCCATCGTCACGCCGGCAGCGGGTACCGGAGAACTCGTCACCCGTTCTTATGTTTATACGTTCGTTACGCAATGGGGCGAAGAGTCGAGGCCATCTCCTGCTTCGCTTGCAACCTCAAGCAAGGCGGATTCCGCCTGGATGCTTTCCGCAATGGATAGCGTGCCGCCCAATTCCGGAACCGTCTCGGCAGCGGTCGGGAACATGCCCGTAGCCGGACAGGCGACAGTGACGCTCGACAACGTATTTGGCCTGCGTGCGGGGGAAGAAATCCTATTCGCATCGGTGGCAGGTATGCCAGACCTGAATGACCGGTTCAAATTGATAAACGTGGATCCGGTCGCAAAAAAAATAGTGGTGGCGCTTTCCACTTCTCAAACCTACACAGCCGGCGGAGCTGACGGGACTTGGGCGCGATCCGCGCCGCACCATGCGGACGGAATGAATAAAAGGATTTACCGGACGCTGACTACCCCGAGCGGCACGGAATACCACTACGTCGTTACCCTTCCCGGGGCTGCCGCCATATACAGCGATATTGCGCCGGACTCCGCCGTGGCGCGTGGGGAAGTACTCCCTTCCGCAACCTGGGAGATGCCGCCCGCCAACATGAAGGGAATCGTTATCCTCGCGAACGGCATCACGGCTGGTTTCGTCGGCAATGAAGTGCTTTTCTCCGAACCGTTCAAGCCTTATGCGTGGCCTCCCGGCTACCGGCAGACCTACGATCAGGACATTGTGGCGATAGGCTTGAGCGGGACCACGCTGGTCGGCATGACGACAGGAAACCCATTTACCATCACCGGCGTTGAGCCGGTAACCATGGGCGGGGGCATGGAAAAGCTCGGCGTTGCATGGCCCTGCATGGCCAAGCGTGGCGTGGCGAGCTTCGCGTTCGGCGTCGGGTATCCCGCGCCACAAGGCATGGTGATTATCGGGGCAAATAGCGACATTGTAACCAAGGACCTGTTCACGCAAAAGGAATGGGCCGATTTGAATCCGGACACGTTCTTCGCAGTTTCCGCCGACAACCGGTATTACTGCGGCTATTCGGTGGACGACAGCATGCTCATGTTTGTAATCGACAAGGCCGAGAACGCATCGTTTATCAAGGTCAACCAGAAAATTACCGCCATATGGGCAGACCCGGCCACAGGCAAACTCTATGTAGCCGGCGACAGAAAAATATACCAGTGGGAAGGGGATATGGGGACAAAGCTTTCCTACGAATGGAAAAGCCGAGAATTCATCACGGCATCTCCTGTCAATTATGGCGCTGCCAAGGTAGATGCCGATTTCGATATGTCCGAAGCGGAACTGGCTTCCGCGCAAAATGCTCATAACACCGCGATTGCCGCGAACCAGGCACTGGCGGGATTTGACGCCATGGATGACGGCCTGGCCGATTCCGCGCTGGGCGAGTATGAAATAGGCGGCGATGCAATGCAGGCGATTCCTCCACTGAGTATCGACTCCCTGCAGTTCCAGTTATGGGCGAACGGGGTGTTGAAGTTTACCAAACAGATCGATAGCAGCCGCGCTTTTCGACTCCCCGGCGGCTACAAGGCCGATAACGTGGAGATGGTGCTATCCGGAAACGTAAAGGTCACCGGGTTGGTGCTTGCCGAAACCATGGATGGTCTGAGACAAGCCTGATAATGAAACATAGATGCCGTTTACCCGCGCGGGCTGAGCGGTTTATTCGATTACATGAAGAATTACGACAAGGGATAAATACGTGTGTCCGATGTTCAGCATGGCGGCCTTAACGCAATCAAAGTTAGTACGCCAGGACGAAGCCATTGATGATCAGTTATTCGCAGAGCTGAACGGTGATGTCGCGACGCTCCCGGCTATGCGCCGCTGCCTGTGTCCATGATTGGAGAGATCGTACGTGCGGATACCGGTTGCGGAGCGGTAATTCTCTGCGGACGCGGCAACATAGTTGATTTTGCTGCAACGGCAGCAGATCCCTTACGCGATTTAACCCGATTCGGCATTATCCATTCTCCCTACCCATTCTCTCTGTGATGAGCCCCGGAGCTCTGTACGCGATGATCCGGGAGCTCCATTTTTATAAGGAACCGATATGGCATTAACAAAAACAGCGCGCACTTTAGTTGCCAGCGTCTCGAATGGGGCTGGTTCCAAGACACGCGGCAGGCTGGATATGAATGCTGTTCAGGGTGGCGGCTTCCTGACAATAAAAATGATCAATGGCAGCACAGGCCCGACCGTGCAATGCACATGCAATATCCTCATTGCGCACAATGGGACGTTGCCCGCGGCAGCCTCGGCGGGGACTGACTGGAAAACCATCGCTTCCTATGGCGGGGGTACTGTTGCGAATTACCCGACTGAAATAGGTATACCCATTGATCCTTCGATCATGTGCCTGGAAGTTGAGTTCACCGGTAATACCGGGCAAGCGGTAACGGTTGAAGCGTATCTGAGCGAACTGACTGCAGCGGTTTAAGATGGGGTTGATAGCACTCCCGCAGAGGTTTACCAGTCAGCCCCAATATGTTCCCAAGTTGGCGGAAGCCTATCAGGATGCCGAGTTGCTATCATTATTCAATGATGGCAGCGGCCAGGATATAGCCAAAGGCAATCACCTGATACCTGGCGTCGCGCCGTCTCCGGCAGCCCGGCAGCATGGTAAAACTTTAAGCTTTGACGGAAGCTCACAGTACCTTTTAAGCACTCGTACTATAGCGCCAGGAACACAATTCACTGTATTTGCATGGGTTCGTCCTGCCGCGCTTAATATTTCCTACAGACGAATAGTAGAAACAGCCTACGACACGGGATTCTATCTAGGCTCGAACACAGGCTCGCAATATGCGTGGATCGTTAATAACGCTTTATTGGAAGGATGCATCGGTGGACAGCAAGTAGCCGGGCAGCGTGATTTTGTATGCGGCGTGTTCGACGGCGCTAACCGTATCCTCTATGTCAACGGTGTCCAGGTAGCCAGCAGCACGGCAGCATCGCCGTCCGCTGCAATACAGGTTTCGATCAGCAGATGGACGGCGGGCAGCGGAGGTTACTACTGGAACGGCGATATAGATACCGTTGGCGTGTTCAACAGGGCATTCGCGGCACCGGAAATCTGGTCCATATATCAAGACCCATGGCGGTTAATCAAGGCTCCTGCCAGACGGTTATGGGCTGCAGGCAGCAGCAGTCTCACTGGCGCTACTTCAATTCAAACCAACGCCGGCAGCATGGCTGCAATCACTCAGGTTCATGCTCTGGAGGGCGCTGCTTCTTCCCAGGAGAACACCGGCAGTAGCGTGGCCGTTGCCATCGACGCGAGCATCGATCTTGTTGGTGCAGCATCAACACAAGCTGGCACCAGCAGCGCAGCAACAATAAGCCAGACTTATGTACTGACGGTTTCGGCAGCGGCACAGGCCAACTCATCAACCGCGATTGCGATTACGCAGGTTCAGATACTTGCTGGGACGGCGTCCCAGCAAGGCAATCTCGGCGATACCGGCATAATAAGTATAGCGAGTGCCCTCGTCAGCACGGCATCGACTCAGGCCAATTTATCCGGTACCGGCCAGATTACCAGAGCGCAGACGCTGACAGGTGCAGACTCTGTTCAGGGGAACCTGTCGAAGACGGGGACAATCAGCAACGGTATCGTGGTGGAATCCTCGCTTACATCCGGCATTGCGCGGACGATCCGTGTCAAGAAGCCCGGCATACCTGCCGGAACGCCCGAATGGCTGAAGACCATGATCGAGATATTGACGGGGCGGCGAGGAAATCGAATCGAAGCGCCGAAATTCCAGACGCTGACCTTTTCCGCTACGCCGACCAGCGCGGAGTGTGAAGCGCTCTATTCGTATGTCAATAACGTGCGTGTCGTAGTGGAACAACTCATTTCCAGGATGGATGGATAATCCCAAATCTGACAGTTGACTGCTCATCTTTTACTCACTTTTTCAGCTCTAGCCATGACCGTAACGACTTTTTGTGTCCTTTGCACTCTACCTTTTGGGCGAGCTTGCTACAGGGCGGATTGCACGATTTTTGCAGCGCATGGCCGCGTTGCAACTCTTTGGAATGGAATGACCATTCCGCATCGTTGCGCCTTGCCCTTCACCCCAAAAACCGCACACTCCACCCTGTCCAACTGCCGGGTTTAGGATGAATGCTGAATTATTGAATTTGCTCAGGCGGAATGTGGGCTCGGCCTTGACATCCGACCTGGCGGCAGATATTTGTGTCGCGGCTGGCAAGATGGAAACGCTGGTACCGGCTGCGGATATTGCCGGAATTCGAGCGGCGGACTGCCTGGGCTTCATCTTTTCCATTGAACGCATTGAAGACATCGCCGACGAAATGAAGCCGTTGCACCGCGCGCACTGGAATGAAACGGAAGAGCACCGGCATGTGCTGCCATTCCAGCCGGATTATACGACCTTTATCCGTTACGAGCGTGCGGGGCGATACGTGCTTTTCACGCTCAGAAGTGAAGGTAAATTATTCGGTAACTGTGCTATGTATCTGGATAAAAGCGCACATACGCAAACCACCATAGCAACCGAAGACACACTTTATCTGCTGCCGGCCGCACGCAGGGGGAGGGTGGCGCGCAGCTTCGTGACGTATGTCGAGAACGCAATGCGGCAGCTGGGAGCAAAAGAAATCAATATTACGGTAAAGACTGTCAACAAGGCCGGGCGCTTCTTTCGACTGCTCGGATACCGTCATGTGGAAAATGGCTTCACCAAAATACTGGAGAGTGAAAATGTGCAGCTCAAAACCGCCGAAACCTGATCCGCTTATCGGACAGGCGGCAATGTCAAACGCGGAACTCGGCAGGGAAATGACGGGGGTCGCGCGTGATCAACTGGCCTGGGAAAAAGACCGCGCCGCAAGACAGGACCCGCTGCTGGAAAAGATCGTCAGGCAGCAATTAGAATCCGGTGATGCCAATGCGTCTCGGGCCGAGTCGCAGTGGCAGATTTACCGTGATCTTTTTGCTCCATTGGAGACGCGGATGGTCGAGGATGCCAACCAGTTCGACTCTCCCGAACGCAAGGAAAGAATGGCCGGGGAAGCGGCGGCGGACATCACACGTGGGTATCAGGGCGCGCTGGAATCCAGCCAGCGGGCAATGGGACGGCTCGGCGTCAATCCGAACTCAGGCAGGTTTCAGGCTTTGACCCAGGATATTAACCTGGGGCTCGCCAGGGATACAGCTGGTGCGATGAACAAGGCCCGGCGCGATACCGAATTGCAGGGTTTGGCCATGCGCGAAGGCACCGCCAAATTCGGGCGCAACATGCCGAACACGGGCCTTGCCGCCGATGCCGCGTCGCTTGCTGCCGGCAACTCAGCCACGGACAATATGGCAACCGGCGCGGGGATCCGCAACGCCGGAATGAATGCCGCGCAAAACTGGTTTGGCGGCGCAACCAGTGCAAACTCCTCTGCCGGTAATCTGGGGCTGGGGCAATACCGGGGACAACTTGATGCATGGCAACAAGCGAACCAGAATTCAGCATTGGGAGCAGCCGGATTAGGCAGCCTGTTTGGCCAGCTGGGTTCCGCTGCCATAACGAAGAAACTACGCAAAGGCGGCCTCATCAGGAACTATCGCGCGTTTGGCCTCGGTGACCTGACCTCCTCGAAAGGTAAAGACAGTACGAAGGGAGCGGATGGATTGATACGCGGGCCCGGCACGGGCAGCAGCGATTCCATACCCGCTACCATTGAAGGGCTGCAACCTGTTAGGTTGTCGAATGGGGAAGCGGTCCTGAACGCTGAGGCAGTGGAATTGCTGGGCGACGATTTCGTAACCCGGATTAATAGTGCTGGTCTGGCTGGATTAAAGCGCAAGCACCGAAATAGCGAACACCGGATAGTCGAAGTGTCGCCGGAGGAGCAGAGTCATGTTTAATTTCGGCGCGTTTGAAGGCGGGCGGGCAGGGTTGGAGCGCCTGCCCGAAATCAGAGACTACGAGCACGAAAAGACTGTGAAGGAAATGGGTTATGTTTAATATTGGTGCATTTGCAGGTGGGTTGGCGCAAGGTATTCGCAGCGGCCAGAACATGGGGCTTAGGCAGAAGCAGGGGGAGCGGACGGCACAAGCCGATGAACGCGAAGCGGAAATGCACCAGGCAAGAATGGACAAGGCCATTTCCATTAAGGACAAGCGGGATCGGCTACGAGCCGCCAACGATGAGATAGTGGAGGGCTGGCGGCAATCATATTCCCAGCCGCCATTGCGATCCACAGCATTCAAACCGGACCAGCCAGGCCCAGGCACGGGTGCGCCGGTTGAAACAGGGCAGGGATTCAAACAATCCGATGAGTTATTTTCAACGGGAGGCCTTCAATCAGAAGTATCTGCAGCTCCCACGGATAACCGTTTGGCAGGCAGCACAGCGAGCGCGGGCCTGATGAGCCAATACAGGAACCCGGTTGCGCGGAAAAATACCGACAAAGCGCAGGCAGCACCGCCTGCCGATGAAATCATCGGCAGGCGCATGCTCACAGGCGATCTGCTGGAAAATCCGGATGAGCTTACCCGCATGGCAGGCATCTACAAGAAGCATGGCCTTTTGATGGAAATGACCCCGTGGATGAATAAAGCCTTTGAAGCGAAGAAAAAACGCATTCCCGATGCATTGTCTTATCTGTTGATGGGTGACGCAAAAGGCGCGAGAGAAATTCTGAAAAAAGGCGGCGTTAACCTTACGGATGATCCGGTGCCAGCTAATTCGGAATATTCACAAAGCAACCACATTTGGCGATTCAGAATGGAGGATGGCGGCGAACAGGAGGTAAATGTGTGGGATGTAGCGAAAAGATTTTTTCCCGAAAAATCACTGGAGGAAAATCGCGAATAGGCGCCCACTAAGAAAAACAGTTATATATTTTACAACCCCAAGTAAACGCCACGATTCGGCCATCACCAAGGAGGCTCTGATTCTTACTCTCCCCGTCCAGAAGATACCGATCCGGTCACTGTTTCGCACCGAATTCTGGCCCAAACTACATGGCGGTCTTGCCGGGCAACTGATTGCTCCGGGAAGTAACGTAGGCTCACATTAGCTTTCTAATGCGGCAGTCTGATTCTTGATAACTTGTTTCTTCTAAAATTGATTGTCGATAGGGGTGGAAATTCCTGATTTACGAAATTACCTTAAACAGACTGCTTCTTTTCTGGCTGGTTGGCTTAAAACGCTCAAACTCCAAACGAGAATTAAAGAAGCGGAAAAAACGAAGAAACGATATTGCATTGTGGGGAATAAAAGCATATGCGCGATTGTAAAAACAAGCGGTATACCAAAAAGATAATAATAGTCCGCATGGGCCTTAACCTGATCCCGTTTCAGCCAGAGCAGGTAAACCGCTAGTACGTATATTGCTGAATGTGAGTGAAAAATCAGATTATTTAACAACAATGCATAAGGTATCAGATAGTCGCTGAATTTATGAGAAATGACTATATCTGCAGGATAAGGTGTAAGCGAACCGATGAATGTGAAGTTAAAAAGTGTCAAATAACCGTAATTCCCATATAGCTTATTAATTAAAATATAAAAGGCAACAGAAAACAGAAGTGAAAAAAGTGAAAGGAATCTCCTCCCATGCAGATAGGTATAAATCATCAGAAGACCTGACAGCAATATAAAATCTGTTCTTATTAAAGGAAGAATTGCCGCGACCAGAAAGATCAATCTTTCTTTTTTCATTAAACTATATATTCCCAGAAGCGAGAAAAAACATGCCATCGCGTCAGGTGTGGAAAGACGTGCCAATTCCGTATATCCCGTCACAGCAACGACAATTGGCAATATTCCTATTGGAACGGTTGTCGTTAAAACAATCAGGCCTAGCACTAGTACAGATAATGACGCAAAAATTGCACTAATTACATATGTTGATTTTGCGTAGTTCAATCCGACTTTTTTGAGCAGTCGTATCAGTTCGATGTATCCAACCCTTATGGAGTAAAACGGTATTTGCTGTTCCAAAGAAGATGGATCTCCAAATACCGTTTCTCTATATTTTCCTGTTATGAGTTTTGAAAATGTTTTACTGCTCACCTCTTTCTTAATATCTTCATAAGTTTCTCTTGTTAAATCTGGGCCCCTATAGCCATCTTTATAATACGAGGCAGCCACATACGCGATCATGTCCCAGTTGTGCTCAGGTTTCAGGAGCCCAAATATCAAAATAATTGTAGCGGTTAGAATACAGATTCCATATCTGTAACCCATCAAGAACTCATATTCTTAGCCACCCACATGAATCCATACAGGCACGGATTGAAGAACGTTATCGATCATCCGGGCAACAGCGCATTCAATTCCCCGAATAATTGCTCAAAACGGGTAAGGGTCACTTTTAAATCCGCGCCAAACAGCTTCTTGATGATTTCGGATTGATGTTCCGTGAAATAGATGGAAGGCACGTAGCGATCAAACTCCGGAACTGTATTCAGAACCGTGCCTTGCTGTGCCATGAAGTGTTCTTCCGCGTATGGAACGATGCGTGAATTCATGGGAGGGGCAGTCAGGGCCTGTTTCCCTTTAAGCCCGTAACATGCGTTGACGATCTCCAGATAAAGTCCCGCGCCGAGCATATCCTCAACCTCTGCCTCCGGCTGGCCGGCATAAGTGCCCATTGCGAAAATATGGCCGTCCCGCAAAATCTTCCAGCGGCGCAGGTCTTCGAGCTTTTCATGGTCTGCCGCGTAATCCGTCAGTACCGCGACATGCAATCGATTGCCGCCGAAAAGACTCATGAAAGCGCTGACATTCTCCATGCCTCCCGCCGGACAAATGGTCCAGCGCGGATCAAGCGATATGCGCTTGTGCGAGCGCAATACTTCCGAAATCGCCCGCAAATAAAGAAGGTCGGACGGTCTCTTCACCAAAAGGGTATGTTCACCGGCAAAGAGGGTTTGGGTAATCTCGTAACCCAAGGCACTCTGCAATGGAAACAGCGTGTCCTGGTCGGTGCTGAGTACATCGCCACCAACCTTGGTGCCCTGGACTTCCGGCTTGTCATTCTCATGGTAAACAATGACGTCCTCCACCGTGCGCACGGAAAGAAGATTATCGGCCGGCACCATGAAAGGTGAGTGTGTCGTGTAGATGACTTGATGGTCAGGTGCGAGGCGCTCCTTGAAGTAGCGTAGAAGATCGGCCTGTGCCTTGCCGTGCAAGCTCAACCCCGGCTCGTCCAGCAGCAAGATGACTTTTCCCTGGCTCTGCTTTTTTAGTTGTGAGAACAGGACAAGAAAAGAGAAAAACCACACAAAGCCCGTGCTGCGATTGTCGAACGGGACCGTTACATCATGCAGCTGGTTTAAAATGCGGGTACGAAAGATGCGGCCGCTATTGAAGGGTGGCGGGTCCCCCGGCAGTGCATGGTCGAGCCGAAAGACCACCTTGAGGAACTTGTTTTGACTCCAGTAACGCAGCATTTCCGCTGAAATCTTGTTGGAAACGCTCTCGAAGCGCGAAACCAGGCTCTCGAAATCCTGGATGGAAGCAACTTGTTCAACCGTGGTGGAGACCATATCGCAAAGCGCAACGAAAACATGGTCGGCGGGTTCCAGGGTATTGCTGGATTTCCTCTCTTGTATCTGCTCAAGACTTACCTGGCCCTGCATGCGCTGATACTGCGAGAACAGCATGAATCTCGGCATAGCCAGCAGCCTCACGATACCCTGGGAAGCCGAAGCTTCGGGAAAATCCCGATCGATGCGTTGAATGAATCGCCATCGTCCGGGCGACGATTCATGAAGCGATTCTGTTTTCGCCTTGAGTTCCGCTACTGTCCGGGATGCACCGAGGTGAGCCTTCTCATCGTCATGGAGGTCGCCGCTATCAATCAGATATTGAACAATCGCCGCTTCATCAAATCTGACCGTCCAGCCGGTGCGATTGCCATAATTTTTTTGCACCACGATTTCTTCGCTCTCGAGTGCACCGGCACCGAACATGTCGTTGATCGCTTGCTTTTCGGTTGAATCAATGGCCCACCATGTGGTGATTACGTTTGCGTCATCGCCCTCATGGCGTATTTCGTAGTCCGATACGTGGCGGCGAGGGTAGTCTTTTTGCCAGTCAAAGTGTGCGTCGTTAAAGATCGGGTTGAGCCGGTAAAGCGCCGTCAAAAGAGTGGTCTTGCCCGATTCGTTCTTCCCGACCAGACAGGTTATGTGCTCATCAAGGCTGAACTCACCGGAATCCTCCACGCTTCGGAAGTTCTGAATTCGCGCACGCACCAATTTCATAAAAACTCCTTTAAGCAAAGACCGATTGTAGTCATATCCATGCCTTTAGTCAGCAATGGATTTCTGAAGCTGAGAGTTTGGTCCGCGTCCACCTGCATTGAAGAATCCTTTTGCCGCGCTGGTTATCCAGGATCCAGAGCAGGGCGCTGATACTTCATCAGGGAAGAATGGACAAGGGCACTTTTCATAAGGACAAACACCAGCAGATCAGGCGTTACCACGTTCGCAAATCATCATCAGCTCTTCCCCCCGGTCCGGCCCTGCCTGAAGCAGCAACCACTCCACCAGTTGCAGGATCTTGGACCCCCGACGCACTAGCCAAGGGTGGCGGCTTCCCCAAACATGGCGCCGGGTGTTTCGGATGTCGCGACTCGCCCGAAATAGTCCGTCCGCGTCGCGCACGGTGGAGGTGAGGCGGTGCACGGCAAGGCCTGCCTTTTCGGCGGCATGGCGTAGTGAGGATGGGTTGAAAAGATACAGATGCCGGGGCGGGTCGAGAGCAAGCCAGTTGCTTCGGAACCACAGGTGACCCCAGCTCGCGGTGTTGGGTGTAATGACGACAAGTTTGCCACCGGGCCTGAGAACGCGCCCACATTCGCGCAGCAGGCCGATAGGATCGTGCACATGTTCGATCACGTGGCTGGAAACGATCGCGTCGAAATACCGGTCGGGGAAGCTTTGTTCCTTGAGGCTACCGGCATGGACCGTCAGGCCGCGGGCGGATGCAACCTTGACCGCCACCGGATCCAGATCGAGCCCTTCCGCCTGCCAGCCCAGTCGATGCAAAGACTCCAGCTGACTTCCGCTCCCGCAGCCAATCTCCAATAGTCTGGCACCGGATCGAACCCGCAGATACATGGCTTTGAAATCAAGAGCAGCCATTCGCGTTGGCCAGAGGTACACAAACAGGCCAACCAACTTTTCAATAGCCGAAGCCCCGTTCGCAGCGTCGTACCTGCGAGCAAGATATCCTCTGTCGCACGCCAGGAAGAACGCACGCCTAAGGTGGTTAAGAATGTCCCTACGCTTACTGGGCTTTTGGGTATTTTCGTTTCCGTGGGTATAGTAGTCCCGATAGGCCTTGCCAATGTCTTTCTCCGTGGGCATTGGGTCCAGCCAGATGAGGCCACAATCTGGTTCAGGACATTGTTTGAGGGTCCAAACTCCGGGTGCGCTGAAAAGGCGATCCTCGAGATTACGGTAAATGACCTCATGCCCCCCGCCGCACAGGTAGCATGTGGGACGGGGCTCGGTACTGATTGCATCATGCAGCAATGTATTGTTCATTTAGTAGACGACTTTGTCGTCACGCCCTCGCCATGGCTAAACAACACCGCACGCCGAACTCGTCCATACCAATATCTGATGGCGAAGCGGCATCCCCTTTCCGGTCCGGATAATTTAGTCACGCTCCTGTCTTGAACCTGCCTGCGCCATGAAACTTCCAGACAAAATCCTCCAAGGTTCTACTGTGTGCATGTGCTCAATTATGGCAGGCTCTCTGTCCCGAAAAGCCCGGGCGATCAAGCATGCCTTGTATTGGCGGGCTTTGCCAATACACCGTCCAACAGATCAAGCACATCCCTGGCATATCGTTTCTGGGTAAAGCGCCCCGTTGCCCAAGCACGTGCGTCGGCACCTAGCTTTATTTTTTTTTCGGGATTCTCAAATAAATACTGAATCTTCCCGGCAAGGTCATTATAGTTACCCGATTCGTACAGCAGACCGGTTTTCCCGGCCTGAATCAATTCCGCGGTCCCTCCGCTGGCGGCGCCTATCACGGGCTTCCCGGCCAGCATTGCTTCTACCGTCACGCGCCCGAACGATTCGAAGCGGGAACACATGAGTACTACATCAGCAGCGTGAATCAGGCTCATCGGATTTTCAACATACCCATGGAAAACGACATGTTGCTCCAGTCCATAACGCTTTATGTCATTCTCAAGTACCTGCCGGAAACCGCTGCTTCCGGCTCCGACAATCATTAATTCAGCATCAAATCCTCGACGCGCTAATTCGGCTAGCGCAGCTATTGCTTCCTGCTGCCCCTTCAATGGCTGGAGCGAACCGACCATGACACACCTAAATACTTGCTTGCGTTCGATCGGTTCCGCCGCATATTTGCTTTCTTCATTCAATGTCACAGACTGATAAATCACATGCAGCTTTTGGGGGTTGATATATCGAGCGTATTCATTTTTTACCGCGCGGGAATTGGCGATAATCCCAGCCGAGAGAGAGTCGATCAACCGAGCTGTGCGGTGATTTCCCAGATCGAAAAGTTCTTCAGGATTAATGTGTCCGAATTCGTGCAGATGCCAGACATGCGGACAGCGCGCCAGCCACGCCGCCACAGCTCCGACCCCGATCACCACGGTGTTTGTATACACCACGTCGGGTTGCCATCGAGTAATTGCTTGCGCCATCGGAATGGCGGCTAACGACGCTTTAAGCGTTCGTATAAAACGATTTATTATCTTGCGGCGCCGAGGTCTCCAGGTAGGATAGTTGATG
Organism: Nitrosospira sp.; assembly: GCA_013697655.1. GTDB lineage: Bacteria > Pseudomonadota > Gammaproteobacteria > Burkholderiales > Nitrosomonadaceae > Nitrosospira. The sequence continues at coordinate 27,451 of JACCWK010000080.1, forward strand.
ATCTGCCATTCCACCCTCATGCGGTCGATCTCGGCAAGAAAGGGACCATTTTCAGGCACAAGAACCATGCAGCTACTGCCTTCATTGACCAACCCCTGCAACAATTCGAGAAGCGCCAGTTCCGCACCATACATTTCCGCCGAATGCGCTATGAAACATATACGCATCAGGCACGCACGCTACGATTTTCCGCGTGAAAAGAAGCTGGGCCGTATGTTTTTTGCCAGCAAACCGCAATAGCGGTGATGGCAAGCAACAGATAAAGATTTTGCGTAAATATGACAAACACATCTGTCAGCCCGAACAGAAGAATAAAACACATCAAAGTCGCGCCCAGTATGGTTAACCGTTGCGTTCGCAAGGTTTGAAACCAGCCCCATAGGAGAGAGGCATAAGCCAGGAGGCCAATCGCTCCCACCTGCATCCCGATCTCGATCCAGTCATTGTGGTAATGATAGGTAGTAATAAATTCCGGTACATCCTTGTAGAGCCCCCCCTTGTATGTCTCGGCTGTTTTATCAAAATAGCGTGCAGCCATACCCGTGCCGTGGCCAAATAAGGGGCGCTCGGCGATCCCGTGCAGACCGACATCCCACATGGCAAGACGGTAACCCAGGCTGGTGTTGTATTTTTCTTGTTGAGACAGTTCAATATCGCGTTGGGCTTGAAGCAGCCTTTCCTGAAAGGTGCTGCTAGTGTATGCAAAAACTCCAACAACAATGATTAACGATGCGGTGATTGCAAGAAATGTCCTGATCTCTTTTTTATGCAACAGAAAAATCAAAATTACCGATGAAATGAGAGTGGCCAGGAGCAATGCTCGCGCATTCTGGTTAAACTGGACGAAAAGTAAAAAAACTGCCAGGAGCCATAATAACAATCGTGTTTTATTGTTGCTGCGGGTCCCGGCGAGATAGATAGATAGAATGACGCCAATTCCGAGCATGCAGGAAAAATCCAGGTATGTCATGCGAAGGAGCGGAATGCCCCGCGCGTCCATAGTAATCCATTGGTATATACCGGTAAGCAGAACGCCCGAATAACCGAGAAGCAGGCCACCGATCGCCCACGGCAATCGCTTTTTGCCAGTTTTTCCCAAGAGGGAGAAATAGGGAATGAAAATCAGGAATGCGAAATATCGCTTCCACACCTTATATCCAAGCGTAACGTTGTCGCCCCAAAGAATACCCAGCGCTACCACGATGCACAGAATAAGCATTGTTGCCACGAAAGGTTCTTTAATCACCTCTCCAAATCTGCCAAGGCCGCTGTCTAAAATCCAGACCAATGCCAGAAAGTAGTAGGCATACATTGTGATCCCTTTGCTCCATAAGGCGATGCCAAAAAAACACAGAGCAAATTTTGGCAGCACGTCACGCCATGAGTAAGCGCTGTGTGGAGGGCGGGACGAACCGGCGAGGTTTTCGTAACTCCCGTTTTCCGGACCGTGAACATCTGCGTCGGCTCTCATATTTGCTTGAGCCTCCCCTCTAATTCAGGTTCGCGCCAACGTGCGAATATGAGATTCAACGAAAACGCGGAAGATGGAAATGCCAAAACAGGATGCTTAAGGAAAGAAAGTGGCGCATGAATCGGGCCGATAGCACTGTTCGGGGCGCGTAAAATATACGTCTTGAGAATATGGCCGTTTAAACGTTGGCGTATATTAGCGCATATGTAGTGCTGGCGTATATAACCCCGCTGCCACAAATATTGATCGAGGACGTGGGTAATGGTCCGCCGCGGCCTCTGATGCAGAGGACCTCCAGCAGGCACTAACAACGGCCACAAAGGCAATATTAGCCCTTTGTGACCGAGGATCAGGTTCTGCTTAAGCAGCCTTCCGGCGACGAGCTATGAAACCCACCAGACCCAAACCGGCCAACAGCATGGCGTAGGTTTCGGGTTCGGGAATGGCCGTCACGGAAGCTAAAATGCTCCCTCTATTACCGCCAGTATTGGAATCGAAATAGAATAGGTTCAGCGTGTTATCTATTGCCGTACCCGTGTAGGTTGTACCAACTGTGAAGTAGTCACCGCTGCCCCATTGGCCCACCAACGTTCCGTAAGGTGCGGTTAAACCATTCTGTGTCCAGAGTGGCAGAACGTCCCCGATTTTATTACCAGCAGCAACGTTTGAGTTGTCGCCATTGACGTCCGGCAAACCCGTGGATAATAAAACTGCATTGAGGCCGTCTGCATTGGACCAGCGGGGCAAAGGCCCAGCATTCCATAAATCATTGATGTCGGCCGATACCGAGAACGACTGGCTGGCGAAGACAGATATTGCAAGGCCTGCACCCCCAGACGTGGAATTATCCAGAGCTTTAACTTCATATACCGTGGTGGTAGCCGCCGCTTGGAGTGGAGCGATCAGGGCGAGTGCAACTGCTAGTCCCATTATCTTTCTCATTCTTAAATCTCCTCTCTACAATAAGTTGAACAACAAGGTCAAACTATAATCACCCCCCGGTCAAATGATAACCAGAATCCCAGAGGGCAGTCTTTCACGTGAAACGAAAGGTCTGCCTACCTATTAAGCAATAATCATTCCCGTAAGAAAATCTCAATTAAATCAATAATAAAAAAAACAAAATAGCTGCCGCTTTCACAGATTGTAAGAAATAGCGACTAGTGTTTCTCACTCATAGATGCCACTGTCAATTGCTGCAGGCCGCAAGGGACAGAGCGTATTCAGTACGCGACAGAAATTCTTTTCAAAGGGTGGAGAACAGGCAAAACCAGACCCAACGAACGCACCCTATATTCAAAAAAGTATATATCAATTTTCATACGTCTGCCTTTAAGCCCTTTCGTACTGCAGGCATAGATATCGAATCCGAGGGCAGGGGCAATTAAACGCCAGTAAGAACTGACCTGTACCAAAAAACGGAAAAAGCCACAAAGGACTGCTGGTCCTCTGTGGCTCAAGATGAAAGCGTATTTAAGAAATTTTGCGTCCCATTGAGCAACATAGGTTTCAAGTCAAGACGACGCAATAAACAATGTGGACTGTTTGTACGTAAGAAAAACTGAGAATAACCCTTTTTGTCAAGGGCAGGGAATGGCGAATGGTGCCATCGGCCAGTAGTACCTAAGTTCGATGTACCTGAGTCCAATTGTCAACATCAGCCAGGCCCGTAAGATGTGTTCACTGACGGCTTGTCGGTCGCAGGCACAAAATCCAGAAGGAGTAATCATGCGTAAAACTGTTGGATGGGCAGCTTCATGGACACTTTATTATTTGAGCGGTTATGTGGACCTTGCCAGAGGACGTTATGGAGCAACGTGGCTCTCTCCCATGTATCTAAAACTGTTGAATGCTTCGGACGACATACAGACTTGGGGCGGCGGTGGCGGTACCTGGGCTTGTTTTGCACCTGGAAAGGACGGGCACGGAGCGTATTCACATAACCGTTATGGCAAACGCAAATGGATGCAGAACCTTTATAAACTGAACAATGCGGTTTCAGGGTATTCGAGAGGTCTGAGTTAAATATCGCAGGTGGTCTGATAGCTGCCTTCCTGTCTGTAATCAGAGGGGAGGACGCAGGTTCGCATGCGATATCATGACTTCCGCTGGCCCAGGTTTCCCGTCAAGTTTCCTGACATTCTTTTGAATAATTGTTATATTAAAACGGTGGCCTCTCGTAGTATTAAGGAAACATGAAATAATCCGGTTTTTATTGGCTCTCAGCATTTTTGCATTTATAAGGAGACATTGGATGGAATCTACGAAAAAACTCAATTTAGTCATGCACTCGGCGCGCATTGTTAAATTATTTCTAGCCGTTATTTTATTGAGCATTGGATTCGTGACCGGTGCATTGAACGCACAAGCCGCTGAAACCTCGGTTGGCGTGACGCTTACGTCGGTCGCATCACAGGTGCTTCCAGATGAACCTGAACGCACTCTGACAGCGGTGATAGTAAATTTGGCACCAAAAGCCTATACCACCAGTCATAGCCATGCAGGCATAGTCTTCGTTTATGTGCTTGAGGGCTCTGTTCATTCGCAATTAAACAACGGCGAACTGATCGAGTATCGCGCCGGGCAAAGCTGGACCGAGGTGCCCGGCACAGTGCATTCATTCATGGAGAATCCCAGCCAGAACACCCCGGCGCGTCTGCTCGCGACGATCATCGCTCCCACGGGTGCGCAATTGACCACCTACGCCAAGTAAATTCCAGGATTATCCGCCACCCCTTTGCATTCGGCATACATTGAGGATGCCGAATGTGGGAAACGGGAAAGCTGCAAGCATATCCGCGTACGTCAGCGAAAAGGAACGACGGTGCGCTCAATATTTACCTTTGTTGTCAGCAACCTCACTTCGACAGTGCGCGCAAGTTCATCGATAAGCCCCGCCGACGCTCCGAGGCGATCTCTTCTCGTGACGCTCGCGATTGTTTGAAGATCCGCATGAAGGCGAACAGGATCGATCTGCCATCCCAGGGCCGTGACAAGGGCTTTCAATGCATCTGCATACGCTTCAAGAATCTTGGTGTCAACCAGCGTCGAGGCGGTCATGGTTCTGGCTCCATAATTGAGAATGAGACTCAATCCTATATTAACTATAAGGCCCTGTAAAGCCTCAAATTCCTATTGCCGATTAGTCAGAGTTCATTCATTGTCGAGGTGACCCATCAGCGCATATGAACATACTGCCGCACTACAATTTGATTGAGGTACCTCTGAGCGGTTATTATGTCGCCATACATCGGAGAGTGAAAATCGAAACTCATCGAAACCTTCTGCCCGGGCATAGCAAGCCTTCAAGTAAGCCTCTCAATTTCAATAATGTGCTTCAGAGGGAACTTGTTCACCGGTTTCCTTCGCGGGTGGTCAGTCCCATCACCCTTGCGGCCTTGGGTAACCTGATGATGGCCTCCGGCCTTTCCGCGGCCCAATCGCTCGCTTCGCCCGGTGTGCCCCAGCACAATCTCAATCCGGTCGTCGTCATCGGTACGCGTGTGGATCAAGCAAGTTTCTCCTTGCCAATGTCAATCGACGTGGTGGAATCAGGGGTAATCCAGGACGGTCGTCCTCTTATCAACCTTTCCGAAGCCTTGACGCGCGTTCCGGGCCTCGTTATTCAAAATCGTCAGAATTACGCACAAGATTTGCAAATCTCCATACGCGGCTTTGGCGCACGCTCCACTTTCGGTATCCGCGGCATACGGATGGTCGTCGATGATATCCCTGCTACCATGCCTGATGGACAAGGTCAGGCAGCCACGATGAACCTCGGCTCGATCAGCCGTATCGAAGTGCTGCGCGGACCCTTTGCCGCCATACATGGCAATGCATCGGGTGGAGTGATTCAGGCTTTTACCGAGGATGGCCCCGCGGGAACGGTATTGACCGGCTCGGTGCTAGGGGGCAGTTATGGCACGACCCGAGGTGAGATCAAGCTCGGAGGAACTCTTGGCGGATCGCCTGGAATGGAAACACAAGGGCCATTCAATTATATGATCGATATTTCCCGGTTCGGGACGAACGGCTATCGCGATCATAGTGCCGCCACGCGCTATCAGGCAAATGCCAAGCTGATCTACCGATTCAACCATGATGCAACGCTTACGCTGGTGACAAATGAATTGCATCAGGGCGACACACAGGACCCGCTCGGGTTGACGCGCGCGCAGGCAAGCATGAATCCGCGTCAGGCGGATGCAACCGCCACCACTTTCAATACCCGCAAGAGCATCGATAATACGCAGGGTGGACTGGTTTATGAACATAGATTTTCCGCCGCAACTACTATCAAGCTGATTGGTTATTCGGGCACGAGGGAAATTCTGCAATTCCTCGCTCTGCCGCGCGGCGCGCAGATTCCACTCACCAATTCCGGAGGCGTGGTCGACCTGGAGCGTCAGTTCGGTGGACTGGGTTTGCGGTGGACGCACCGCAGCAGCGGGCCACGGCCATTAACGATAGCGGCCGGAATCGATTACGAAGGATCGAAGGAAAGACGCAAGGGTTTCGAGAATTTCTCTGGCTCGGCGTTGGGTGTGCGGGGTAATCTGCGCCGGGATGAAAACGATATCGTCACCAGTTTTAGTCAGTATGCGCAGGCCGAGTGGCAATTTACCCCTGCCTGGTCGCTATCTGCCGGGGTGCGCAATACGAAAGTGAAGTTTACATCCCGTGATTTTTTTATCGGTCCAGATAACCCCGACGATAGCGGCGGCGTAACTTTCAGTGCGGTCAACCCTGTGCTCGGACTCTTATACAAGGCAACGCCCGCGTTCAATCTGTACGCCAGTGCCGGCCAAGGTTTCGAAACCCCTACTTTTGCCGAACTTGGCTACAGACCCGACGGCGGCAGCGGCCTCAATTTCTTGCTTCGGCCAAGCAGGAGCAACAACGTCGAGGCAGGGCTCAAGTGGCTCGCTTCGAACAATACCCGTCTTAATCTGGCCTTTTTCGAAACGCGTGTTACGAGCGAAATTCTGCCCGCAATCAATGCCGGGGGTCGAGCCACCTTCCAGAATGCCTCCGGCACGAGGCGGCGGGGCGTGGAGCTTTCGGCCGATTCTCGTTTCGGTACAGACCTTGCCGCTTATGTGTCCTATACCTATCTCGACGCTATCTTCCAGGACTCCTACACCTACCGTCCCACCGCAGCGCCAACCACGGTTACGGTAGCGGCCGGCAATTTCGTGCCCGGCGTGCCGCGAAATACCGCTTATGCGGAACTCACCTGGCGGCGCGGGCAGCCAGGCTTTTCGGCGGCGGTAGAGGCGATCTACCGCGACAGGATTTTTGCCAACGATATCAATACCGAGGCCGCCAGCCAGTATGCCATTGCCAACGTCCGCATTGCCTATGCGCATCAGTTCGGGGGCTGGAAATTCAGCGAATTCGTACGAGTAGATAATGTCACCGAAACAAAATATATCGGATCGATAATCGTAAACGAAAGCAACGGACGTTTCTACGAACCCTCGCCAGGGCGGAACTACATGGTAGGGGTGAGTGCGAATTATACTTTTTAGCCAGCGGTGGAATCTTGAGTATTTCCAACATGCAACTTTTCTGGATATGACGGAGTTCTCAGAGGTTCCCCCCGCGCAAATACCCAGAGTACGCGGTTCTCATTATCCGCGGTTTCCTTCTCTAATAATTAAACTAAAGTGGACCCCTCAGTCAAGACAATATTAAGCCGAGTTTAAGAGGGTAGCCGGTCACATGCAGCGGAACGGCGCTGCCCCGGTTTTGCTTCTGTTTCTGAGCGAGATTTCTTTCGCTCACTGAA